>NZ_ATUH01000001.1 GCF_000420105.1 Metamycoplasma orale ATCC 23714
TTCAATTTCTTGCAATGGAAATTTTTTTCTTGGACGGCCGCTTCCTTTTCCTTTTTTAGGTGATTTACCAGTTTTAGATTCTATGTTCATACCTAAATTATATTTTTTAATTTTAATTTTTATTCAACGAATTACATATCTATTAAAAATTTTATTTGAACCGCAAATTTTTAAATATTCATATTCAAATGCTCTCTTGGAAATTTTATTATTCTTATAGTTTTCATACAAGTCAAATACTTGTAGTCACTCATTAATTTTTAATTGTCTACCCATAATTATCTCCTTTACTTAAAATGAAAAAAAGGACTCAATTTTTTTTTTAATTTGAGTCCATTTTTTTTGTCCTAGTTTATTATTTAGGGAAGATTTTTTATACTTTTGTTTAACAAATTAAGAATAAAACCGTTCTTTATTTGTTCTCTATTTGTTCCTTATTTGGTATAATATTTACATGAAAAAGGAATTAGATCTATCATTTAAATATACAGATGAGCTTGTCAATTATCTTCTAGAAATTGAAAAATATAAAAGTTCATTAGAATTTTTGTCTTTGCCTACAAGAAGCAAACAAAGAATTCAATTTGAGGCAAAAATCAAACAAACTCATTTTTCTACAAGTATTGAAGGTAATGTTTTGAACATTGAACAAATTAAAAATGTTATAAACAATAAAACACATCAAACAAGAATTAAAGCTGAACAAGAAGTATTAAACTATTGAGAAGCTTTAAGTTTCTTAGAAAGAAGTAAAAAATTTAAAATAAAAATAACTAAAGATTTTATTTTTAGTTTACATAATATTATTGAAGCTAAAAGTTCTAGAATTACCAAAATAGATTTTCGACAATCTACTCTTCCTGGAGTGCTTTTTGCTGTATATGATTCAGTTACTAAAAGCCCTGAATATATACCACCAGAAGCTAAGGATATAAATATTCTAATAGATGAATTAATAACTTGAATAAATGAAAACCAACATTTACCAAGTGCAATAAGAGCAGCTATTATTCATTATGCATTTGTTACAATTCACCCTTTTGAGGATGGTAATGGTCGTAGTGCTAGAGCACTAGCTACTTATTCATTAATGTTAGATGATTATGATTTCAAAGGATTTAATTCTTTTGAAGAATATTATAGTAATAACTTAAATGAATATTATCAAGCATTACAAATGGATTTAAGTCCTTTATTTTATAATGGACGTAATAAACCGCCACATTTAGAAAAATGAATAACTTACTTTTGTAAAATTATGGCTCTTAATGCACAAAATATATATTTAAGTGCTTTAGAAGCAAGCACTAAAGATAATAGTCATAATGATTTATTAAATAATCTTAATAAAAAAGACTTAATTTTATTAAGATATTGCATAGAAAATAAGAAAAGTATTATTCTTATTAAAGATTTAGTTTCAGTTTTTGGTGTTACTTCTAGAGCTATATCAAAATGAACTAAAGGCTGAATAGACAAAGATATTTTAGTTCCAAATAGTGGTACTAAAAGAATTACTTCCTATAAATTAAATAAAAAGTATGCAAAATTTAAAGTTAGTGATTTAGGATTTATAGATTAAAAATAAATTGAATTATAATGTAATGAAGTGGTTAAATTTCACAAAATTACATCATTTTTATTTGAATTAATTAATCAAATATAAAAACAATAGATTAATTAAAGTTATTACTAGTATTAGAAGAAGTGGTAAAAGCGTTTTATTAAATAATCTTTTTTATAATTACTTAATTCATAATAACGCAGATATAGAGTGAATTCCAAATTCAAGACTTTTTTGGAAATGGGTTCATACTAATTAGTAATTTTTATAAGTTTTTTTATTATTAATAATGTAAAATTATTAATAATTATTTAAAGAAGGTAAAAAATGAGAAATATTAGCAAAACATTAGAAAACAAAACTAAAGTTGATGAAAGATTAACCAAAACTAAGAACCGCCTAATTAGTGCTTCTAATAGTGATATTGATAAATTACTTGATTCTTTAAATACTACTAAACGTGGTATTGAAAGCGAACATATTGTTGAAGAAAATCAAGATGAATATGGAAAAAATATTATTACTAAAAAAGGCAGTGATAATATTTCAAAAAGATTAGTTCGTTCTTTTTTTAATTTATTTAATATTATTCTAATAGTGCTTGCTTTAGTTTCTTGCGTAGTTGAAATAATAATTCCTATTTTAAACAAAGAAAAAGCTAGCTATACAACTATGATAATTATTTTAGTTATGGTTTTTGTTAGTTCTATTATTCACTTTGTTCAAGAACAAAAATCCGCAACAAGTGCTAATAAATTAATTCAAATAATTCAAACAACTTCTTTAATACAACGTAATGGAGTTCTTCAAGAAATTCCTCTTACTAATATTGTAGTTGGAGATATTATACATTTAGCAGCTGGAGATATTATTCCTGCCGATGTTAGAATTATTCAAGCAAAAGACCTTTTCTTATCACAATCGTCTTTAACCGGAGAAAGTGAGCCAATTGAAAAGTTTGCAATTTTAGATCCTTCTAAAAATTATGATAATATTACTGATCGCCCTAATTTAGCATTTATGGGATCTAATATTATTTCAGGTTCTGCGATAGCGGTTGTTGTAGTTGTTGGTGATGACACCTACATTGGGCAAGTTGCTTCTAAAATAAATGAAAAGCCAATCAAAACAAATTTTGATAAAGGAATTAAGAAAATTTCAATATTACTTACAACAGTAATTGCAATTATTATTCCAATTGTATTTCTAATTGTTGGCCTTAAAGGGCATTTTACACATGCACAAAAACCTTGAATTAACGCCCTATTATTTGGAATTACTATTTCAGTAGGGTTAACGCCCGAAATGCTACCAATGATTATAATAAGTTGTTTATCAAAAGGTGCAATAACAATGGGAAAACATAAAACCATTGTTAAGAATTTAAATAGTATTCAAAACTTTGGTACTATGGATATATTATGTACAGATAAAACTGGTACTTTAACCCAAGATGAAGTTATCCTTGAAAGACATATGGATGTTACCGGAAAAGAAGACCCATATGTTCTTAAATTTGCCTTTTTAAATTCTTATTATCAAACAGGCCTTAAAAACTTATTAGATAATTCAATTATTAAAAGAACTCTAGAATTAGCTGATGAAGAAAAATCACTTGACAATCTTGAGTTACATTTTGAAAAAATTGATGAACTTCCTTTTGACTTCAATCGTAAAAGAATGTCTGTCTTAGTTAAATCATTAAAAAATAATCGGATTAAAATGATAACTAAAGGCGCCGTTGAAGAAATCATTAATGTATGTGACACCATCTATAAAGACGGTAAAGTTATTAAATTAACTGATAATGTTATTAAAAACGTTTTAGAAAAAGTTGAAGAATTTAATGAAGAAGGTATGCGTGTTATTGCAATAGCTTCTAAAAATGATGCAGCTCCTGTTGGTAAGTTTTCTATAGAAGATGAAAAAAATATGACTTTAATTGGTTATTTAACATTTTTAGATCCACCAAAAGATTCTGCCGAAACTGCTATTCAAGAATTACATAACAAAGGTATCGAAATTAAAATTCTTACAGGCGATAGCCCATTAGTTACAAAAGCAATATGCGCTAAGGTAGGTATTCCTAATGAAAAGATTTTATTAGGAAAAGATTTACTTACTATGAGCGACGAAAAACTTGCAAAAGCTGTAGAGACTACACAAATATTTGCAAAATTGTCCCCTGATCAAAAAGCAAAGATAATTACAATATTACGTAAAAACGGACATGTTGTTGGATATATGGGCGATGGAATAAACGATGCTCCTGCTATGAAAGTTGCTGATGTTTCTATTTCAGTAGATACTGCTGTCGATATTGCAAAAGAAACTGCTAACATTATTCTTTTAGAAAAAGACTTAAATGTTTTAGCAACTGGAATAATTGAAGGTAGAAGAACACATGCTAATATAAATAAATATATTAAAATGACTGTTTCTTCAAACTTTGGAAATATTATTAGTATTTTATTAGCTTCAATGCTTTTACCATTCTTGCCAATGGCACCTGTACAAATAATTTTCTTAAATTTAATTTATGATCTTTGTTGTAGTGCTATTCCATGAGATAATGTTGATAAAGAATTTGTAGATAAGCCGCGGCAATGAGAACACAAATCCATTCTTCGGTTTATGATTTGATTTGGTCTTGTTAGTTCAATAGTTGATATTATGACATTTATTATTTTATATTATGTATTTATTCCTTCACAATTAGGCACTCAATATAAATCTATATCTAATCTAAACTTACAAGAAAAGTTTCAACATATGTTCTGAACTGGTTGATTAGTAACATCAATGTGAACTCAAACTATTATTATCCATTTTTTAAGAACAAACAAAATTCCAATTATAAAATCAAATGCTTCGAGTCCAATTATTATTACTTCCCTTTTAGGAGTAGCAGTTATAACTTCAATTCAATATATTCCAAAAGTTAATAGTTGAATTAAACTAGAAGCGCTTCCTCCACTATTCTATGCATGACTAAGTTTATTTTTAGGAACATATGTAATGCTAGTTTCGCTTGTAAAAGTAATATATAAAAAACTATACAAACAATTTTTATAAATTATTTTATTAAGTACATATTAAGCACAACATCTAAGCATAATAATTTGTTGTGCTTTTTTATATTTGAAATTTAAGTTTTTACTTTTGACTTACATACATTTTTAATTTTTCTCAAAAATAGTGGGCTATCTTATGGTAAAATTAATTATGTGAAAAATCAATATGCAAACGATAATATTTCACTAAAAGATCTTTAGCACAAAAGATAATTTTTCTTTTGTGCTTTTCTTTTATTCTGTTCTATATATTTTTATATAGTCCTAGAACTTAAAAAAATAACATATAAATAACATTAAATTATGAAAGGTAAAATAATGAAAAATAAAAAACAAATTATATTTTTAGCAAGTTCATTAACACTTGGATTGTCAATACTTCCACTTTCTCTAAAATGTAAGCATAAGTCTCCACGTTTTGATCAAGAAAATGATGGAATTGTTAAAATAGCAACTGGATTTGGTGCTTCAGGAAAACAAAAAGCTGCTTTAGATGCTTTAATTGAAAGATATAATACTTTTATTGGCGCTAAAGTTGATGGTAACGAAAAAGTTACATGAGAAGCTGTAAATAAACAAGCAGAAGGATATATGCCAGTTATGTCTGTTATTAACCCTAATGGTTATAAAACAGATGACATGAACTTAAAATTATCTTCTAAAGATAAAAAAGGATTCTATAACCTTATCGCTAACTATCCAGCAACTGCTGCAGAAATTGCTAGATATGACATGAATTTAGCGTTTAATGAAGAAGACTATGAACAATATGGTCTTGCAAAAGCATTTAAGGATGTTAACAAAGATATAGCATTTAATAATAACAATCAAAAATGAATGGTTCCTATGTCACGTTCATCTGAAATGTTTGCTGTTAACCAACCTGTTACTGGTTATTTCTTAAACATTCTAAAAGACAAAGGTGCAAAAATTGGTGATAATCACACACTTGTAGATAAAATAATAGCTGCGGCTAATGCATCTGTAAATGATGTTAATTACATTAAATCAACTGATTCATGAGGCGAACCTACAATTAACGCTGAATTAGAAGCAAAAATTAAACAATTTACATTAGATGATAAAATCTTTTCTAATTATTCAGATTTAATTGATTTTGCAATTTTAGTTAAATCTATGTTCCCTGGAAAGTCAGGATATTATGTTTTAGGTTTTGACTCATTGCCTAATGCGGTTAATGCTATTAGTTCTTCACTTTCAAAAGGTGATCCTTCTAAGAATTATATTAGAAAATCAACTGATTCTAAATTTAAAGTAAATGGAGGATACGATTTCAAGAGTTTTTATCAAAATAAAAATTCTGAAGAATATAAATTGTTTGAAAAATCATTAACTAAAATTATTGAAGGTATTAACAACAATGCTATATTTGTTGGTGGTGGTGGTACATATGGATCATCAGATTTAACAATACATAAGTTAGCATTATCATTAGGATCAACAGCTGGTTTCTCTCATACTTATGTTGAAAAAGACGAAATAATTTTAATTAAACCAAAAGGTACTGATATTGAATTTGATTCACCATTAGATATTGTTTCAAAAGAAGATGGAAAAGCAAAAGCAAAAGCTGAGTATAAAGCAAACTGAGATTCTGCTATTGCTGGTATTACAAGCGGAAAATATACTAACCCTGTTTTTGGCAAATTTAGTACAGTGAATGATACTCTTAAAAACGACAGTTATGCTTATTACTTAAGTGATTCGTTAACTAGCGATGAAATAAGTGAAATTACAGCAGCTTTAACAGCAGGTGGAGTCTTTATTCAAGAAGATACTACTAGTGAAAAACAACAATTTTCTGAAGAAAATGGAAAAGTATATTACACTAAACCTGGTTCTTCAACAAAAATAGAAATTAAAAATGCAAAGAAATATTCACATATTTTTGTAAATAATAAAGGTAAAGCAAAAGATGATAAATATAATTTCTATTATTTACCTAAAACTGCATATGACACTATTAAAAAGACTGCTGAAGCATTTTTAAATAAAACTGAAGTTACCCATTTATCTGCACCTTATAAAGCAACAGGTGCTGCTGAAGAAACTAATTCAGTATTTACTCAAGGACCATCATTTGTTGGTATTCATGCTAATGAAGAAGAAGATAAAGCAACAAACTTATTTGTTAAATGATTCTTTACTGAAAAATTAACAAATATTAAGATAGAAAAAGCAACTTATAATGGTACTCCAATTGATGCATTTAATATTCATGCAAGTTATGTTTCACCAACTGAATCATTCTTTGCAAGATCTTTAACATCAGATCCAGTTTTAACAAAATTAAATGCTGCCAATAAAATAGCTTTTGAAAACTTTGCTAAAGCTAACATAGATGGTGAACACTATAAAATTGTTGAAGACGTTCCTTCACACTTGTCAAACATTGTGCGTAGTGGAATAGAATCTGCAGGAAAAGCTTTAGTTTCTCGTGCACAAGATGGTGAAACTGTAACATTCCTTACATTTATTGACAAGATTAAAAAATCATTTGCTGATTTAAATAACTAAATCATAATTTTACAAAATAAATAATTTAAGTAGAATAAAACAAATATTTATTATTTGTTTTATTCTTGTCTAATAGGAAAATAATGAAAAAAATTAAAAAAAATATTTTATTTTGAACATTGCCTTTAATTTCTCTTTCTAGTTTACCGCTTGTTGCTTTTTCATGCAAAGACAAAGATTTATCAAAAGATGAAGATTTATCAAAAGTCGGCAAATTAGATCATCATGATATGACTATTAACGAAGAATTTGGTTTTGATAAACCAGAACCTATTCCTCTTAAGGAATATAGCAAAGTTGGAAAACTTTTGGATAGAAAATTTAAATATAATTCTGGCAATGAATATTCTTACTGAGATTTAATGGGCGCATGTGAAGCAACTTTAATTTCATATAGTGATGGTGATACCATGAATTTTTCAGTTAAAGAGCAACCCAAAGTACTTACATTAAATAATGGAATTGTAGTTAATAAAGAAAATTTTCCTTCTACATTTGCTGTAAGAATTTCTCTTATTGATACTTTAGAAGAACATATTCCAGGCGGTACTGTAAGCCCGGCAGAAAAAGCACTTGCGCAAGAAGACAAAGCATTTGCTGAACAAATGTTGCCTGTTGGTTCAACCGTTAGAGTTGTACCACCTGATGGAAAAATTACAAAGTCATATAATAGAATTGTTGCACATGTATTCTTTGGAGAACATTTTGAAAAAAATTATTCTGTTGAATTAGTAGCAAACGGTTATACATTACCTAGAATAGGTGATGACGACAAATTGCAATTTTTATATTCATACAATCAAGTTAAGAAAGAAAATATCCAAGGATTTTTATTGCCTTATTTTGCATATGCATTCAATGATGGGATTGAAAATAAAAAAGGATTTTATAATCCTAATAGAGCTAATCAAGGCAAAACATTTTTTAAAAATGTTAGCGAATTTAACAAAATGTATATTACACATGGTAATTTAATGCCATATTTAGAATATATTTTAGATTCAAAATTTTCAACAATGAAATCATTAAAACAAAAAAACACAAACAAGTATTCTTTATTTCATCATCTTTTGGAATTAAATAAAGAAGATGCTGAATAGTGAAAATTATTTAAAATAAAATTAAAATTGCATATTGATTATTTTATTTAACTTTTATGAAAGGAGTAAAAATGGTTGCTGAAAAAAAATATAATTTAGACCTTGAAGAAATTCATGGCTATTCTAAGCAACGTTTTGAACAAAACAAAGAATTACCAGCAATAGAAATAAAAAATTTAATTATTGACTTTGGTGATGCTGTTGCAGTAGACAATGCAACATTTGAAATTAAGAAAGGCGAATTAGTAACTTTACTTGGACCTTCTGGTTCAGGTAAAACCACTACATTAAATGCTATTTCTGGTTTATTGAGACCAACTAGTGGTAAATTAATATTTAATGGTATTGATGTTACTAAATATTCACCCCAACAAAGAGAATTAGGTTTAGTTTTCCAAAATTATGCCTTATATCCTCATATGACAGTTTATGAAAATATTGCCTTCCCTTTGTCTAATGATGAGCATTGAAAAGAAGAAACAATAGAAAAAACTAAATTAGCTCAACACAAAGTATTTAATTTGATATTTGAATACTTTAAAGTTAGTCCAGAATTAATTAACGAAGCAAAAAAGAAATGTTTCTATTTAATTGATGTTCCTAAAGAAACTAAAAAACATTTAATTGAAATTAAAGGAAAATTAAGTGATATTAGTGAAGCTGAAGAAAATGCATATCGTTTTGCTTTAACTAAAAAATCAGCTGAATTAACTTCATTAACTAAAAAAGTTTTAAAAGACATTAGTTTAGTTAAAAAGAATAAAGAAGAAAAGCTTATTGAAGCTAGATTTGATTTCAATAAAAAAATTATTAGTTTAGATCACAAAAAAGATATTGAAAAAATTAATGAAATTGCTGCTTTGTATAAACAAACAGTTAAAAATATTAAATTGGATGCCCGCAAAGAAATTGCTATTCTTACTGAAACTTATGAAAATAATTATAAGAATGCAAAAATTAAAAATAATGCAGATATTCAAAAGAAATATATTTTATTAAAAGAAGCTTTACATCAAAAACGTCTTAGTCCTTACAATGCAGAAGTTCATAAATTTGAAAGCAAATTAAAACAAGCAAATGTTATTGTTAAAGATGAATATAAAGAAGTTATTAATAGGATTTTAGATCCTATATTTGAAAAAAATAATATTAAAGGAAGATCTTTTAATAAAAAATTACATAATTTAATTTCTTTATTGCCAAAAGATTTAATAGAAAAAATTTCAGTAATTTCTGCGGATATTTTAACTATTGATCAAGCAATAATTAGAGATGTTCTTGAAGTTGCAAAAAGGGTAGATATTACCAAAAACTTAGGCAAGAAACCTACTCAATTATCCGGTGGTCAACAACAACGTGTGGCTATTGCTCGTGCTATTGTTAAAAAGCCAAAAATATTATTACTTGATGAACCGCTTTCAAACCTTGATGCAAAATTACGTATTTCAACAAGAAAGTGAATACGTCAAATTCAACAAGAACTTGGTATTACTACTGTTTTTGTTACACACGACCAAGAAGAAGCTATGTCAATTAGTGACAAAGTTGTATGTATGTCAACTGCTAAAGTACAACAAATTGGCTCACCAATGGAATTATATAGAACACCTAAAAATGAATTTGTTGCCAAATTCTTAGGTATGCCTGAAATGACAATTTTTACAGCTGATATTAAAGGTACAAAAATAATGGTTGGTAAAGAACAAATAGCAACTAAACCAAAGAATTACGCAAAAGACAAAATTCGTGTTGGTTATAGAGCAGAAACTTTAGTTGAAGACGAAAATGGTATTTTTGAAGGTGAACTAAGAGTTGTTGAATATCTTGGAAAAGAAATTCAAGCTCAAGTTTACATTAAAAATATTGATATGATCTCAAATGTTTATTTAACTAAAAAGCATAAATATAATTTAGGAGAAACTTTGAAGTTTTCAGTTAAAGATACTTCATTACTTCATTTATTTGATGTCGATACAACAGAAAGAGTTAATTAGATGAAGACTTATTTTTGAAAAAAATATAGAATAAATAAAGAGGGAACAGATTTAGCTATTCTCAATAAAAGAACACCATATTGGAAAGCTTTTATACTTTTACTTCCTTCTTTGTTGACTATTAGTCTATTTACACTTATTCCATTTATTATAGTGTTGTATAACTCATTTCAAGTACAAAGTCCAACTTCTCACTTAGTAGCTGATACTGTTTTTTCAATTGATAACTATAAAAGTATTTTAACTAACCCATTCTTTAAAGTTGGGGTTAGAAACTCAATAATTTATTCAATTGCTGCATTACCGATTAGTTTATTTATTTCCGTTTTAATTAGCGTTGCTATTACTATGGTAGTTAAAAAATGAGCTAGAGGATTTTGACAAACAGTATTCTTCTTGCCTTATGTGACTTCAGCAGTTGCAGTTTCACTTTCATTTCTTTATATGTTTAAATCTGACGGTGGAATTATTAATGGTATTTTGGCCAAATTAGGAAGAAAAAAACCTATTCAATTTTTAAACTCAGGATTAGAAGACACATGAAATGCTTTCTGAGTTATATTGTTACGTGGAATTTGAGGAAACTTAGCATTTCAAATTCTTATATTAACTACTGCTATGCTTTCAGTTGATAAACAATTATATAAAGCCGGTGCTATTGATGGTGCTTCAAAATCAAAACAATTCTTTGCAATAACTTTACCATCAATTAAAAGAACATTATCATTCTTAATTACTATGGGTCTTATTAATGGTATAAAAGTATTCCCTCTTGCATTATTTAATAACAATCCCGAAGATGCTATTAATAATGGTGGTTCTTCAATTATGTTATTTGTGTATCGTGCTGTTAAAGCTGGGAAATGATACTACTCAGGTGCTGCATCAGTAATTTTATTTGTTATTGGTGTGTTTGTATCATTTACATTAAGAAAAATTGTAACTTTAACATTTAAGTTAAGTGTTAAGTTAGGAGAAAACAATGTTATTAGGAAAATTGAAAACTCGACATTGAAGACAAAAACAATCTTTACAGTCTAAACAAGATTTAATGTCAAGACCTATAGATGATACTAAAGCATCTAGCATTATCTTAACTTGAATATTTAAAATATTTGTTCTTGCGTTTTTTGGATTTATTATTGCTTTCCCATTCTATTTTATGATTTCACAATCATTAACAGATAAGCAATGATCAATGGTAAACTCAAGTTCAATATTGTGATACCCTAAGAAATTTGGTGTTACATACTCTAAATTTGAAGCGCACTGAGAAAACTTCAAATTTGCATTCCAAGAAGGATATGGTAAAGCTCTTTTAATGACATTTATAGTTACATCTTTTTCAGTTGTAGCTAGAGTATTCTTCTCAATGTCATTTGGGTATGCCTTCTCACTTAGAAAATGAAGATTTAAATCATTTTCATGAGCATTCTTCTTATCATTATTAGTTTTACCAGAAGTTGCTCTTTTATCAGGTCAATACTTTGTAGCAGTTAAATTAGGTTGACATATTGGAACATGACGTTTTGTTTCATTAATGATGCCTTTCGTGGCTTCAGTATTTTCTGGATTTATGTATAGAAATGCCTTTGAAGATATTCCAGATTCAGTTAAAGAATCTGCATTAATTGATGGTACTTCTGGATTTAAGTTCTTCATTAAAATAGCTATGCCAATGGTTAAAACCACAACTTGAACAGTATGTATCTTAACTGCACTTGCAACTTGAAACTCATATACATGACCATTATTAATTTTAGGAAAACAAGCTCCTGGTTCATGAACAGTTATGAACATTTGACTTACAGATACCGGTCAAGTTAAAAATGACCCTGATGGTAATAGGGTATATATGAGTATTAGAATGGCTGCTACAATATTAGCTATATTACCTATGTTAATTGTTTACTTTAGTTTAAGAAAAAGAATAATGAATGCTATATCTCGTCAAGGTAGAGCTTCTAAAGGATAGAATTATGGACCCAGTTGAATATGAAAAAATCAAAAAAACACAATTAAAAAGTAAGATTACAAAAATTGTTATTTATGTAATACTAGCATTTGTTTTAATAGTTGGTCTCATTATTGCTGGCCTTGCATGCTATGGTATTATTAAAACCCCAGCTGAAGCTTTAAGTTAATTAACATATCATTCGTAAAAATAGTGGATTAGAAATAATTCACTATTTTAATATATTTAACTTTTTATATATATTATAATTTTATTAAGCTAAGAAAAATTATAGTTTATTAAAGTCCAAATAAATGAATTAATTATTCTGTTGGGGAAAAATATTTTATGAAAAAAGAAACATTAGACTTATTACTTAAACAATTAAATAAAATAAATGAAAACTCTAAAATTTTAATTTATGGAAGCGCAGCTTTATATTTAAATAAATTAATTACTAGACTGCCAAACAATTTGGATATTTCATTTTTATATAACGAAAATGATACTTTATTAGATTACAATAATTATTGACAAAACTTTATTTCTAATTTTAATATTAAAGCAAAATTAATAGATAGTTTTTTAGTTAAAAAATATGAAGTCCTTTTTAATAATGAAATAGTTATTATAAATTGCGTTATGTCAAAAAATATATTTAAAAGACATACCATAAAAATTAATAATTTATTAGTAGCAAATTTAGAATATTCATATTCTTTAACATTATGTCAATTATTTTATTTTTTATCAAAAGATTATATTCAATCTGCCTTTTTTCAAAAAGAAAAAATTAAGCAAATAATAGATGACATTTTTGAAATTGTCGATAAATTTAATGTATTTAATTCGCCTGAAATTTTTAGTGAAATATTAGAACGCGAATATATTTTTAACTTCTTTAATTCAAATCAAAATTACTTTAATATAGTTAAAACTTATGACAAACTTTGAAAAATAATTCCTAAGTATTACAAAAATATTGATAAAGAAAAACTTGGCAATCTAATTTCAATAGTAAAAAATATTTTTGAAAATAAGGGTATAGTTAAAAAAATAGAAAACATAGACTTTATTTTATTAACAAAGAGAAAATTAATTAAATATCTTATTTCTAATTATAAAAAATTTGATGAACAATTTCAATTTGATAAATCAATACTTTTTATAAAAAATAAAGAAAAATTTAAAGATTACTTAATAAGTTTCTTTAAAAAAATCAATATTAATTTTGATAATGAAAATCTTAAAGTTATAGATTTAAGGTTTCAAAATATTAATGATGGTTTTGCCTTTGACATACTAAATTTATATGATTTAATTTTTTCACAAGAAAATTATCAAAATGATTTTTATTTATATAAGCACAGTCAACATGCAAAAAGACATATCATTATACTTTGTTCAATAAATATATTTGAGTTCCTAGCAATACTAATTGTTGCATTATGCATGTTTATCATATTTAAGCCAAATATAAAATGAAATTTAAACAAAAACGAAATTATAACCGCAAGCATTTTATCATTTATTATGGTTGCATATTGTGTGGGAACAATTTTATTTTATGTATTTTGATATAATAATTTTGAACATAAAAAATGATTTTGAGGCTTTTACATTTATAATTTAATTCCATTGGCATTTTATCCTTTTGCTAGTTTTTTAGATAGCGTCTCAGCATTAATAATTATGATTGGCTTCTTAGTGTTTTTTATAATTAATTTTATATGTTATGTAATTATTTATAAAAAAATTAATGTATTAAGTTTCAAACAAAATTCAAGCTATAAATTAACTGTATAATTTGCGTAATTTTAAACATAGTAAGAAATAGTCGATTAGAAATAATTTACTATTTTTTATTTTTTTAACTAAAATAGTTAATATGAAAAATAAAAAATATACTTTTATTAAATTGTCTTTAATTTCATCATTATGTATTTTGCCTTTTAGCGTTTTTAGCTCTAAATGTACTAAAGAAAATAAACATATTGATGTTTTACTTCCATTTACTACAAATGATTTAAGATTTGAAAAGATGTTAAATGTAATTCAAAAATATAATGAACAAATCCAAAATGATATAACAAAATTACCAGTCAATGTTTCTAGTATATCATCTAGATCTTTATTAATTAATAAATTAAAAATACAGCTTGCTTCAAAAGACAAGGCTATATCTGATTTAATTTTTTATTATCCTAGCATGGCTTATTTAGTTGCTTCATATAATCGAAGCTTAGATTTGTATAATGAAAAATTTGATAATAATATATTTTCAAAATTTTTAGATATTAATAATAATTTAGGTATTCCATCTAAAAATATGAAAAGAAGAATTTTACCTGTTGCTAATAGTAGCGACGTTTTAGCACTTAATAAAGGACTTTTAGGATATTTTATTTATGAGTTGCAAAAGTATTGTCTTGAAAACTCGATTTCGAAAAATATAATTTCTTTAGATAATTCTAAAAATAAAATATTACAAGAATGTTTAAATTATTATCAATCTTTATATACAACTAAAAAAGATAGAATTAATAAAGAATGAAACATAGCCAATACTTTTATTAAATCAAAAATCGAAGAAACTAATTTTGAATTTAATGATAATATTTTTTTCAATTATTTTGACCTTTTTAATTTTGCTAATACTATGTCTTTAATTTTTAATCATAGTGCACGCCCTTCGGATTATAATTCAAAACGTATTTTTTATAGTCATCATTCAGCAAATTTAACATATTCTATGTTATTTAATGAGTCTAATGGTTTATACAAAAATTATTTTTTACAATATGATAACTTTGCAAGATTAAAATATAATGAAGCACTTGAAGGCAAAGGAATTGAAAATCAAATGTTAACAAAAATATTTAATTTAGAAGCAAAAGCTATTTATAATAAAGCATTACATTTTAAATATAGTGAAGAAGATTTTAATCGTAGTCCTTTTGATATAAACACAATTTTTACGCTTATTTCATCACATTGAGCATATGATCAAATTTTGCTTAAAAATACTTCCCTATTAAATAAACAAGATTATTTATTTTTACTTGCGCCAAGTAAAAATACTACTAGCCAAGAAAATTCTACATTTACTAATCAAGGCATAAATTTAATAGGTGTTAATATTAATGATAACAGAACCAAACAAGTCAAGGAATTTGTTAATTGGTTATATGATCCAACTAATTTAATGGATTGAAATATTAATAATAAGATAGTAAAACTTAATCCTATTGAATATTATGCAATGTCGACTAAATACACATTTCCATCAAAACATTTTATTGATGAATATAATAAACATTTTTTAAATGAAGATCCTGTTTTAGATCAAATTAATAATTTATTTTTAAGAAGTACTACAGATGAACATTTAAAAATATATGAAGATCTAGTTGATAATAATAGTGATTCATTTAGAGAATCTTTAACATCAGTATTTGCAAATTTAGTTTACAAAAATAATAATTCTTTAATTACATTTGAAAAATTTAAAAAAGAAATTAAAAAACTAGAAACAATATAAAATAATAGACAATATGAAAAAGAATATTGTTAAAAACAATTTAGGTTATAGTGGAACTTTATTTGTATATCAAGATAAAGATGCCTTTAATTATTCTATTGATACTATTTTATTAGGCAACTTTTTTTCTATTAATAGAACTGTATCTAATATTTTAGAAGTAGGGACTAATAATGGGGCTCTTTCTATTTTTATAGCTTCACGTTCTAAAAAAATTAATATTGATGCTCTCGAAATTCAAAAAGATGCAGCTTTATTAACTAAAAAAAATGTTAAGTTAAATAAGTTAGAATCTCAAATTAATGTAATAAATGAAGACTTTAATATTTATGCTAAAGAATATGCCTTTAAATGTGGCAATAAATTAGCTAAAAAATATTCAGCAATAGTTGCAAATCCCCCATATTATAAAGAAGAATTTAATGTTCCAAGAACAAAATGCACAGATGCTAAAAAAGCAGCAACTCATGAAATATTTTTAACTTTGGAACAATTAATTAAAGGTAGTTCAAAAATTATTGAACAAAAAGGATATCTTACAATGGTATTACCTATTGCAAGATATATCGATGCAGTAACTCTTTTAAGAAAATATAATTTTGAACCTAAAGTAATACAATTAGTTTATCCAAGAGTTAATGACTTACCAAAATTTTGTTTAATTGAATCTAGATATAATAGTGGTTGAGGTACTTCATTCAAAAAAAATTTATATTTGCATTATAATGATATAAATAATCACGAATACACAGAAGAAATTGTAAAGCTATATTCGCCAATAAAAGCAAAGGATAATGAAGATGAAAAAAAATAAAACCTTTTATATATCAACTCCTATTTATTACCCAAGTGGCAATTTACATATTGGTCACCTTTTGACTACTACTTTAGCATGGGTTTATACTAATTATAAAAAGCAACAAGGTTATGATACATATTTTGTTACAGGTATTGATGAACATGGACAAAAAATTGAAAAGAAAGCTTTGTCTTTAAATTTAGAGCCTCAAGCATATGTTGATGGTGAAGAAAAGAAATTCAAAGATCTTTGAACAAAACTTGATATTAATTACGATTTCTTTTCAAGAACTACTAATGAAAAGCACAAAAAAACAATTCAAAAAGTTTTTGAAAAAATGTTTGAAAAAGGGTACATTTACAAAGGAAATTATGAAGGTTTATATTCAATCAATGATGAAGAGTTTTTAACCAAAACTCAAGCAATACACAAAGATGGCAAATATTACCATCCTACTTCTAACCACTTATTAGTTGAAATAAAAGAAGAATCTTATTTTTTTAGCATGTCTAAATTCGGTTCTTGAATAAAAGAATACTTTTTAAATAATCCTGAGTTTTTAACAAATAAAGCAATTGAAAAAGAACTAATAAATAATTTTTTAGATAAAGGTTTAGAAGACTTATCAATTACAAGAATATCATTTGATTGAGGTATTGCACTTGATAAATTTAAATCAAATGATAATAAACACACTCATATCATTTATGTTTGATTAGATGCTTTATTTAATTATTTAACAGCACTTCAATATTTAGAAAGTGATGATACAAATTATCGAAAGTTTTGAAAAAATGGTACTGAAAGAGTACATGTATTAGGAAAAGAAATTTCAAGATTCCATGCAATTTATTGGCCTATCTTTTTAAAATCATTAGACCTTAATTTACCAACTAAAGAAGTTATTCATTCATGAATAATAACTCCTGAAGGAAAGATGTCTAAATCAAAAGGCAACATAATCGAACCTATTCCCTTAGTTGAAAAATATGGTGCTGAAGAAATTAAATATTTCTTTTCTTCGCAAATAAATATTGATAATGATTTTTCATATTCAGATGAACTTTTAGTAAATGTTTTAAATTCTGATCTTGCTAACAATTTTGGAAACTTATTAAATAGAGTAGTCAAAATGGTTAATCAATCATTTTCTAATGGGACAAAATATGATGAAAAAAACTTGCAAGGAATTGATAATTTTATTTATAAATTAATTTTTGAAACATATGAAAATTACAAATTACATTTTGATAATTTCCATATTGACAAGGCTTCAAAAGCTGTAATTAATTTATCTTCTAAATTAAATGAATATATAGATTTAACAACGCCTTGAAGTTTAAAAAATGATCCTATAAGATTGAATAGTGTCTTAAATACCCTTTTAAATGGCTTATATGCTATTAATTTTATGTTAAGTGTAATTATGCCTAAAAAATGTAACATCATTTTAGGCTATTTAAATCAATCAAAATTTGATGAAAAATTATTATTTGATTGAACAAAATTTGATAATAAAAAAGTTGAAGTTAAGGAAATTCTTTTTCCAAGAATTAAGTAAATGTAGGTAAATAAAATGAAATTCATTGATGAAATAAATATAAAAGTACAAGCTGGAAATGGTGGTAATGGTATCATCAGTTTTAGGCGTGAAGCTAATGTAGATCGTGGTGGTCCAGATGGTGGCGATGGTGGAAAAGGTGGCGACGTATATTTCCAAGGAGATGATGGACTTAACACTTTGTTACCATTTTATTATCAAAATAAATATATTGCCCAAAGTGGAGAAAACGGAAAAAGTAAAAACCAATATGGTGCAAATGGTGAAGATTTAATTATTAAAGTGCCCTTAGGAACAATGGTATTTAATGGTGAAAAATTGCTTGCAGACATAACTACTAAAGATAAATATTTAATTGCTTTAGGAGGCAAAGGTGGAAGAGGGAATTTAAAGTTTAAGTCCTCTAGAAATACTGCACCAAGACTTTGCGAAAATGGAGAACTTGGTGAAGTATTTGATTTGAAATTAAATCTTAAAGTTTTAGCGGATATTGGTTTTGTTGGCAAACCTTCAGCCGGAAAAAGTTCAATACTTTCAATAATTTCAAATGCAAAACCTAAAATCGCGAGTTACGATTTTACAACTTTAACTCCACAATTAGGTTTAGTTAAATATTACAATACTTCTTTTGTAGTAGCTGACTTACCTGGTCTTATAGAATTTGCTTCGCAAGGTAAAGGTTTAGGTATTCAATTTTTAAAGCACATTGAAAGATGTAAAGCAATTGCGCATGTTATTGATTTTGGTGATGAAAATAAAAACCCAATTGAAGATTATCTAGTTATTAATAATGAACTTAAATCATATAATTTGTTTCTTGAAAAAATCAAGCAAGTAATTATTGCTAATAAAAGCGATTTACCTAAATTTAAAGAACATTTAAAATTGTTTAAAAAAAAATTTCCTAAATTGCAAATTGTAACCTGTTCAGCACTTTTACAAGATAATATTGATGAAGTTAAAAAAACATTATACGAAATATATAAGAAGTCTAAAGATACTTTAGTAAATGCTCAAAGTTTAGAAAAAGAAGAAATAACTATTTCATTAGATAAAGATGATTTAGAAATAATTAAAATTAATAACACTACTTATGAAATAAAAAGTGCTAAGGTTTCAAATCTTTATCATAAAATACCTTTAGTTTCAATTGATAATTTATGAAGATTTAATTATAAATTAAAAGGTTTAGGCGTTTATGATGCTTTAAAAGCTAAAGGAATAAAACACGGTGATATAGTCAAAATAGAAGACTTTGAATTCAGTTGAGAAGAAGAATAATTTAATTGGTATTTTCAATTATTAGGCCATATTTATATTTTTAGGAATTTTTAATTAATTATTAAAATTTATATATAATAATAAGGTATTCTTATGCAAGAATAGTTGAAGTGCTGTGGAGAAGTAGCTCAGTTTGGCAGAGCGCTTGGTTTGGGACCAAGTGGTCGCAGGTTCAAATCCTGTCTTCTTCACCATTTATGGGGGGGTAGCTCACCTGGCTAGAGCGCCTGCCTTGCACGCAGGAGGTAGAGGGTTCGAGTCCCTTCCTCTCCACCATTTGGCGCTGTAGCTCAGTTGGTTAGAGCATCCGGTTCATACCCGGAAGGTCAAGAGTTCGACTCTCTTTGGCGCTACCATACGGAATCTCAACAGAGTTTTGATTTGGACCCATAGCTCAGTTGGTTAGAGCAACCGGCTCATAACCGGTCGGTCACAGGTTCGAGTCCTGTTGGGTCCACCATGGGCAATTACCCAAGCCTGGCTGAAGGGAACAGTCTTGAAAACTGTCAGGGGCTTCACGGCCCGCGGGGGTTCGAATCCCTCATTGCCCGCCATATATAGCGGAGTAGAGCAGTCGGCAGCTCGTTGGGCTCATAACCCAAAGGTCATTGGTTCAAATCCAATCTCCGCAACCACGGTCCAGTGGTAAAGTGGTTTAATACGCTTCCCTGTCACGGAAGAGATCGCGGGTTCAATTCCCGTCTGGACCGCCATTATGGTTCTGTAGCTCAGTCGGTAGAGCAACGGACTGAAGCTCCGTGTGTCGCTGGTTCGATTCCTGCCGGAACCACCATTTCAGAGAAATCTGCAAACGTCATGTATGGCGTTTTTTTATTTTTATTATTTATTATTTTATTTTTAAAATATCTAATACAATATAAGAGTTAAATTAATTTCAAGGAGAGTAGAACATGAAAAATAGCAAAAAAGTTGTAAGTATTTTAGCATTGTCGTCTACATTATTAGCGCCAGCTTTAACTATGTCTTCATTATTTAATGGATGTAATTTATTTTCAAATGAAGAAGATAAGAAAAATAGTGAAAGTGAAATAATTAAAACATTAACCAATAATTTTACAGTTTTATATTCGCCAATTCCAGCACAAAAAAATTTTAATGAAATAAATAGTGCTGATTTTAAACTTACAGTTTCAGAAACTTTTAAAAATTTAATTTCATTTAATAGTGGACTTAAAATTGAAGATATTAATGAAAGCGAAAAACTTGCAACTGTATCTTTTAAGGTAACTTATAAAGATAATGTTTATACAATTAAAAAAGATGTTTTACTAAAAACAAGTACCGAAATTAATTTATCTAATTTATTAAACAAAATAAATATTTCAATAAAAAACTTAAATGTTTCACAATATGGAACTAAAAAAGTAAATGATATTAATGATAAAGATATTTTAGCGACCTTACCAAGCGCTGATGCAAATATAACAATTACTAATATAGAAAGAAAAAGAATTGAAGGAAAAATTTTAGTTTCAATCAAACTAACTTCTGAAATTAATAATAAAGAATTTGTTATTAAAGTAGTTGAATTAAATGGTTTTATTAAAGAAAATAATTTAAAAAGTGCGTCTTTAAATGAATTGCTAAAAGAAGCAAATATTATCTCAAGATCACATTCAGATTTAGCAACTGCTAAATATTTAAACAAGCCACTATATCAACTTGGAAATTATAATATTGAAACAAATACAGAAGCTCCTAAATTACCTTTTAGCATAGTTGCAGATGAAGATAAATATTCTTTAGAATATTATTCTAAGCAAAATGCTAGTGTTAATATAGTAGATAAATATGCAAAATCATTTGGTATCTTATATCCTTATATGCGAAAAGTTTCTAAATATATAAAAGTATCTAGTGATTTTGATAAGGCTATTGCTAGCGATTTTAGAATGGGAAATTATTTTAAAAAATTAATGTTGGATGCTCAAACTGTTTTGGAATCATATGAAAATAATTTTAATATCATATTACAAAATTATATTAATACTAAACCTTATTATGGTCAAAATGCAGATATTCAATGAGAATCTCAATATTATTCACTTTTAAATAATTTAAAAAAGAATACAAAAACTTTAGAAGATATTATTAAATTTGAAAGAGCTTATAATCTATTAAGAACAAATTCAAATTATTCTTATTATGCTGATGCAAACGATAGACAAAATAAAGAAAATAATTTATTGATTAATAAAAGAAGTAAATTTGAAGAATTAAATAAATTAAAAAATATTTTTAAAAATAGGAAATCAGTTCCTGGAATGAAATTACCATTTGAAGAAGACTTATTTTATATAAATACTTTACCAGATAATTTAACAAATTGATTTAGACAATATATCAATAATTCTTTTGTTGATAAATTTGAAAATTGAACTGAAGCTCAAAAAATAAATCAATTTAATTTTGTTTCATATGAATTAGAACTTGCAAGATTTTTATATGTTGCAGCTGGCGAAGGATACTATGAAACATTAAGTTTATTAGGCGCTTTTAATATTCCTACTAATGCAGATAAAAATCCTATAAATCATACATTTAATTTAAATATAACTAAATTTAACTTTAGATATTCTTCTAATGAAAATATGTCAGAAGCTAATGTACAAAGTCATGAGCAAGAACTAAATAATTTTGTTTTAAACAAAATTAATCAAATTATTGATAGAAGATGAACTGATTTGCAAAAAGTTGAAGCAGTTCATAACTATATTTTATGAAAAATGGAATATGAGAATAGTCAAACAAATATTAACAAATATCAAAATAGTTTAGGTTTATCACTTGCTGATCCTTATAATATTGTTAAAAATGGAAAAATTGTTTGTGATGGGTATGCAAGAATATTTGTTAAATTTATGTATCATTTAGGTATTCCAGCGCGTTACATTGGTGGGTTAAGCTTTGATCCATATAACCCTAGTGGCGGCCAACCACACGCATGAAATGAAGTTTGACTTGATTTGGGTGATGGCGGGAAATGATATCCACTTGATTTAACAAATAGCGATACTAGTACTGGTCAAGAAGGATATAGTTATAGATATTTCTTAAAAAATAAAGATAGCAAAAACATTGCATTTTCACAAACACATAAGATTGATTCAGTACAACATATTTTCTATTCAGATAAACCAAAACCAATTTCTCAAGATATCCTAGATTTATTTTATGAATAATACGTAATTTCTTAGTTTTAATACTAGGAAATTATTTTTATTTTATTTTTTAATTTAAATTAATTATTTATAATTAATAAATATAAAAAAAACAAAGGAGAGAGTATGTCAAAGATTTTAATTATTAATGCTGGATCAAGTTCAATTAAGTGAACCTTATTTGATTATGACTTAAATATGGTTGCTAAAGGTGTTGTTGAACGTATTAAGCAAAAGCTAGGGTTATTAACTATAGTTTTTAATGGTATAAAAACAACTAAGGAAGTTGCTTTGCCTTCATTTGATTTTGCAATTAATGAACTTGTTAAAGAATGAGAAGAAAATAAGGTTATTAGTGACTTTAATGAAATTGAACACATAGCATTTAGAATTGTTAATGGAGGACCTAATTTAAGAGAAACTTGTGAAGTTACTAAAAAAGCTATTAATTATTTAAAAGATGCTTTAGATTTAGCGCCTGTGCATAATAAAGGTGCACTTGAAACTATTTTAGCTATTGAAAAAGTTTTTGTTAAGCAAAGAAAAACTTTACACTTTGATACATCTTTCCACAAAACTTTAGACAAAATTGAATATACTTATCCTATTGATAATAAATTAAGTGAAAAATTAAATATTAGAAAATATGGGTTTCATGGACTTAGCCACCATTATATTGCTTTAAAAATGGAAGAAATTTTAAATAAAAAAGAAGTTAATATAGTTAATTTACATATTGGTAATGGCGCTAGTTTATGTGCTATAGAAAAAAGTAAGTCAATTGCAACTTCAATGGGTTTTACCCCACTAGCAGGGGTTATGATGGGCACAAGAAGTGGCGATGTTGATCCATCAATAATTCCATATATTATGAAACACAACAATTGAACTATTGATCAAACAATGCATATGTTAAATGAAAATTCAGGTTTATTAGGTGTTAGTGAATATTCTCAAGATTTTCGTGATATTAAAACACATATTGAAAAACCTCAAATTAAATTTACATATGATTTATATATTCAAAAAATTTCAGATTATTTAATTAATTATTTAAATAAGATTCAAGGCAAAATTGATGCTATTGTTTTTACTGCGGGCGTTGCTGAAAATAATAGTGATTTACGTAAACATGTAATCGAAAGAATTAATCTTATTCCTTTAGATATTGATGATTCAAAAAATAATCAAAATGATTTTAAGGAATATAATTTAATTTCTTCTAAAAAGAGTTCTATTCCTATTTATGTAGTTAGAACTAATGAGGAACTTTATATTGCTAAAGAAGCAAAAGAATTAGACAGGAGATAATATATGATAAGAATTTTTAAAATAATGCGACCAAAGTTTAAAATATTAGCTTTTGTTACAATTATTTTAACAATGCTACAAGTAGCATGTTTTTTACTTTCTCCTAATTTTTATGGTACTATAGTTAGTTTAATTGCAAATTCTAATTCAAGTTCAAGCATAACCATTCAAATTATTGGCAATATTAAGTTTAATGTAGCTAGCCCACTTGAAGGTCTAAAATGAGTAGCCATAATCTTTTTAATAGTTATATTAATTGGTACATTTTCATCATTGGGAGCTGCTTATTTAGCAAACTATATAGGTTTAGGTCATTCAAGAGACTTGCGTAATAAGTTGTGAGATAATATTCTAAGTTTTTCTAAAAAGGAAATAGATAAATTTACTCATAGTAATTTAATAACTAGATTTACAACAGATATAGCTAGAGTTAGATTTGCTGTAACAAATATGCTTAGAATGTTAATTATAGGTCCTATTAATATGATTTTTGGTATTACTTTATCGCTTTTTATAAATATAAATCTTTCTTTAATCTTAGTTGCATTAATTCCGGTTTTAGTTATAGTTATGGGTATTACTTCTTGAAAATTGTTACCTAGATTTAAAAAAGAAATTGAATTAGCAGAAAAATTAAATTTAGAAACTTCTGAAAGCATTTTAGGGATAAGAGTTATAAAATCATTTAATCTTGAAAATATTCAAGATGCTAAATTTATGAATGTTAATAATGGATTTGCAAACATGGTAAGAGGCAATTATTATGGTATTAATATTGCATTTAGTTTAATATTTTTATTTGCAAATTTAGCAATCGCATTTTTATTAGGTATTATTGGTCTTAAATATAAAGGTACATTAGATAAACAAGCGCATACAGAAATGATTCGTAACATAAATATATTTATAAATTATATATTTGTGGTTGTGCAAGGAATAATGACTACTACCTTTATTAGTTTTAATATTGCAAGAGGTGTAAGATCATCTAAAAAATTATTTGAAGTTCTTGATACAAAAACTTCAATACCTTTTGTAACTTCTGATAAAAAAATAGTAAAAGGTAATATTGTATTTAAAGATGTAACTTTTGCTTATGAGGATAAAAATATTATTGAACACATTTCATTTGAAATTAAACCCGGAGAAACTTTAGGAATTATAGGTCCTACTGGCTCAGGCAAAAGTACAATTACTAATTTAATAAATCGTGATTATTTAACCAAACATGGACAAATTTTAATTGATGGCAATGATATTAGTGAACTTGATACTATTTCATTAGTTACAAATATTTCATATGTTTATCAAGTTCCTGCATTAATTAATGCGTCAATTAAAGAAAATTTATTATTTGCTAATGCAAATGCTACAGAAGAAGATATTGAAAGAGCTACTAAAGCTGCATGCGCATATGATTTTATAAATAAATTTCCTCAAAAATTTGATTATGTTTTAGAACCTAAAGCTACTAACCTTTCTGGGGGACAAAAACAACGTTTGTCAGTAGCCCAAGGTTTAATTAAGCATCCAAAAATTTTAATGTTAGATGATTTTACTAGTGCTTTAGATGCTAAAACTGAAGCTAAAGTTAAAGCTAATATTAATGAACAATTTAAAGACACAACAAAAATTATAATTTCACAAAAAATTTCTGCTATCAAAGATGCAACAAAAATTTTAGTTATGCACCATGGCAAATTAGATGGATATGGAACTCATGAACAACTTTTAAAAACTAATAAGTTATATAAAGAAATTGCAGATGTTCAACAAGAAAGCGTAGGAGGAAAATAATGAATAATAAAAAATATTTTGATCCTTTTTACAGCGAAAAGAACCCAAAAGACATGACTAAAGAAGAATTGCGTGAAAGAAAAAAACTTCATGCAAAAATTAAAAAAGAAACTTTTGGCGAATTATTTAAATATTTAGTGCATCGTAAATTTTTAATTTTTGGACTTATTGTACTAGCCATCTTAAACGGTTTATTTTTTTCAAGTAGTTCATTTATTATTGGGATTATTATTGACAGAGCTTTGGGATTTGATCAATTAAAAATTGGCGGAAATTTTAGTTTGTTAACTTTTATACTTAGTATAGTAGCTTTAGTGGTGGTGTATTTATTGGGAAAATTAATTGATATTGGAGTTTCTTTAATTTGCGTTAAAATGGCCACAAACGCTACTAAACTTTTAAGATCCGATGCTTATAAAGCATTAATGAAAATGCCAATCTCTTTCTTTGATTCAATTAATACAGGGGAAGTTATGAGTATTATTTCAAATGATGCTGATAATATTTTATTTGGATTAAGTGATGTTATTGCTCAATTAATTACTTCAATTTTTGCAATTTTATTTTCATTTGGATTTATGATTTATTTATCTTTATACTTAACATTAATAACAATTGTGTTAATACCATTAATGTTTTCTTTTGTTGGTTTGATAATGAAAAAGGCTATGCCTCAATTTCAAAAACAACAAACAAGGTTAGCATCAATGACTACCTTTGTTCAAGAGTATTTAACAGTACATCATTTAATTAAATCATTTAATCAAACAGAAACTATTAAAAATAAGTTTGATAAAATTACTAAAAAATATTTTAATTCAGCTTTTAAAGCTAATTTATATTCAGAAATCATTTATCCTTATTCTAATGCTGCAATTTTTGCAATTCAATTTATTGTTGCTGCTATCGGAATAACATTTGCTTTATCTAATATTGGCAATGGTTGAAATAAAACAATTACTGTAGGTTTGTTAATTTCATTTGGTATTTATATACGTTTAATGTCTTATAATATTACATTTTTCTTCCAAAACTTTACACAATTCCAAATGGCATTAGTATCAACAAGTAGAATTTTAAAAATAAGTAAATTAGTTCCTCCAACTAATGAAGATAAATTAGAAAAAATGGATGATGTTAAAGGAATTGTTGAATTTAAAAATGTTTCATTTAGCTATACAAATGATCCAAACAATCTACAACTAAAAAATGCATCATTTAAGGCAAATAAAGGCCAAACTTTTGCGATTGTAGGCCCTACTGGTGCAGGCAAAACTACTATTATTAATTTATTAAGCAAATTCTATTTACCTCTTTCTGGAAAAATTTTAATTGATGGTAAAGAATCAACTTCTATTAATGAAAAATATTGACGCGATCAAATTTCAATAGTTTTACAGGATACATTTTTATTTAAGACTACAATAATGGAAAACTTACGGTATGCTAATAAAAATGCGACAGATGAACAAATTATTGCCGCAGCAAAAATGTCTAGAGCTGATGAATTTATTCAACAATTAAAAGATGGTTATAATGAAATTATACAAGAAGGTGGAGCTAATTTATCACATGGTGAAAGACAATTAATTGCAATAACAAGAGCAATTTTGGCTAACAAAAACATTTTAATATTAGATGAAGCTACTTCTAATATTGATACTAGAACAGAAAAATTTATTCAAGATGCTATTCTAGAATTAATGCGCGAAAAGACAGCCTTTGTTATAGCACATAGACTTTCAACTATTGTAAATGCCGATAAGATTTTAGTAGTTAATGGTGGTGAAATCATTGAATCTGGAACACACGAAGAACTTCTTGCTAAAAAAGGTTTCTATGAAAAACTTTACCATTCTGCATTTGTAGAAGATTAAAAACCAAAAATAAGTTATCTATTTATAGATAACTTTTTTATTTTTGTTATTTTTTTAATGTATTAAAGGTTGACTATTTTTGTATAGAATTAGCCCAAAGCCATAAAACTAATTTTATTTTTAAAAAAGTATATAATTGTTCTATTATGAAGAAGAACAGAAGAATTAAAAAATATAATTGATTCTTTATGCTATTTAAAAGAATGGGAGTAATTAAATATATTTTCATAATTTATATTTTAATTACCTTTCTTATTTCTTTATTCTTATATTGACCAATAACGCATACAGAAAGTTTTAGAACTTCAATTAAAAATAATGAAGTTACTTTTAGTTACATAGACGCCTTGTTCTTAGCTGCGTCCGCGTTTTCTGATACAGGTTTAACCCCAATTTCTATTGCTTATTCATTTAATATGTTTGGCCAAGCATTAATCGCTATTAGTGTTTTAGTTGGCGGTTTAGGAATATTTACTTTGAAGGTTTATATTCTTCAAACTATCTTTGGATCAAAAATAAATGTTTTCAATTCAGCACTTACCCAAATTGAACGTGGTTCAGCTGATGGTGGTAAAACTAAAAAAATTATTAAAGTATCTGTTTCAACTCTTTTAATTTCTCTTTTTATTTTTACAATTATTTTTACATTCATTTTCTATTATTCTCCATATGGAAAATTTAGTGATATTGAAGCTGCAAAATCATATGACTTAAGAACATTTAACCCATATGAATTTAATGTACAAAATCCAAAAGGCGATTTCGGGAAATCGCTTAGATATGCAATCTTTCATTCAATATGTTCAATTAATAATGCAGGATTTGATAATATAGGAAGCAAAAGTTTAATGCCTTATTATGAAGATTATTCTCTACAAATATTTACATTAATTGCAGCATTTATTGGAGGAGTTGGATTTCCAGTTATTTATGATATTTATAAAAAACTAAATAGTTATAGAAAAACTCAACCACGTTATAGAGTTACATTATTTACAAAATTAACTTTAATTACTTATGTATTTGTAAGCATTATTGGTTTACTACTTACATTTTTATTTGAAACAACTTCTAAAAATCAATTTTCATTTTGAAATCAAAGTCAATATGGTTCTACATTTGCAAAATCATTTGCTGTAATATTCCAAACACAAACTACTAGATCATCAGGATTTATAACTACTGATTATTATAATTTCACACAACAAACTTTATTGGTTCATTCAATTTTAATGTTTATTGGTTTCTCTTCAGCTTCAACCGCTGGTGGGATTAGAAGTGCAACAGTTGCTATTATCTTTTTATCTGTTGTATCAATGCTTGTTGGAAAAAAACAAGTGACAGCATTCAAAAGACAAATAGGCAAAGAAAACCTTATCAAGGCAATTAATGTATTTGCTATTGGTATATTTCTAGTTATTATTGGAGTTTTAATTTGTTATTCAACTACAAATTTAAATGCTAATAGTATTTTACCTCATGAAAAGAAATTCGATACAAGCCACATATTATTCGTTGTATGTTCTGCGTTTGGAAGTACAGGTTCACCTATGGGTATAATTCCAAACTTCTCAGGATACGGAAAAGTTACATTAATCATAATAATGATTATTGGTCAATTAGGTATTCCACAAACTATTTTAATTTGAGGAAGAAATAGAAAGAGCAACGAACACGTTAGATATATTTATGAAGATGTTGCGATCGGATAATAAAGGAGAATCATTATGAAAAACACTCTAAATAAAAAATCTTTCAAGCACAAAAAATTAAGTTCACCCCTAGCAATTGCGACAGTTATGTTATCTGGAGCAGCTATTGGTATGCTTGTTAATTCTTGTAAAATAACAAAACCAACCCCTCAAGAACCTGATGTGAAAAAAACTAATAGACAAGAAGCTGTTACTGGTTCAATTAAATATTTAGCATTAGGAGATCAATATTTAGATAATTACAATAGTAATAATTTTGAATATTTTGATGTCAAAAATAAAATTGCTTATGGGATATCTTATGCTTCTTATTTAGCTAATAACATAAATTTACTTTCTAACCAAACAACTTATTTAGATACTTTTTACAATTTAGGTTTATCAAATACAACAATTGATGATTGACTCTATTTAATTAATGCAAAATCTAAAAAATCAAATGACACTATTAGAAACTTAGATTTTAATAGTTCATTAAAGAAAACATTACAATTTGATAATAAAAGTGTTATTGAACGTTTCTTTAACGATTTTCAAGATGGCAAAAATGATAATTTAATTAGTCAAATTAAAGAAGCATCTTTAATGACAATTTCTTTAGGATTAAATGATTTTATTAATCCTTACGAATATTCTGAAAAATTATTGCAATTATTGCATTTAGCAAAAAGTAACATTGAAGATTTTCAAAACGAATTTAAAGATTGAATACAAGAAATTAGTGCAAAAGCAAAATCGATTGAAAGAAAATACAATACCTTAATTTCAGAAATTAGAAAATTAAACAAAAATGTAAACATTAGTTTAATTGGATATATTAGTCCATATGTAAAAATTGCTAAAGTAATTGAAAGCATTAATGCAGATTATTCTATTCAAGATATTTTTACAGTAATTAATCAAACTATCCAAAATGTTGCCAAAACAAATAATATTAATTATTTAAACTTTGAAAACCAAGAAGAAGTAGTTGACAAAAGTTATGAATTAGGAAATAGTTTATTTGATTCTTCGCTTAATAATTCTGCACATAAAAAATTAGCTCAAGAACTTTTCTTAAAATTATCTTTAACTAATGAAGAATATGATTTATTAGTTAAATCAAAGAAATTTAATCCAGAACACAAACCAAATGTGGCTTCTATTAATTTAGAACCTCAAGTTGATAATTTTTCTACTTACACTTCATATAAATCAATTAATTTTAATGAAAAAGCAACAATAATTAAAAACACTATTTTAGGAATATCTTCTCTAAATTTAGATAGTTATAAAAAAGTTTATGATTTTGAATCAAATGATATAAACAAAAATGCTATCAAAGATGCTGAAAATAATAAATTGAATAGAAACTTTGTAGTTGAATTTAAAAATTATTTTAATAGTATTAAAGAATTTGATAAAAAAGAAGTTACACAAGCTCTTAACCAATTATTTAGTTTATTTAATTTATCAAATAGTGAATTTAAAAATTCATTTAACTATTTAGCTTCTTCAGCATCACATAAAAATACCAAAGAAATAGTTATTACATTCATAAAAGAAATCCTTAATAATGAAACATTAAATAATCAAATTAATTATATTAATGCTGAAGCTGAAAAATTATTTGAATCAATTCATTATGAAGACAAAAATCTTACTAAGGTTTTAGAAATTATTTCTGATTCATTTAGTTTATACAATACACAAATATTTTCAAACATAAAAGAATTTTTTAATTCTTCATTTTCTTCTAATGAAGCAAACAAAAAATGATTAAATGAATTTGCAAATATTTTTATTGTGGATTTTGTAAATAGTAAACTATTACCACATATTTTTGGTAAAAACTTAGTATCATTTATTTCAACATTACAAACTAATACTAACTTCAAAAATAAGTTTACAAAGTTTGCTATTAAAGTAACTGAACTTATTATTACCAATAACTCTATTATTTCATCTTCAAACAATGTTCAAGAACTTATTAAAAATGTAATTAGTTCATTAAAAGTTGAATTTAATGAAATTATTGTTTTACTAATTGAAACAATTAAGGGAACTGAATATTTAGATTCTGTTGTTGAAACTTTAGCTAATAATTTAGCTAACAACTTTTCATTAAAAGAAACCGATATAGAAAATATTAAATACTTTTTACATAACTTTATTATTGGGTTTAATTCATTTGAATCAAAAGATAAGTTAATTAATTTATTAATTAATATATCACTAGACAATTTAAACAATAGTGAAAATAAAAATAATTTAAATTCATTTATCTCACAATTAATAACTTATTTATTTTCAAGTGAAGATAAATATGACTTAAATGAAAATCATTCGCTATTATTTGAAATTTTATCATTTATTCCTAATAATCCAGAACTTGATAAAGGTAGATATGTTTCAACATTTTCAAGTCTTATTAACAAATTATCATTGCATAAATTAAATATTACTAATTTGACAGACGAATCATTTAGAAATAGTTTAATTACATTGCTTGCAGATATTATTGATAATAAATTTAATAAATTAACTAGTGATGGAAAAGATATTTTAATTAATACCATTAATTTCAATATTGATAAGCTTTTAGATAAAAATGAACTTGTATATAACTCACTTAAAAACATAGTTAAGTTTTCTATCATTAATCCATTAAATAAAATAATAAAAGAAAACAAATGAGATTCAATTATTCTTAGTGCATTTTCACAATTTGCAACTACTGAAGAATTTACAAATTCTTTATTGGATGACGGATATGCAATTTTATCTTCTAAAAAATTAAAAGATGCAATTAAATTCACAATTTCAGACATTATTAGAAATAGTCAAAACTATAAAAACAAAAATTATGCAGATTTAATCTTCCAAATTATTAAAAATCAAGATCAAAATAAATTATTTAATATTATTGAAGTTTTATTGGAAAAAATTTCTTCAACTGATGCACTTAATAAGTTAACAACTATTATGGATGCATGATTACAAAAGACCATTAATGTCAAATTAGAACAAAGTGAATTAGAATCAATAAAATCATTAGTATCTAATATTCTTAAAAATATTCCTAATACTAAATTATTTGATAGAGCTAAAAATGCATTAGTTGATGCTGCAAATGAAGCTGATATTAATAAGCCATTCTTAGATTGCTTTAAGGATTTTGCTAATTTATTAAATAATAAATTGAACCCAGCTAACAATAAAGAAATCATTAATGAAATTATTGATGTTGTTTTAACTAAAAATAAAGCCGGTAATGCTAAGTATTCAATCAGTCAATTACTCAATGTATTTTCTCCTTTATTATCAAATAGAAATTTTGTTAATTATGTAACTTCAAAAATAGATTTTAAATCACAAGTTATTAACTTGTTAGACATAATTGATACTAAGAAATTAAACTTAGATAATAATATTACCAGTGATTTAAACTCTTTAATTAGCGATTTAAAATTATTCATTAATAAAAATTGAGAAACTAATATACTTTCTAAAATTAAAAATTTAATTATTAAATTATTTGACAAAGATACACTTAGCTCAATTAATAGTCTTGAAGAATTTGCTATTAAAGGTTTAACTAATTGCAAGGATATTATAGATAACATTATTGAATTATTATTTGATGATTTCATTTATGCTGCCCCAACTAAAAACGCAACATTTTCAAGATTGATTGTTGAAATTTTATATTCAAAATTAAAAGACAAAATTACATTAACTACAAATAACAAGAATTTATTGATAGTAACATTCAATAACATTTTAAATAAAGTACATACAACTAAGTTTTATAAGAACATAACTAAATTTTTAGTTGATGCACTAAAAGATAATATTAATAATCAAGGATTTAACTTTAACAATTTTGTAAGTTCTAAATTGCTTAACTTTGAAAATATTTTTACAAATTTAATAAGTGTTGAAAAGATTATTAACTTTATTAAAAATGACATTACAAGCAAAGAAATTAGAAATATTTGTGAAATATTATTAAATAATTTAGAAAATATTATTAATGCTATTTTACCTAATAATTCACAAAATGCATCACCAACTACACCACCTCAACCATCACAAACAGCTTCAATTAGACCAGAACAAATATTAGCAATTGTTATTGAATTAATTAAAAAAGTTGATAAAGATGATAAATTAGTTTTAATAGATTCTATTTGCGAAAATCTAAAGAAGATTTTGAAAAATGAATCACTAAAGAAATATTTAAATTCAACGTTTGTAAAATTATTTAATAAACTAGATAAAGATATTATTGATAAAACATTAGCTGAAACAAATTCTAAAAATGTTGAAGAGTTCTCATATTCAATATTTAATGAAATAGTAAGTGAATTAATAAAAGATGAAAATATAAATGATATTAAAGTTCTTTTAGTACATTACGCTAATAATGAAGCTCTTTATAACTTTAGTAATTTAGACGAATTATTAATTAAATTTTTAAAACACAATAAGTTAAATTCAATAAAGAGATTAGTAAAAAGATTAATTACTAATTTATTTAGTAATGATAATATTGTTTCAAAAAGTTCTATTTTAGCTATAAACTGACTTGACAAAGAAATTGGTTTAGATCTCACAAATTCTGAAATTAGTACCTTAAAAGAATACTTAATTTCATTATTTAAATTTATTCCATCATCAAAATTCTTTGAATCAACCATTAACAATATAAGCGATAAATTAAGCAATCTAGAATCTTTAGCATCACTAAAAACTTTAGGTAGTCAAGTTTTATCTTCAATTTTAGATCAGCTTAAAGAGTCAAATTCAATAAATGAAATCATTGATTTATTGCATTTAAAATCATCAACTTCGCAAAAATATACAACTATAGAATTAATGAATGTTCTAAAAGTTTTATTTGGAAAAGAAAAATTCTTAGATTATATTTTTGTTAAATTAGATCCAAAACAATTGATTTTAAAAATGCTTGATAATATTAAGATTAATGAAATCAAGTTCTCAGAACCTGTTAGAAGAGAAATTAGAAACATTCTAAATAATTTAAAACAATTTGTTAATGAAAAATTTGATGATAAAGTTAAGCCATTAGTTAAAACTTTAGTTAACAAATTATTTGATAAAACTATTGTTGAATCTTCAAATTCATTAAATGAACTTATTTCGAAATTCATTACATCCTCAACTCAACTTCTTAGTGATGAATGCGATAATTTATTTGAACATTTATTTATAAATGCAAGTTATAGTCTTGATTTTAAAAATAATATTGCTTCATTTTTAATTGAATTAATGGATCAAAACTTAGGTTCAGTTACTTGACCTGCTAATGGAAAAGAATCACTTAAGAGATCTATTGTTAAGGCTTTAAGCGCAATTCCTAAATTCAATATTGTAAAAGGCGCAGTTAAATCTATTTTAGAATATGCTTCAGATTATGTGGCTAAAAAAGGTTTTGATTTTTCTAAGTTTAGTATCTTTGGCGCTATTGACTTTATTGAAATTATTAATACTTTAAATTATGATGAAATAATTAAATTTGTTAAATCATTAACTAGTGAAGAAATTAGAAATGTTATTTTATTAATTTTAGAAAACATAAATGGATTTTCAAATATTGTTAATACAAGCACTTCAAGTTCTTCAGGATCGTCTTCTGGCGAATCTTATAATTTTGAAAGACCTAAAAAAGGAATTATAATTAACATTAATGTCTTCTTTAATTTATTAAAAGAAGGACTTGGTATTCTAAATCAAAATGATAAGAATTTAATTAAAGTTAAGTTGCCTAAGATTTTTGAATGATTTAGATCTGAACCTAAAACAAAAATTTGATTGAAAGAAAAATTGCAAATTATCAAAACTAAACTTGTTGAGTTTGATAGCAGCGCTAAAGAATTTGCAGAGCTTTCAATTAATAAAATTATTGAATGCTTATATGAAAAAGATGATGCTGAAAAATTCTTTAATTCTTTATTAACTTCATTAGTCACAATTGATGACTCAGCGCTTGCTTCATTAAATGGAATTAATGATTTATTTAAATATATTATTCGCGAAAACAAAACTGAAATTAAGAAGTTTATTAATTCACTTATATCATTATCATTGGGCGATGCAAACTATGTTGACAAAGCTTTACAATTTGCATTTAATTATTTAATTAAGCATTTTGAATTACAAACTAGTTCAGATGAAATAGATAATATTAAAGCAGTGCTTAAGAGAGTTTTATTAAAATCTAACAAATTTAATTTCATTTCTTTAATTATTGATGATTTAGTGGATTCATTAGAAAAAATTAATATTGTTAATGATGAAGGCCACTTTAATGCTAATGATGTTAAAACTAATATTACTAATACAATTAAAAACATTGAATATGATAAGTACATTAAGACAGAATATATTTCAGAATTAATTGAAACTATCTTAGATAAAAATCTACCAGTTACCCAAATTGAAAATGAGTTGTATTCTATTTATTCATTTATAACTACTAATTTAAGTAAATTTGCTAAAAAACAAGTAGGAACTTCAAATAGCAATAACACAAATCAACTTTCAGAAGAAGCAAAAAAAGAAGAACGTGAAAAGTTCCTAAAGATGCTTGAAAAATTAATTTTCAATGTTTTAAGTGCCGCTAATGGTTCGATCAAGCCAGATAATGAAAATGGTAAAGTGTCTTTAACAAATGTTATTTGAAGAATAATGAAAAATGAAGTATCTAAATTAAATTTAGATGGTGTACAAAACTTACCAATATCTGCTTCAAAATTAAAATGATCATTAGAAAAAGTTGTGGAATATGACGAAGTTAGAAGTTTAATAGAATCTTTAGTTAATGATGTTTTAGCAGGCGAAAAATTAGTTGCTAATAATTTAGGCCAATTAATGAGCAAAATTATTAGAAAGATAGAACCAAACTTAAAAGAAAACATAACTAAGATAATTTACAAATTCTCTCAACATGATGAAATTTTAAGCGAAATTGTTTCAGAAATATTTAACTTCCTTAAATTAGAAAATACAACTGAAGATGATGTTATTTTCTTAAAAGATCTTACTAAGAAACTAATTCCTGAACTTCTTAAAACTGAATTATTTACAAGAAAAATTCTTAAACGTTCAATTATTCAATTTGCGAATGCTGCAGAGACATTTGATATTCTTAACCCACGTGTATGAATTGAAAAAGCTATAGAAAAAGTAAAATCAGCATTAGGTGGAAACGATGCAACAATTATTGCTAACTATATAGGTAAAGATAAAGTTATTAATGGACCTACATTAGTTAAGTTAATTAACTTAGTTTTAGGTAAAAGTAAATATCCAGATTCGATAATTATGAATGCTTTAAGAAACCTTAACCAAGGTCCTGAAAAAACTAACTTAGCTTCTTTAAATAAAATAATAAGTGATGGAATTTCATCTGTATTTAGTCCTAAACCTAAAGGCGATCCTACAGACCCTGATAACATTACAATTTCAGTAGATTATCTAGCAACTATAAATACAGTATTTCAATTATTAGCTGATGAAGTAACTAAAGAATCAAAAACTATTCCAAACTATATGTCTCAATATAAAGTACGTTCAAAACAAGAAGCTTATAAAGCAACTTATAGAACATTAGTTTCATTAGAATGGGCTTTATTTGAAATGTTTGGTCGTGAAACATTAGAAGCTGATAGAAATAGAAATTATGGTATTGGTAGTTGAACTAGTGTGACTATTTATAAAGGAACACGTGCTATACTTTGAGAAATTCAAGAAGGAACTAACATTTCTTCTATTCCAGTTATTAATTCTAAATTCTCAGGTATGCAAAAAACCTTTACTAATGAAAAATTAAGACGTGAATTTACCAACTATTGTGTAAGTGTATCAGGCTGATGATCTAAAACTTACAAATATTATGAAGAAGAAGATTATACTCCTGATGCTATTATGTATTTAATTACTTCTAGTGGATATCACCCTAGTGAAAGTTCTAAACTTACTAAGTTTAAATATAAAGTAAGTGAAAATGGCCAACCATATGAAGTAACTAAAAAAGAATATATTCTTATGACCATTAAAGAAGGTGGATTTGGTAAGTTTATGAAACTTAACAATCAAAGATCTAAATCAACTTGAAGTGGTTTAAGTGACACTACTGAATATGATGATTAAAATTAAAAGCCGGATTTTTCCGGTTTTTTCATTTTATATTTTTAAAACCAACAAAGATATTTTTTTAAAATTAGCATAATTGTTATATACTTTATATGGTTATGCACCTTTAGCTCAGCTGGCAGAGCAAAGGACTCTTAATCCTTGGGTCGTGGGTTCGAGCCCCACAAGGTGTACCATATAAAAAAAGTTTGCTTATTAGGCAAACCTTTTTTTAATTTAATTTGTTTTTGTTTGGTTTAGTAAGTAGAATTATTTCATTTTTAATAATTTCAATTGGAACATTTTGTCCCTCTTTAACATCTCCATTAATAATTGCGTTTGCAAGTTGGCTTTCAACATGCTTTTGAATATATCTTCTAATAGGTCTTGCTCCAAATGCAGGGTCATAAGAATTATTTGCAATGTATTTGATTAAATCTTCTTTATATGAAATAGTAATATTTTGATTTTTGTATAATCTATCATTTAATTTCTTTAATTCAAGATCAACAATTTTATTTACTACATTTTCACTTAAACTATTAAATTGAACAATTTCATCAATTCTATTTACAAATTCAGGAGTTAAATGTTTTAATAAAACATTCTTAAGTTCATCGGCAGTCATTTTTTTGTTGCCTTCTTCAATATTGCCTAAATTTGAAGTCATAATAATAATTGTGTTTCTAAAATTAATATTTTTACCACGTCCGTCTGTAATAAAACCATTATCTAAAATTTGAAGTAATAAGTTTAAAACATCTTTATTAGCTTTTTCAATTTCGTCAAATAAAACAATTGAATAAGGATGTTGTCTAACTTTTTCAGTTAATTGGCCACCTTTTTCAAAGCCTATGTATCCTGGAGGCGAACCTATCAAACGACTAGTTGAATGTTTTTCCATATATTCTGACATGTCAATTCTAATAATTCTATTTTCATTGTCAAATAAGTTTTCAGCAAGCGCTTTGGCGAGTTCAGTTTTACCAACTCCAGTAGGACCTAAGAAAAGAAAACTTCCAATAGGTCTATTAGGGTCATTAATATTTGCTTTAGCTCTTCTTATAGTTTCGGCAACTAACTTAATTGCTTCATCTTGTCCCTTAACTCTTTCACTTAATGCTTGTTCTAAGTTAATTAATTTATTTTTTTGAGTTTCAAGTAATTTTGATACAGGAATTTTAGTTCATTTGCTTACTATTGATGCAACTTGTTCAGCATCAACAATTTCCTTGACCATTCTGTTTCCTTTATCAATTTTTTCTTCTAAGTTTTTAAGTGTCTTTTGAAGTTCAGGTATTAAAACATATTTAATCTTAGAAGCTTCTACATACTTTCCTTCACTTTGAAGAATTGTTAATTTATTTGTTAATTGTTCAATTCTTTCTTTAGTTGCAGAAAGTAAAGCCATATCATCTTGTTCTTCTTTTCATTTCTTTTCAAGGTTATGTTCATTGACTCTAAGTTCTTTTAATTCTTTATCAATGTCGCTAATTCTTTTCTTTTGTTTTTCGGTTTCTTTTTCGTTATTTAAAGCAACTTTTTCAATTTCTAGTTTAGCGATAGATTGTTGGACCTTTTCTAATGGAAGAGGAATGTAATTCATTTCAGTTTTAATATTAGAAGCAGCTTCATCAATTAAGTCAATTGCTTTATCTGGTAAATATCTATCAGAAATATATCTTGCAGATAAATTAGCAGCCGCTACTAAAGCTTCATCTTCAATTTTTACATTGTGATATGTTTCATATCTTTTTTTAATACCACGCAAAATAGTAATTGTATCTTCAATAGAAGGTTCTTCAATATATACTTTTTGCATTCTTCTTTCTAAAGCAGGATCTTTTTCAATTTTTTCTCTATATTCATCTAAAGTAGTTGCTCCTATTAAATGAAGTTGTCCTCTAGCCATTAAAGGTTTTAACATGTTAGCAGCATCCATAGATCCTTCATTAGTAGAACCAGCTCCTACGATCATATGTATTTCGTCAATAAATAAAATAATATCACCGTTAGATTTTTCTACTTTTTCGATTACAGCTTTCAATCTTTCTTCAAATTGTCCACGGTATTGAGTACCAGCAACTAATGCAGCCATATCAAGTTCAACAATATCTTTACCTTTAAGATTTTCTGGCACTTGATTTTCAACTATCTTTCTTGCAAGTCCTTCTACTATTGCTGTTTTACCAACACCTGGTTCTCCAACTAAAACAGGATTGTTTTTTGTTTTTCTACTTAATATCCTAACAAGTGCTCTAATTTCATCATCCCTATTAATAACAGGTTCTAATTTATTTTGAGTTGCTAGGTCTGTTAAATTACGCCCATATTCTTTTAATGGGTCTTTTGATTTATCATCATTAGGTGTAAAAGAAAAATCCATTTCAACCTCCTTAAGTTTTCATTTATTTTTAATTACTACTATATTTTAGCACTCTTTTGCCTTGAGTGCTAAAAATAATTAATTTTTTTTGTTTTTTTCTTAAAAATAAAAAATAATTTTTACTTTTTTAAGTTCCTTGAAAATATTTTTCTGATTACCTTATATATTTTTTGATATTAGCATATAATAGATAATGGTTATTAAAATATAACCAAAAGAGTTTTAAAAGGTAATGAAAGAACATACAATTAATAAAAGATTTTGAATTCTAATTATTACAACAAATAGTTTCGTTGCACTAATACTTTTAAGTTTAGTATTTAATAATTATGAATTGATTGCCGGATTTTTGGCTGGATTTTTTTCATTAATGATTTATTTATTAATTAATAATCAATTATTTAAAAAAATGTTTAATAAGCAAAACTCGGCAATTAAAAGAAAAGCTACTTATACAGTTTTATTATTTCTTTTAATTTCATTAATGATGTTTCTAATAATTAGTTTATTTTTTTTAATTAATTATTTTTGCAAGAAACACATTAATGAAAACAAAAATCTTTTTTTATGGCCAATAAATTTCATAACCTTTAGTTTTCCATTTTTAGTTTTCATTGTTGCACTTGCAATTGATGCTTCACTAAATAAAAAGAAAGAATTACGAAAGGAATAAAATGGATGTTTTATTTGGCAAATTAAATAATTTTGGTCCAAAAGAAATTCAAGATAACCAATTTTTTACCCTAATAATTTTAGTGGCTATTGTTTTTGTTTTATCTTTATTAATCTATTTTGCTGTTAAAAATCAAAGAGCAGATAAAGCTCCTAATAATGGTGTTTTATTAGTTGAAAGTTTAGTTACTCTAAGTAATGACTATGCTGACAACTTAAGTGAAAATAGATTGAAAAAAGCAAACCCATATTTTATTTCTTTATTTATCTTTTTATTTTTTGGACATTTGATTTCATTACTTGGCTTTGTACCAGTAGGAAATTCAGTTTCTGTAATTTTTGCAGCAACTGCTGTTACTTGAATATCAATGGTACTTCTAGGATTTTATCATAGCAAAATTAAATATTTAATTAAATTGCTAAATCCAATCGAAATGGCAGGTAACTTTTCACCTTTAATTTCCTTAACATTTAGGTTATTTGGAAATATTACAGGCGGGATAGTTTTATTTGTTTTATTAAATAGTGCTTTAGATGGTTTATGAAAATCTATAATTAAATCATCCTCAGAAATGGCAATTGCTATGAACCCAATTAAAATGTTAATTACTCCAATACTTAATTTATATCTTGATATTTTTGTTGGAGCCATTCAAGCATTTGTCTTTATTACATTAACTATTTCTTATTGGTCCCAAGCTTCGGAAGAAGAAGTAAAAGAAAAAATCAAATCAAAAGTAAAACACGCAAAAGAAAAGTTATTGCAAAATGAAAATAAAGAACTTAATGGAGAACCCCAAGTTAATTTAATACAATAAAAATAATTATATAGAAAGGCTTAAAATGAACACATTAATTAATCAATTTAAAGCTGACCAAGCTAAAGATAACAACCTTGCATATGGTCTTACAGTTTGTGCAGCAGCAGCAGCTGTTTTTGGAGCTGCATTAGTATCAATGGCACAAGGAAAAGCAGTTGCTAAAGCAGTTGAAGCAATTGGAAAAAATCCTGAAGCTATGTCTAAAATTCGTTCAGTAATGATTATAGGTCTTGCAATTGTTGAAACAGGATCAATTTACTGTTTCCTTATAGCTTTAATGTTAATTTTCTCATAATAAATGAATAGCATTAATCAATTTAGTGTTGGGGAAGAAATTCAAAGAACCTTCCAAGGAATGAGTTTCAGTTGACCACACTTTCTAGCATCTTTAATAGCGCTTGCATTAGTAACATTAATAATTACATTATTAGTTTACAAGCCTATTAAAAAAATGTTAAAAGCTAGACATGACTTTATTCAAAAAAATATAGATGATTCTATAGCAGCTAAAGATAAAGCATCAAAAGTTGATGAAGAAATCGACAAGAAAATCCTTGATACAGATATGCAAGTAAACAATATGATTACTCAAGCAAAAACTGAAAGTGAAAAAATTATCAACGAAAGTATTGAACAAGCAAAAAAGCAAAGTGAGATTTTACTTACTCAGGCTAATATTTTAGTTGAAAAGAAATACAAGGATTTTGAGCAAGAACAAAAGAAAATCATAGTAGAAAATGCAGTTGAACTTGCTGAAAAAATTTTAAAAAGAGAATTAAAAGATAAAGATAACAAAAGATTAATTCAAGAAATGTTGGAAAACTAGTGGCAACAAATTCTATTAATGAAGTAATTTATAATTGGTCTTTTGCTTTATATTCTCTTGCAAGTGAAGAAAAAATATTAAATAAAATAAATACTGAAGTAGATACATTAATAAATGTATTAAAACAAAATAAAGAGTATCTATTCTACTTAAACTCATATTCATATTCAAGTGAATTTAAAAATAAATTAATTGATAAGGCTTTCAGTACATTTAATAAATATTTAGTAAATTTTATTAAGTTATGTATTGATGCTAACATTTCAAAATATCTTTTAGTTATTTTTAAAAAATATCGTGAATTTGCAAATAGTGAATTAAAAATTAAAAAAGGAATAGTTTATTCTATAACTCCACTAAGTGATCAAGAAATTAAAAAATTAGAAAAAATAATATCTGAAAAAATAAATTTTGAAGTGCAATTAATAAACATAATTGATGAACAATTATTAGCCGGTGTAAAAATTAAAGTCGAAGATTATGTACTTGATAACTCAATTAAGTCATATTTAGAAGCTTTTAAACATTACGAAGATAATAATGGAAAAGAGTAAAAATGCCAATAAAACCAAATGAATTATCAGAAATTATCAAAGATCAAATTAAGAACTTTGAAAAAGATGTTCGTGTTTTAGAAACAGGAAAAGTTATTGCCGTTGGTGACGGTATTGTTTTAGCTAGCGGACTTAACAATGTTGAATATGGTGAAATTGTAAAATTTGAATCAGGTATTTTAGGAATGGCTCTAAACTTAGAAGATGAAATTGTAGGTATAGTTGTTTTAGGAAATGATATTGCAATAGTTGAAGGATCTTCAATTACAAGAACTAACAAGCTTATATCAGCGCCTGTAGGCGATGCACTTTTAGGCAGAGTTATTGATGCACTTGGTAACCCAATTGACGGAAAAGGTAAAATAAAAATTGATAAGTATAATCCAATTTTTAAAATAGCGCCTGACGTTATGACTAGATCAGAAGTTAATGAACCTCTTAAAACCGGTATTTTAACTATTGACTCAATGATTCCTATTGGAAAAGGTCAACGTGAATTAATCATAGGGGATCGTCAAACTGGTAAAACTGCTATTGCAATAGATACAATTCTAAATCAAAAAGGTAAAGACGTATATTGTATATATGTTGCAATAGGACAAAAAACTTCAACTATTTCTCAAATAGTAAGCAATTTAGAAAAAAGAGATGCTCTAAAATATACAACTATTATTTCAGCATCTGCAGCAGATTCTTCACCATTACAATATGTAGCACCTTACACCGGTATTACTATTGCTGAAGAATGAATGTCTAAAGGTAAGAATGTTTTAATCATCTATGATGATTTGTCAAAACATGCAGTTGCTTATAGAACATTATCACTTTTATTAAGAAGACCTCCTGGACGTGAAGCTTACCCTGGTGATATTTTCTATTTACACTCGCAACTTTTAGAAAGAGCAGCAAAATTAAATAAAGAAAATGGAGGGGGCTCAATTACAGCTCTTCCTATTGTTGAAACTCAAGCAGAAGATATTTCGGCTTATATTCCAACAAATATTATTTCTATTACTGATGGTCAAATTTTTACCAAGGAAAGTTTATTTAATGCTGGACAACGTCCTGCTATTGATATTTCATACTCAGTTAGCCGGGTAGGATCAGCTGCTCAAAATACACTTATGAAAAAAGTTGTTTCAAGTTTGAAATTAGAACTTGCACAATATAATGAAATGTTAGCATTTGCTCAATTCGGATCAGATCTTGATGCAAGCACACGTGACATTCTAGATCATGGTGGAAAAGTATATGAACTTTTAAAACAAGATCAATATAGTCCATATTCAGAATTTGAACAATTAGTAATCTTATTTACTTCTAAATATAGATTAATTAATCCTATACCTAAAGATTCTATTTATAAATATAAATACGAACTTATTAAATACATTAAGCAAAATAAAGATACTTCTAAATTAATCTCAGTACTTGAATCGCCAAATACCAAGGCTTGAGATAATGATATTGTAGAAACTCTTTGAAATGCAATCAATGAATTTAATAATCAATTCGTTTCAGCAATTCCATTTTATAAAAAAGAAGATTATAAGCAACCTCCTAAACTTGAAAGTAAAAAATAGATGGCAAGTTTACAAAAAATTAAAAATAGAGTTGCAGTTATAGGATCAACAAAAAAAATTACAAAGGCAATGGAATTAATTTCAGCAGCTAAGTTTAGCAAAATTAAAAGAAATTTAGATTGTGTTAGAGATTATTATGAAAATGTTAAAAATATTTTTATAAATCTTATCAAACACACTGATACAAATATAAATGCATTGCTAAATGATAAACCATCTTGAAAATTTGAACGTGCAAGAAAACTATATATAGTTTTTGGTTCTGATGCTGGTCTTTGTGGCGCATATAATGCTAATATGCTAAAAAAGATAAATGAAGAAATCACTGATGAAGATATTTTAATATGTGTAGGATCAAACTTAGAAAAAATGCTAGCAAAGCGTCCCAACACACATATTATTCAATCTATTAAAGCAATCGGTGATGAACCCACGTTTGAAATTGCTAAATTAGTAGCAAGCAAAATTTATGAAGTTTTACAAATTTCAGATTTATTATCTATATCAATCATATACACAAAATATTTAAATCCTATTTTGTCGGAACCTAGAAAAAAAGATATCTTTCCAATTACATTTAATGAAGAAGAAATGAAAGAGATTGATAATTTTGAAATTGATGCAGATTCATTTGAACCTAGTCCAGAAATAATTTTAAAAAACTCTTTTGTTATATTTTTTGAAGCATCAATTTACTATGCACTTTATTCTTCTAAATTATCTGAAATGTCAATGAAAAGAACCGCAATGGAACAAGCAACTAAAAATGCAGACGATTTAATTAATAATCTAAAATTAGAATACAACAGAATACGTCAATCAAAAATTACTCAAGAAATAACTGAAATTGTCAGCGGATCTAACGTTGATAATTAGATAAGGAGCTAAAAATGCCAAAAGCAAAAAAATTAGAAAAAACTACGACAACTAAAATTTCAAAAACTAAAAGTAGTGATGACTATGGAGTTATTACTCAAATTTTAGGTTCAGTTATTGATGTTAGATTCTCTGAAGGTAAAATCCCTAATATGTTAAATGCTTTAGAAGTTGTTCTTGATGATAAAAATGCTCCTAAGCAAATTTTAGAAGTTGCTCAACAAATTGGTAATGATACTGTTAGAACTATTGCGATGAACTTAACAATAGGCCTTAGACGTGGAATGAAAGTTTTAGACTTAAAAGCACCTATTTCTGTTCCAGTTGGTGAAAGTGTTTTATCTAGAATGTTTGACGTTTTAGGTGATCCTATTGATGGAAAAGATAATAATTTTAAACTTAAAGCCCCTATTCATAGAGCTGCTCCTAATTATGAACAACAAAAACCAACCTTAGAAATATTTGAAACAGGAATAAAAGTTATTGACCTTTTAATGCCTTATATTAAAGGTGGAAAGATTGGTTTATTTGGTGGAGCTGGTGTTGGTAAAACTGTTTTAATTCAAGAATTAATTAATAACATTGTTAAAGAACATGGCGGACTTTCAGTATTTGCTGGTGTCGGTGAAAGAACTAGAGAAGGTAACGATTTATATAATGAAATGAAAGAAAGTGGTGTTTTAGAAAAAACAGCATTAGTATTTGGTCAAATGAATGAACCTCCTGGGGCTAGAATGAGAGCGCCATATACTGCTTTAACTATGGCTGAATATTTTAGAGATGAACTTGGACAAGATGTTTTATTATTTATCGATAATATATTTAGATTTACTCAAGCAGGTTCTGAAATTTCTGCTCTTTTGGGAAGAATGCCTTCTGCTGTTGGTTATCAACCAACCTTAGCAACCGAAATGGGACAATTACAAGAAAGAATAACTTCTACTAATAATGGCTCAATTACTTCAGTTCAAGCAGTATATGTACCAGCTGATGACTTAACTGACCCAGCGCCTGCTACTACATTTACTCACTTGGATGCAAAAACTGTTCTAGATAGAGATATAGCTGCTCTTGGAATTTATCCTGCAATAGACCCACTTGCTTCTTCATCACGTATAATGGATATTAATGTTGTTGGAATTGAACATTATTTAATTGCTAGAGAAGTTCAAAGTATTTTACAAAGATTTAAAGAACTTCAAGATATTATTGCAATTTTAGGTATGCATGAGTTAAATGACGAAGATAAGAAAATTGTTGCACGTGCTAGAAGAATTAGAAACTTTTTATCCCAACCATTCTTTGTTGCAGAAAAATTCTCAGGCATTAAAGGAAGATATATTTCTTTAAAGGAAAATTTACATTCATTTAAAGAAATCCTTTCTGGTAAATATGATGATTTACCTGAAGAAGCATTTCTTTATGTTGGAACTATTGAAGATGTTGTTGCGAAAGCAAACAGCATTAATGAAAAATTAAATAAATAAATTATGGAACAACAAAACAAAGATAATCTTCCTTTATTTCATATTGTTATTTCTACACCTTTAGGCATTTATTTAGATGAACAAGTTTATTTAGCAACTTTTAAAACTTCAGAAGGTTATCGTGGTCTTATGAAAAATGCCACTGAATTTATGGCCTCTATTGTTCCTTCTGAACTTTATATAGAGTTTACCAAAGATAAAAAAGAAACTTATTACGTTGGAAATGGAATTGTTTATTTTAAAGATAATCTACTTTCGATGATAATAAACGATATATCTAAAGAACCACTTAAAGTTGTTAATGTAGAAAAAGAAGAAGAACAACAAAAAAATGTCATTGTTGAACTGAAAATTAAACGTAATTTAAACAAATAATTATTCAAAAATATAACCATTTATCTTTTTTAAAAGCGGTTATATTTTTTATTTTATTTCATAAAATATACTAATTGATATCTTTAATTAATGTTTTTTTAACTTCGCCAACTCTTTTTGTTAAAAAAATACTAAAAAATATAAAATATATAATGCAATGTATGATCACAAGAATATAGAAAAAAAATGACAAAAATATTGAGATAAAAATAAAACCTTCAAAACTACAAATACTCGCAGTAAAAAAGCATATATTCTAGACATGTTTCCTTACCCTTCTGGCGCAGGATTACACGTGGGACATTTAGAAGGTTATACAGCTACAGATATTATCTCAAGATATAAACGTTTAACAGGACATGATGTACTCCACCCAATTGGTTGAGATGCTTTTGGCCTTCCTGCAGAACAATATGCTTTAAAAACAGGTAATCACCCTGCTGAATTTACTTTAAAGAATATTGATAATTTTAGAAGACAATTAAAATCAATGGGATTTTCTTATGATTATGATAAGGAAATAAATACCACTGATCCTAAATATTATTTTTGAACACAATGAATATTTAAAGAATTATATAAAGAAGGACTTGCTTCAATTGAAAACATCGATGTTAATTGATGTGAAGGATTAGGTACTGTTTTAGCTAACGAGGAAGTTTTAGAAAAAGATGGAAAAAGAGTTAGTGAAAGAGGATCTTTCCCTGTAATTAGAAAGCCTATGAAACAATGAGTTCTTAAGATAACAAAATATGCTGAAGAACTTTTAAATGGTCTTAATGAATTAAATTGACCTTCTTCTGTTATTAATCTTCAAAGAAACTGAATTGGTAAAAGTGAAGGATACAACGTATTTTGAAAAATTAAAAATTCAGTCACTTCAATTACAACATTTACAACTAGACTAGATACTATCTTTGGAGTTTCAGCAATAGTACTTTCTCCAGAACATCCTCAACTTTCAAAACTTATTACACCAACATTTAAAAAGATTGCAACTCAATATATTGAAGATTCTAAAACTAAAACAGATTTAGAAAGAAGTCAACTTAATAAAGACAAAACTGGTGTGTTTACAGGTTCATATGTAACTCACCCGCTTACTAAGAAAGATATTCCTATTTGAGTTAGTGATTATGTTTTACCTTCATATGGTTCAGGCGCATTAATGATGGTACCTGCTCATGATGAAAGAGATTTTGAATTTGCTAAAAAATTTGATTTAGAAATAATTCCTGTTATTGAAACTTCTGAACCTTTACCTTATTTAGGCGAAGGAAAACATATTAATTCAGATTTTGCTAATGGAAATAAAATTGAAACTGCAACTGATAAAATTTATACTGCACTTACTAAATTAAGACAAGCTAGAAGAATATGTAATTATAAATTACATGATTGAGTATTTTCAAGACAAAGATATTGAGGCGAACCATTTCCTGTTTTATATGATAAGGAAAACAATATTTATTTAGTTAAAGAACTTGTTGAACTTCCATATGTTACTAATATTAAACCTTCAGGTACTGGAGAAGGCCCTCTTGCAAATATTGAAACTTGAATGAATGTAAGAATTGGTAAGAAATTCTTTAGACACGACACAAATGTTATGCCTCAGTGAGCTGGATCTAGTTGATATTATTTAGCTTATATTCTAAAAAATGATGATGGAACTTATTTACCGCTTAATTCTGAGGAAGCAAAAAAACGTTTTGAAGAATGACTTCCGGTCGATTTATATATTGGTGGTCAAGAACATGCTGTATTGCATTTATTATATGCACGTTTCTGACATAGATTTTTATTCAATCAACAAGTAGTTCCTACTAAAGAACCTTTTGCTAAATTAATTAACCAAGGTTTAATCTTGGGCCCTGATGGCCAAAAAATGTCTAAGTCTTTAGGTAATGTAATTAACCCTGATGATATTGTTAAAGAATATGGAGCTGATGCTTTAAGAATATATGAAATGTTTATGGGACCTATTACTGAATCTAAGGCTTGAAGTACAGATTCTTTAGGCGGCATTAGAAAATGGTTAGATAAAGTTTATAATAAAATATCGTATTTTGCAAATTCACAAAATATAGATGTTACACTTCCTGAAAATAAAGAACTAGAAAGTAATATAAATGAATTAATTAGTGATTTTGAAGATTGCTTGGAAAATTATAAGTTTAACATTGCAATTAGTAAAATGATGGTATTTATTAATTATTTATCTAATCTAGAAAAAATAAATTCAACTTCTGCATTAATTAAATTTGTAATTCTTTTATCTTTATTTGCACCACATATTTCCGAAGAATTACTTTCTTTATTAAATCAAGATCCTATTCATTTACAAACTTGACCATATTGTGATAAATCTAAAATAATAAAGAAAAATCCTATTATAGGTATTCAAGTAAATGGTAAGGTTCGTGGCGAAATTGAAATATTGCCTGATTGAAATGAAGCTAAAATTTTAAAAGAAGCAGCTAAAGTTGAATCAGTTGCTAAATGACTAGAAGATAAGAAGATCATAAAGAAGATTTATAAAGAAGGAAAAATAATTAATTTTATAATTAATTAAATGAAACAAAAAAGTTAGGAGAATGTCCTAACTTTTTCAATTTAATATTAATAATAAATATTTTAAGTAGATTTAATTATTTATTTTTAGCAGCATAAGCGTCTAAACGACTTGCTTTTCTTGCACCATTGTTTGAATGTAAAATGCCTTTTGAAACAGCCTTATCAATTTCGTGGTGTGCTTTGGCAACTAATTCATTAGCATTTTTATTTTTTTCATCAATAGCAAATTTTGCTTTTTTAATAGCTGTTTTAACTGTTGATTTAACTGCTGAATTACGTTCGTTTGCTTTCTTTTCTGAAATAATTGATTTTTGTTTTGATTTGATATTTGCCATATTGCTTCTCCTTTTAAAAATAAATTATTTATATATTTTAACTTAATTTTTTATTTTTGCTATTTATTTAGTTAAAATATTTTTATATGGCTAAACAAGAAGAGATAATTAAATTTTTTGAAGTTAATGGAAAGCAATATCCAGTTAAAGTAATTTTTACCGAAAATTTAAAAACATATATGACTTTTGATAAGGGTTTTTATACTTTAAAAATTAGAAAGTTTTTTTTAAATACACCGCACACAGAAAAGTTTGTTGCTGATTCTATTAACAAATTATCTAAAGATGCAAAAAAAGAAAACTTGGCGATTAATTGAGTAGATAAATATTTTTATTTTTTAGGCAATAAAGTTTATTTTAATTATATGAATCATGAACTTAGTTTTACTTTAGATTCAAAAACTTATAAGGAAGTTTGTTTAGAAGAAATTGATGCAGAGAATTTTATTTGAGATATTTTATCTGAAAAACTATATCCTATTTTAGTAAATCTAGTTAATAAGCATTTGCCCAACATGGACCCTTATAAACAAATAAATGATTTTACAATTAAAGTTGTTACAAAAACATCTAATTGAGCTTGCATTATTAGACGTGAAAAAAGAATAATCTTTACTAAATATTTATCATTTTATGAAGAAAAAATGATTGAATCAGTAGTTGTACATGAACTTGCACATTTACAATATCATGGACATAACAAAGCATTCTATCAACTTGTAGAAAATAATTATCCCAATTATAAAGCAGTTACAAAAAAACTTAATCAACACATTTTTAAATTAACAAATGATTAATCTAATATAATTTAATGTATTAAAAGGAAAAGCAATGACTTTAGATAAAAAATATATTTTAGGAATTTCTTTAGGAATAGTTTGCTTAGCAATATTTATTGCTTTAATTTTTGTGATTAATTATTTACTTAAGCGAAATATGCAAAAGAAAGAAAGAGCTAAAAAAGAAAATTATGCTCCTTGTTTTAGTCTTTTAAAAAGATATTGTAATAAAAATAACTGAAGGTTTTTTAATGGAGTGGAATTTAAATTAAAATCACAAGTTATAAAAGCAAATGGTCCTATTTTATTATCAAAGCGTGCTTTAGTATTAACACACCCAATATATTTTGATACAAAGATTGATGGAAACTGCATCGAAAGAGAATGATATAAAATATCACCTAAAAATGAAAATAAACAAAAAGTATTTCCTAACCCACTTTTGAGTGATGAAATGATTATTAAAGATATCTTAGATATTTTTCCTAAAAATGTTCCTATTCTTTTAATGTTTATTTTAATAAATGAAGAAATTGAACATGATATTTATAATGTTCCGGGACATATAATTTTTACTAATCAATCACAACTTGAACAAGGTTTCAATGAAATTATTACTTCATTAGAAGAAACTTTAGATAATAAAACAATTGACGAGATTACAAAAAAGCTTGAATCGTTTCAAAAATAATACTTAGTAGTGCTCCATAGTGAGCATTTTTATTTTTTTTCTTAATTTTATATATAATTATATGTAAATTATATTAATCATTCAGTTATGATTTAAGTTAATTTTAAATAATATAAGGAGTAAAAATGGCAAACGAGGCTCAAGGGCAAAATTTGATTAAAAAGTTTTACATTCTAGAAAGAATGAATCCTAGCACAAAAGTATTAGGCTTTTATTTTAATCAAATTGGAATAAAAGAAGCTGCTAGAGGTTTTGTTAATTTTCTTGATGCACTAAAAGCATTTATTGCTACTGCTAAAGAAAGTAAAGAACAATGCATTCTTTACTTTCATAGACAAGGCGCATATAGAGGATTTGTTACATTAGAACAAGCAACTGCAATTCTTTTTAAATTAAGCAAAATTAAGGTAGATAATACAAAAATTATTGCTCAATTAGAAGCAAATAAAATGATTTCACCTTTAACTGCAAATAAATTTGCTAGTGAACAAACAATGGCTGTTGCTATTCAAGAATTCGACTTGGATGAAAAAGCAAAAGATGTTCAACTTTCATTAGTTTCACCAAATAAACCAATTGATGAAATTGTTATGGGAGATATTAAGGCAGAACTTCCAGGGTATACTGTTGAAATAAATAGAACTTTAATAAATGGAGAAGAACTAGATGTTTACTATTTAATTAAAAAAGGTCAAATAAAATCATCTGTATTTATTAAATCTATTTATGGCTTTGGAAAAACATTAAAAGTAAGTAAAGCAAGATCAATATTTGAAGATATTCAATTAAAAGCAAAACAAGAATTAAAAGAAAATACAAAATTTAGTGCTAAAGCTTGAACATTCTTTTCAGTATTTACAATTATTACAATATTAAATCTTGTTCTATTCATACTAGTTGTTATGAAATTAGTAAAATTAGGAAAATTTTAGTTAAAAAATAAAAATAAAATTTATAGGAGTTAAAAATGGCTAACGAAACACCACAACAAAAACCAGCTGCTACTACAGCACAATCACAAGCACAAGCACAAAAACCTGCTGCTCAACAAGCGCAAGTACAAAAAACAACAACTACTCAAACTGCACAAGCCCAAACACAAGGACAAACAGTTAAAAAATTCTATATTTTAGAAAGAACAAACCCTGTAACTAAAAAATTGGGATTCTATTTCAATGAAATAGGAACCAAAAACCCTGCAAGAGGATTTTTAAACTTTATTGATGCTTTAAAATCATTTATATTAGTAGGGAGAGAATCTAAAGTTCCATGTGTACTTTATTTTCACAGATTAGGTTCATATAGAGGATTTGTAACATTAGAACAAGCAAGTGTTATCCTTTATAAAATAAGTAAAATTAAAATTGATAATACAAAAATTATTGCTCAATTAGAAGCTAATAAGTTAATTCAACCTTTAACTGCAAACAAATATGCATCAGATACAACAATGGCTGTTGCTATTCAAGAATTTGACTTGGATGAAAAAGCAAAAGACGTAAAAATTACTGTATTAAGTCCATTAAAGAAAATTGATGAAATTGTTATGGGAGATATTAGAGCTGAACTTCCAGGCTTTACTGTTGAAATTGCTAAAATATTAATTAACGATGACAAATTAGATGTTTACTATGCAATTAAAAAAGATGCATCAAAATCATCTGTATTTATTAAATCATTATCAGGATTCGGTGGAAAAATTCAATTAAGTACTGCAAGAAGTATTTATGAAGATATGCAAATGAAATCACGTTCAGATAATAAATTAAGTGCTAAATTTGAATCAAAAGCATGAATATTCTTGAGCGTTTTATCAGTTGCTGCTGTTATTACATTTATATTGTTTGTGATTATTGCATTAAAAGTGTTCAAAATGAAATAATCCTTGAAAGTAACATTTCAAAATTAAATAAGAACACAAAATCATTTTGTGTTTTTATTTGCAAAAATTAACATAAAGACAAAAATTTTATATAATTATAAAAATCAAAATATGGTAAAATATTAAAGTTATTATTAAACGTTTGGACAGGATATAGATGAAAGGCTATACTATGGAGGTTAAACGCGTTTAATCATAAATTAAAGAATACTATATATAATTAAAAAATAAAATAAAAATTGAAAGGAATTTTAAATGGCTAAACAAGATTTTGACCGTTCAAAACCACACGTAAATATTGGTACAATCGGTCACGTTGACCACGGAAAAACTACCTTAACTGCTGCTATTGCTACAGTTTTATCTAAAAAAGGTCTTTCAGAAGCTAAAGCATATGATGCAATTGATAATGCTCCTGAAGAAAAAGCTCGTGGTATAACTATTAATACTTCACACATTGAATATAATACAGAAAAACGTCACTATGCACACGTTGACTGTCCAGGCCACGCTGACTATGTTAAAAACATGATTACTGGTGCTGCACAAATGGATGGTGCTATCTTAGTTGTTGCTGCAACTGATGGCCCTATGCCTCAAACTCGTGAACACATCCTTCTTGCAAAACAAGTTGGTGTTCCTAAAATCGTTGTTTTCTTAAACAAAATTGATATGTTTAAAGATGACGAAAGAGATGAAATGGTTGGACTTGTTGAAATGGATATTCGTGCATTATTATCAGAATATGGTTTCGACGGAGACAATGCGCCAATTATCGCTGGTTCTGCTCTTAAAGCATTACAAGGTGATCCAAAATATGAAAAAAATGTTTTAGAATTAATGGATGCTGTTGATAAATATATCGATGAACCTGTTAGAGAAATCGACAAACCATTCTTAATGGCTGTTGAAGACGTATTCACCATTACAGGTCGTGGTACTGTTGCTACAGGTAGAGTTGAAAGAGGTGTTCTTCAAATTAACGAAGAAGTTGAAATTGTTGGACTTAAACCTACCAAAAAAACTACCGTTACTGGAATTGAAATGTTTAGAAAGAATCTTAAACAAGCTCAAGCTGGTGACAATGCTGGTTTATTACTTCGTGGTATTGAAAGAGACGAAGTTGAACGTGGACAAGTTATAGCAAAACCTAAAACAATTATTCCACATACAAAGTTTGAAGCAACTGTGTATGTTCTTAAAAAAGAAGAAGGTGGACGTCATACTCCATTCTTCCACAACTATAAACCACAATTTTATTTCCGTACAACCGACGTTACTGGCTCAATCGAATTTAAACCTGGACGTGAAATGGTTATGCCTGGAGATAACGTTGAATTAACAGTTACATTACTTGCACCAATTGCTGTTGAAGAAGGAACTAAATTCTCAATCCGTGAAGGTGGAAGAACTGTTGGTGCTGGTACAGTAACCAAAATTCTTAAATAATATATTTCAAATTAAAATAACCCATTTGGGTTATTTTTCTTTTCTTTTTGCTTTTGAATGCGGTATTATCATTTATTTTTTTAAAATTTAGTAAAATTAATTACATTATGAAGAAGAAATTATTGTTTGGTTTGACCCCTATTATATTAGCAGCACCTTTTAGTGCAATTTCATGCAAACAAAAACCAGAACTATCTAAGCCAAAAGATGATTCTAATTTTGAAAATTACTTAACGGCATTTAATAAATTAGAACTTAAAGATTTAAATTTATACAATGATAAAAATATTTTGAATAAAGACATTAAAAATCTTGAAGCTTATAGTCCCACTGATTTTTATAAAAAGTATTTATATAATCAAGACCTAGACATTATGCTTAAGTTAGTTACTATTGCTAAAGAAAGCCAATATTATTCTTTAATAGGCAATGACCCAACTTCAGATTTTTCTAAAAAGTATGAAGTTGTAATATATGGAAGAAATTCTTTAGATAATTTAACAATTCCATTGGAACTTGCTTTAATGCCAAAAAATTCAACTTATAAATATAAAAATCAAGACTTTAAATATTATTTTTATTATGCAAGAAAATATATTAATATCAGCGGTTTTAAAGATGAAGCTATTAAGATTGCAAAAGCTGAAAAGCAAAAAAGAACTAATACTATAATTTCTATAGCCGTTCCTTCGGCTGCTTTATTAGCATTAATTTTATATATTTCAATTAAAATAAGAATTAATAAAAAAAAGAGGTATTAAACGTGTTTAGACTAACAAGTGATAAATTATCAGTAGTGTTTGCTGATGTCGATGGAACACTATACAACATAGATAAAGGTGCTACTCCAGAAACTATTTATGATATTAATTTTTTAAAAGATAATAATGGACATTTTAATTTGTGCACTGGAAACCCTTATCTAGAAAGAATGGCAAAGCTATGCAATGACTTAAAAGTTAATTATATAATTGCTTCTTCTGGAGCACATATCTATGATGTTGCTGCTCAAAAAACTTTATTTAAAGCATTAATCAAATTTAAAGATTATGCTTATATTATTGATTTAATTTTAAAAAATGATTTTCAAATGGTCTTTTGAGATGAAGAAGAATACTACCTTTTAAAGAAAAATCATGTTTGAAATGAAGAAATATTGTATTATCATTTTCTGCTAGAAAAGACTAAAAAAGAAAAAGTGTTATATTATTCAGGAAAACCAAAAGACGTGCTCAAAATTGAAATATACGCAGATAACAAAGATTATAATTCTGAAAGCCTTAATGCATTTTATAAAAAAATAAAAGATGATAAAAATTTAGATATAACACTTACTTCAATAAATATTGAAATCCAAGCAAAGAATATTAATAAAGGAAGTGGTGTTTCTTGAATGCTAAATAATATTTATAAAAAATATGGTTTAGTTGCAAATGATATAATGACTATTGGCGATAGCAACAATGATATTTCAATGTTAAAGTTAACTGAGTATTCATATGCGATGGCAAATGCAAACCAAAATGTCAAAGCAAATGCAAAATATCATACTAGTGCTGTTGAACAAAATGGTTTAGGCGAAGCTATACTTGATTATTTATATAGATCAAAAAATCTTGCTAGAAAATACATGTTTCATGAATTTGAAGATAAAGGAGGACATAATGAATAGAAGAGAAAAAGATATGGAAGTTAAAAACTCCTTAACACATAATGTAACTTGCTTAATTACTAATGCTACAAAATCTTTAATTACTAATTTAGAAAATACCAAAATTGAAAACAATAGTCCAGAGTTAATTTTTGATAATTCAGAAGTTTTAGACTATGAAAGTCATGCAAAGAAAGATTTATTTCTAATTAACTCTTTAAGCATATCATTTGAAGAAAATTTAACATTTGCTCACATAATTAAGATTATTAAATCTTGTTTGGGCATTAAAAAAGAAGATTATGCTAAATATCCTTCATATGTATTTTCTTGAAATTTAGGCAATGTAAAAAAACAATGAATCATAAAAGAAAATTACTCTATTTTTGATAAAGATACAGACAATCTTATCTTTTTTAGTCCGACACTTAAAATTAGCGATTGAAAATTTAATGTTACTAATTTTCAACCAGCAACAATAAAAATTAATGAAGAAATTCAAAAAGTAGTTTATTTATGTATTTTGATTAATGGACATAAAAATATTTTTACATTAAACTTTCAAAATCATAATGAGTCAATTCAACCTGATGGAAGATATTTTTCATTTTCCTTATTAGATGTTGACTTTGAAATTACTAATCAAAAAGATTTACTTAATAAAGATGATAAACAAGTATTTGAAAATAACTTTGCATTAAATATATTAAACGATAAGACGTTTTCAAGAGAACAAAATCTTCAAACATTAGAAACTTTAGTTTTTAATGAATCTATTCTAGGGCTATTAGAAAGTAATGTTAATATAACCAATATTCAAGATTCATTAATTTGATCAACTTCATATAAAAAAGATATTATTAAGCAATTAAAATTAAATTCAAGCAATGATTTTCTAAAAGATAAATTATTTGATTCTAAGGTTATGAAACAAATTTTAGACAGCTTAGATATTAGCAAATATCCTGTTATTGATCCAAGTAGACAAGCAAAAAACTTTGTTTATTATCTAGAAGCACCAAAAGATATGCCTCAAATGAGAGATAATTCAACCGATGAATTAGATTTGTCTTCGTTATTAGATTTTTTTAAAAATGAAAAAGAAGAAACTGAAAAAGAAATAGCCAATCATTCAGGCTTACCAGATATATTTAAAAATCCTGATGAAATTCTTGAAAAAATGGTTGAAGAAATTTATTTTGTAAGTAAAAAAATGGGCTTAAGTGATAATGAAATGGCTGATAATTTCTTAGAAAATTTTAAGGAAATTGAAATGTTTTCGCCAGGGGGCTTTGCAAGTAAACAAGAAGCAGAAGAATTTAAGAAAAAAATAATTGATATCATAAAAAAAGTTGTTTCTAAGAATAAAAATATTAATAGAGAGCCTAATGAAGATATATTTGAAAATATAGAAAAACAAATAGAAAAGAATAAAAAAATTATAGACAATATAAAAGATGATTTTGATCAAGAACATGATTACGATGATTATTTAATTAATAAGAAAAAAGGCGATGACAAGAAGGAGATAAATTAGAATGGCAAAAGGTACATTTGAAGATTTTAAAACATTAAAAAATCAAAACGTTTATTACAAATTAACTTTAAAACGTTCTTCCAAAATGCCAAACATTTTTACAAAATTAAATTCAAGTAAAGAACAGTTTCAAGATGTTAAAGCATTTAATAAGAATGGAACATTTCTTAGCGGTAAAAATAAAGACCTAACTATGTTTGTAAGTCCTTCTATGACTTTCACTAATTTGATTTCTTTATTAAAAATAGTATTGTGAATTGAAGGCAATACAAGTTTTGATGCTTATATTACAATAGATGATAAACTTTGAGTTTCTGAATTAAAAAACATTTTTGCGCCGTCTTTTTTAGAAGAAGAAAAAACATATTATAGAATTCCTGAAAATGAATGCATTTATAAATATTTATATAATGCTTCATTAAAGTCATCAACCGCTTCATTAAAATTTACATTTTGTGACATGGTAAATTTACCTAACACATATGATATTTTTGTAGATTTTCAAACTTTTAGTTTTAATAGTAAACATTGTTTTACAGCTTATTCATTTGGCTTGTCTAAATATAATCTTGCAATTGAAGAAAAAGCTAGTGATATTATTGACAAAGCAGAAAAAGATCAAATATCTTTTATGACAAAATTCAAAGCAAATAATCAGATTGCATCTTGATGTCGTTATATGGATAATTATTTAGACAAAGCTAAAAGTAATTGGTTGCCAATAGATTCTCGTTGCACTTTTGATTATTATTTTTTAAATGAATATTTTAAAGACACATATCTTAAAAATGCAAACCCTTCTCCAGAAATTTTAGATATTTTTTATAATGCTGAGGCTTGAAAAAATATTTCAAAAGAACTATGAGAAAGAATTTATGTTAATAACAATTTTTATAAATTATATTCTGATATTTATGAACCACAACTTACTGAAAAAGATTTCTTAGTTTTTGAAAAGAAATATAATGATGATTTTATAAATAAAATTAATTTAGATTCTAAAGATATTAATAATGTAATTGAGTTTACTTTAAAAGAAGTTAAGCATATTTCGAAATCAAATTTAAATGATTATAATGAGAAAGAATTTAAATTAGCATTTTCAGTTATTAGTCGTATATCAGAAAAATGTTTTTCTAATAAAAGAAATATGCAAGAAGCTTTTTATATTTTTTATCATATAAGATCAAAAGTTTTTGAACAAATTTCTTCAAAAGAAATAAAAAAATATTCAGAAATTTTAAATCAAGTTCATTTTCTTTTGGCTAATAAATATTTGGGTGAATATTTAGCATATTCATCACAACTAGATGATATGTATCATGATTTTTTAGATATTCCTAATGAATATATTTCAAAATCAAAAAAGAAAAAATCAGATATTAATTAAAGCAAATTAAGGAGGCACTAAAAATGGAAGATAAGATTGTAATAAAAAATGCAAGGGAAAACAATCTTAAAAGTGTAAGTTTAGAAATACCAAGAAATAAGTTTGTTGTTTTTAGTGGCCTTAGTGGCTCTGGTAAATCTTCTTTAGCTTTTAGTACTATTTACGAAGAAGGAAAAAGAAGATATGTTGATAGTTTATCAAACTATGCTCGTCAATTTTTAGGTGGAACTAAAAAACCAAATGTTGAAAGTATTGATGGTCTAAGTCCTGCTATATCTATTGAACAAAAAACAATTCATAACAATCCAAGAAGTATAGTTGGTACTATAACTGAAATATATGACTATTTAAGACTTTTATATGCTCATATTGGTATACCTTATTGTCCAAATCATAAATGTCCAATTTCAGCTCAAAAATTAAAAAATATTATTGATGCTGTTTTTCAATATCCTGAAGGACAAAAAATGTATATTTTGTCCCCTGTTGTAATAAATCAAAAAGGATCTCATCAAATTCTTTTATCAAAGATAAAAAGAGACGGATTTTTACGTGTTAAAATTAATGGCGAAATTTTTCTTTTGGATAAAGATATCACATTAGATAAAAATAAAAAGTGAACAATTGAAATAGTTATTGATCGTCTTTCTTTAGCTAAAGATAGCTTAAGCAGAATATCAGAAGCTATTGAAATTGCATTAAATTATTCAAATGGTTTTGTTTCAATTGAACCATTTGACGGTCAAACGAAAATGTTTTCTATTCAACATAGTTGCTCGTTTGGTGATTTTGATATGCCAAAAATTGAACCTAAATTATTTTCATTTAACTCGCCTAGTGGAATGTGTGAAAATTGTAAAGGTTTAGGTGTTTTACAAAAAGTTGATTTTGATTTGCTTGCGCCTGACAAAACATTATCAATAAAAGAAGGTGGAATTAAATACTTTAAAAATTTAGTTAATAGCCAAAATTTAGAGTGACAAGAATTTAAAGTACTATTAGATTATTATAATATCCCATTAGATAAACCCTTAGAAGATTTAGATGATGAACAAATTGAAATAATAAAACATGGTTCATATGAAGAAATTCAATATAGTAGAAAAACAGCCAGTTCAGGAAGCGTGCTTGAATCTAATCGTCAAATAGAAGGTATTGTAGATAAAATAGAACGTAAATACCATGAAACTACATCTGAAGAAATGCGTAAGTGATATAAAAGTTATATGACTGATAAACCTTGTTTAGTATGTAACCAAGAACGTTTAAATAAATATGCTTTGGCAGTTAGAATAGATAAATACAATATTTATGAACTTTGTAATTTAGCAATTGATGAGTTATACGAGTTTATTACTAAACTTAATTTATCTGATTATGATAAAGAAGTTAGTTCATTAATTATCGATGAGTTAGAACATCGTCTTAAGTTTTTGATTAATGTTGGTTTACAATATTTAACTTTAAATAGAAAAGCAGAAACCCTTTCAGGTGGAGAATCTCAAAGAATTAGACTAGCAACTCAAATAGGTTCTAATTTAGTCGGTGTACTTTATGTTTTAGATGAACCTTCTATTGGCCTTCACCAAAAAGACAATCAACTACTTTTAAATAGTTTAAAACAAATGGTTGAAATTGGAAATAGTTTAATTGTTGTTGAACATGACGAAGATACAATTAGGCAAGCAGATTATATTGTAGATATTGGTCCTCTTGCTGGCGAACAAGGTGGAAAAATAGTTGCTGCTGGAAGTCTAAGCGATATTTGTAATTGTAAAGAATCATTAACAGGTAAATATTTATCGGGTGAGCTTAAAATTGAGGTACCCAAAACTAGAAGAAGTGGTAATGGCAAAGTTTTAAAATTATTTAATGCAACGACAAATAATTTAAAAAACATTGATGTTTCTTTTCCGCTTGGCAAATTTATAGCAATTACAGGAGTATCAGGTTCAGGTAAATCTACTTTAATTAATGAAGAGCTAATTAGCAATTTAAATAATTATTTAAAATCACCAAGTTATGATTATCGTAAAGAAAAGAAGTTAGCTGGACATTTTAATATTGATGCGGTAATAAATGTTGATCAAAGTCCAATTGGAAGAACACCTAGATCTAATCCTGCTACTTATACTTCTTTATTTGATGATATTAGAGAAATATTTGCTAATGTTGAAGAAGCAAAAGAAAAAGGTTTTACTAAATCACGTTTTTCATTTAATGTACCTGGCGGAAGATGCGATAAATGTTGTGGAGATGGAACTATTAAAATTGAAATGCATTTCTTGCCTGATGTATATGTAGAATGCGATCACTGTGATGGTAAAAGATATAATGCAGAAACTTTAGAAATCAAATACCATGGTAAAACTATTAATGATGTTTTAAATATGTCAGTCGATGAAGCGTACAGCTTTTTTATAACAAAACCTAAGTTAAGAGATAAACTTGAATTACTTGTAAGTGTTGGACTTGGATATATTAAGTTAGGTCAATCTTCTATAACCCTTTCAGGTGGAGAAGCACAAAGAGTTAAATTAGCAACCTACTTACAAAGAAAACCTACTGGTAAATCACTTTATATTTTAGATGAACCTACCACAGGTCTACATACTCATGACGTTAAGAACCTTTTAACTATATTAAATAAAATAGTTGATAATGGTGATACTTTAATTGTAATAGAACATAATTTAGATGTTATTAAGTGTGCTGATCATATAATTGATTTAGGTCCTGATGGGGGTAAAGCTGGCGGAAGAATAATAGCTTCAGGAACACCTGAACAAGTAGCTACTAATGAAATTTCATATACTGCTAAATACTTAAAAGAAATATTAAAGAAATAAAAAAATTCCTCTCGGAATTTTTTTGTTATATAAACTTTATTTGTCTTGTATTGCTTCAATTCCAGGTAATTTGTTACCTTGAACAAATTCGATTGATGCACCACCACCAGTTGAAATGAAACTAAATTTATCTTGATATCCTAATTTGTTAATAGCTGTAACTGAATCTCCACCACCTACAACTGAGAAACATTTTTTGTTATTTGCAATAGCAATTGCAACTCCTCTTGTACCTTTTTCATATTCAGAAAATTCTGTAACACCAACTGGTCCATTTCAAAAGATTGTTTTAGCTTTAGCTATTTCTTTTGCGAATAATTCGATTGATTCAGGTCCAATGTCAAGTCCCATATATCCATCAGGGATATTATCATTTTTTGAACTTGTATAAATTGCTTTATTATTTGCAAATTCTGTTGAAATTCCATTGTCTACAGGTAAAACAATTTTGTCTGCATATTGTTTTAAATATCTTTTTACATCTTCAACTCTATCTTCTTCAAAAAGTGAGTTTCCAATTTGTTTTCCTTGTGCAACTTTGAATGTATAAGCCATTCCACCGCCAATTAAAACTTTGTCAGCGATTTCAAATAATTTTTCTAAAACCTTTAATTTATCAGAAACTTTTGCGCCTCCAATAATTGCTACAAATGGATGTTCATATCCTTTAAGCAATTTTGAAAGTTGATTAATTTCTAATTCCATTAAAAATCCAATAGCTGATTCTTTTACATATTTTGCAATTCCTGCTGTAGAAGCATGTGCTCTATGTGCAGTTGCAAATGCATCATTTACATATACATCACCTAAACTTGCTCAGAATTTTGCAAGTTCATCATTATTTGAAGATTCTGCTTTATTATTTAAATCTTCAAATCTTGTGTTTTCTAAGAATAGAATTTCGCCTGGTTTTAATTCACTTGCAGCTTTTTCAACTTCTTTACCTCTAGTTTTTGCTATAAATTTAACATGTACTTTAGGTAATAATTCAGCAAGTTTTTTAGCAACAATTTCAAGTGATTTGGTTTTTAAGTCTTCTTCTTTTTTAATTCTACCTAAGTGAGATAATAAAATAATACTTGCACCTTGATCAAGAATATATTGAATTGTTGGTAAAGCAGCTTCAATTCTTTTAAGGTCCATTATTTTTCCATCACTAATAGGAACATTAAAGTCAACTCTTAAAATAACTTTTTTGTTTTTTATATTAATATCTTTTAAAGTTTTTTTCATAAAATACCTCCGATTTAAGTAAATTATTATATTATTATATATTAATTAGTACTTAATGTAATATAATTTTAAAGTTAATTGGAGATTAAAATGGTTAAGCAAAAATCAAAATATTTATATGCTTTAAAACAAAAAGCAATTACAACAACTTCTTATGACCCTGAAGAAGAACAAATTACCTCATTAATTAATAATTTTAGATTGTATTTAAAAGATGCTAAGTTTATTAAGTCATATTCTGAATTAGAAATTTTTGAATTTTATAAAGAAATACATTGAATGAAATCAGTTGATGAAAAACTTTCAGAAACTATTTTAGCTTTTGCTAAAAAGCAATCTAAACTAAAAGCAAAATATGAAAATTATATTGAATATAAATATTGATCAGAATCTCCACTTGCAGAACCTGCAAAACCATTATCGCAAGTTAAACGTATTGTTATAATTTCTATAGTAGTTTTAATATTTATAGCAATGCTATTAATAATATTAGGATTAAATAAAGGTTGATTTAAAATTAAATAAAAGGTAATAAGCATGGAAACAAATACATTATTATATATAGTTATTGCTTTGCTTTTGGTAATTGCAATTATCGCAGTTATTCATTACTTAATAGTATTAGCAAACAAATTAACAACTAGAAAAAAATTAAAGACCAATCTTGGCGATAGCACAAGAATTAGATTAATTCACCAACTTAGAGAAGCGCTTGAATATTTATCAGCTAATAAAATTGGTGCAATTATAAGCATTGAAAATAAAGATAACCTCGACATGCTTAGAACAGATGGTGTTATTTTAGATGCAAATATTTCAAGTTCTCTACTCATTTCTATTTTTAATAAACAAAGTCCATTACATGATGGTGCTGTAATTATTAGAGGAAACAAAATTTATTTTGCTGCTACTTATTACAAAATAACAAGAAAGTCAGTTGATAATAAATATGGAGCAAGGCATAGAGCGGCACTTGGAATTAGTGAAATAAGCGATGCTTTTACAATTGTTGTTAGTGAAGAAACTGGTGGAATAAGTTTAGCTAAAAACGGTAAGCTTAATGCTATAGCATTAGACCAAGTTCAAGAAATGTTAATTAGTATATTTAAAGACGAAAAATAATTAAAAAACTTATTTGTTAAGCAAGTAAGTTTTTTAAATAAATATGAAGTGCAAAACTTTGCACATAGTAAAGTAACTACACCTTTTTTTATAAAATAAATTAAATATGCATGAGAACAATTTTCTTTTTAAGTTCTATAACTTTACTATTATCTATTTATAAGTTTAGTCTTTCTATGATTTTGTTAAAAAGAAAAAAATTAGAAATCCAAAGTCAAAATTAAATATTTTAATAATTAAAAATGGCTAACCTTATTAAGCAACCATTTTTAATTATTGTTTTAAAACATGCCAGGTTTTAGTTGAAGTTTACCATCGGCCATATCTTTCATTTGTTTTGCCATTCTTTCAAAATCAGATACTAGCATATTATATTCATGTGCGCTTCTACCGCTTCCCTTTAAAATTCTTTCTTTTCTAGAAGCATTCTTTAATAATCTAGGCATTTTCTTTTCTTGTTCAGTCATTGAATTAATTAAAATTGTATAAATACCAAATTTTTCTTCTGCTTCTTCAATTTTTTGCTCATCAATTTTTCCAGCAAGGCCAGGAATCATTTTAAGAATGCTTTTCATTTTTCCTAGTTTTCTAATTTGTTCAAGACTATTCATTAAGTCTGTTAAATCAAATTTTCCTGTAAGCATCTTATAGCCGATTTTTTTCATCATTTTTTCATCGACTTCTTCACTAGCTTTTTCAATAAGGGTCATAACATCACCCATACCAAGAATTCTATCTGCCATTCTATCTGAGTGAAAAGGTTCAAGTCCAGACATCTTTTCACTAGTACCAATAAAAATTATTGGTACATTTAATAAATATGCTATAGATAAAGCTGCTCCTCCACGAGCATCACTATCAAGTTTTGTAATTATTGTTGCGTTTAGTTCTAAGTTTTCATTAAAAGTTTTGGCAACATTAATAACATCTTGACCACTCATTGCATCAATAACTAAAAATATATAATCTGGGCGAACATTTTTCTTTATTGATTTAAGTTCTTCCATTAATGTTTCATCAATTGAAAGTCTACCAGCAGTATCAATAATAACTAAATCATTTTTATCTTTTTTAGCTTTTTCGATACCATTTTTTGCTATTAATGTAGCATCGTTATCTTTCATTGTAAAATAATCAACTTGTGTTTGTTTAGCAAGTTGTTCGAGTTGTTCTCTAGCAGCTGGACGATAAATATCATCTGCAACTAATAAAGGTTTTTGGCAAGTTCCTTTCTTTCTTAAATATGTAGCTAATTTAGCAGCTGTTGTAGTTTTACCTGATCCTTGAAGACCGATAAGCATAATTGTAGTAGGTGCTTTTTTAATTTTGACTTCACAAGTTTTATTGCCTAAAATATTTACAAGTTCATCTTTAAATATTTTTAAAAAAGTTTGTTGTTGATTTAATTTACCAATAATTTTACTTTCTAAAACTTTTTCTTTAACTTGTTTAGTAAATAGTCTTACTACTTCTAAATTAACATCAGCTTCCAACAAAGCAAGCTTAACTTCTCTTAAAATTTCAATAATATCTTCTTCAGTAATAGATAATTTTTTATTTATCTTATCAACTGATCTTTGCATTCTTTTTTGTATAAAATCTAACATATTTAATTATTATAATAAAAACTAAGCACTTTTAAATAAATTAACTTTTTAACATTGCATTTTTAATTTTCTTTAATTAATTTATTACTCAATGTTTGTTTTATTTTTAATAAATAAAAAGGTTATGCAATTAACATAACCCTTAAATTTAAATAAAATTTCTATTCTTCTTTGTCTAAATAAGCATTTTCTAATTCGATAGTAATATGATCTGTTATATCTTGTAGTAAGTCAGTGTCATATCCACGTAAAAACTTTTTGAAAAATGCTTTTATACGTTTGTATATATTTCCGCGAGTTTTTTCTGTTTCTATAACATTTACAATTATTGAACTATATTCATATGAATATTTAATTAATATTATTTCTGTTTCACTTAAATTAAGTTTCGAAATATATTTTGTTGTTTCATCACTGTGTTTCCTCAAATCAACTTTCTCAGTAACAAGTAAAGAAGCTATACTATCATCTTGAACATTCATTTTAGTTTCAAAAGACTCTAAATTAGCTTGTGATATTGGAAATGAAAATTCATTAAATATTAATTTTTCATTTCCTTTATTTAATTCATAGAAAACTTCTAGCAAAGTTTTATTTTGAGTTGAAAAATAATTTAACATATCGCAAAATATAGAAAGCATAAAAATAGAGTCCGAAGATCTAATTAATTTGTTTTTAATGTAAAGTTTATGATCTTCTGAAAAATATATATTATTGTCCTCTAATTTTTCAAGTTCATTATTGTCTTTAATATCAAATGCAAATTGTAAGTTTCTTTTAACTGATAATTTTTGAAAAGCATTTATATCTAAACAAGGTGAAATAAATATTTTTTTTGTTTGTTCGTATTTAGAATTTGTAGGAAGACCATGATTTATGTAATTTAAATACACTAGGTTTAATATATTGCTATTTATTAATATATATTTATTTAATAAACCTTTTTTAATTCTTTGATATAAATATACCTTATCTGATCTTGGCGAAAATCTAATTACATAATCAAAAGAAGGTCTTAAATATATATTTTTTAAATATTTATCATAACTAATATTTTTGTCTTTAATAAAAGAATAAGAAATATCATTTCAACCTAATATTTTAGTAACTAATTTATTTGTATTATCTTTAGAAAAAATACCTACTTTGAGTGGCTTATTACTTAAAAAGTTGTAATTGAATTTTAAAATATATTCAGCATATTCATCTAATAAAATATTTAAGTTTATAAAGTTAGGTATATCTTTAAATGATTTAATATCAAAAAAATCCAATTTAGATAGTATTTCATTTATAATTAAAAAATCATCATTTGAAATTCTATTACCATTATTATCTAAAAACTCAATAGATATATCCCCGATATTGTTATATTCTGAAATATAAATGCATCCATCTAATTTAGCAATTTTTTGAATTGAAAATTGTAAAAATTGTTTATTAACTAAAAAATAGTTATCAAAGCAATATGTATTTATATTATGTCCATTTAATGTTTCAAGGATAAAGTTCAATAAATTATTATCTTTATCAAATTCCAAAGAACTACAAACTAAAATATTAAGTTTTCTATAATTTTCATTTTTTCTTAACTTATGTAGAAAAAATGATAAATAAGCTTTAGTAATAGCTTTAATTGTTATTTCATTAAATTTGTTATACCCATATCCGGGCATTCCATAAAAAACATTATTATGTGTTTTTAGTGGTAAGTTAAATGCATTAATATTTCCATTATTTTCAATTTTATTAAGTTCTTTTAATGCTTTTTTATTTTTTGAAAAGTAATTAAATCATTGTTTTAAGTTATTCATAATATATTATTTTATATTAATTTTGTCCTAAAAGTAAAAGAATTGGTAACTAATTAAAAGAACTTTTGGTGTATTATTTGTTCCTTTGTTTTGTATTTAAAATTGATTGAAAATAAAAAGAACGTTTTAAGTGTATAATATATAGCATAAATTGATATGAATAATATATATATATATATATATATATTAAAGTAAATAGTATTTGTAAAAAAATAAGTAATACAAAGCTAAGCAATTTATAAAATATAAATTATGAATATAAATTTAAAAGGAATTTTATATGGAAGACAAAAAAATTGATTCACAACAAAGCAATGTGAAAACAAAAAATGAAAAAATAGCAGTGTTAAAACAAGCTGCTCAAGACAGATTAAAAGTTATAAAAATAATGTCAATTCCTTTGATATCTATTTTTGCAATTCAATTAGCTGCTGGAGTTATATTAAGTCAAGTTAAAAATAAAGAAACCCCAGAAAATCCGACATTTGATGCAAATAAAGAAGCTGAGTTATCTATTAGAAATTCAGAATCATTAACGCCTGATAGCCTTACTGATTACAAGAATAATCCAGAAGTTACTAAATTAATTTTTTCTAAAAAAACAAAAAATATTAAAGCAGAAGCTTTTAAAGATTTTAAAAATATTGAAGAAATTATTTTTAGAGAAGGATGTCAACTTGATAGTATTGGTAAAGATGCTTTCAAAGGAATGACTAATTTAAAGAAAATTACATTTGAAGATCCTAATGCTATAACTGTATTTGATTTACGTGAATATACTAAATTTGAAAGCGTTCAATATGGCAAAGATATTGATCCTAGTTCAAAAATAGAAACCAAGGATCAATATTTAGCAAGATGAAATAAAGAAGTACTTAGCGCAAATGATTTAAAAGACGTTAAAACTATTTCTTATAATGCATTTTCATTTAATGCTAATTTAAAAGAAGTCGATTTAAAAAGTTCAAAAGTTTCAAGTATTGGACAAGATGCTTTTCAAGGAACTACATTAGAAACTATTAAATTCTCTAATTATTTTAAAGAAATTACTAATGATTCATTTAAAGGCATGAATACTTTGAAAAATGTTGAACTTGGATTAAATACTACTATTATTGGTAATGGTGCTTTTGAAGATACTACAGCTTTAGAACACATCGACTTTTCAAATACACAACTTTCAAAAGTTGGCAATAATGCTTTTAAAAATTCAGGCATTAAAAACTTCATTGCACCTGATACATTAAAAGAAATTGGAGACAATGCTTTTAATGGTGCTCTTAATTTAGAAAATGTTGAATTATCTACTTTAATAAAATTAGGTTCTTTAGCTTTTGCAAACTCACAAAATATTAAAAAATTTGATGTTCACAAATTTAATAAGTTTTTACCTTCTAACTTTGAAAATTTAAAAATAAAACATTTAGTTATTGGGGATTCAATTAAAAAATTAAGCAAAGAAACAATTGATGGATTTGAATTACAAAAAGTTTCATTTAAAGATGTAAATGAATTAATTGATGACTTATTTTTAGATAATACAACTCTCCAAGAAGTTGATTTTGGTGACAAAATGGAAATTATTGGTAATAATGCATTTAAAAACTGTCACTTAACAGCTTTAACTTTACCTTCGACTTTAAAACGTATTGGTAAGGCTGCATTTGAAAATGTTAAATTAGAAAATCTTGAATTGCCAGCTTCATTAAATTTCGTTGGTGTTAATGCATTTAATAACTGCGGTCTTAAAAATGTAAACTTTGATTTAGCAACCAATGCTGATTTACATGCTTACTCATTCGCTAATAATGACTTTACCGAATTAAGATTAACAAGTATTTTAGATCTTGATAAAAAATTAGATATAAACACTTTTAAAGGATGTTCAAAAATTAAGAAAATTTTATTATCTGATGACACTGTTTTGCCGCAATATTTCTATAAAGAATATGTAGCTGATTCCAGAATTGCATTGGAAGAAATTTTCATTCCTAAATCTTTAGTTGAAAAAAGTTATGATGAAAACAATTTATCAAAATGATTTTTAGAATTTGCTAATTTAGTTTTCACTACTAGTGAAAACCATTATACAGGCAAAACTTTTACATTTATTAATAATGAAAAAAATCATGATATTTATAAAAATTTAAGATCAATAACTTATGGTAAAGGCTGTCATAATATTGCTAATATATTTCACACATTGTATTTAGATAATCTTAATGTAAAAGACGATGCTAATATAAATCTTAAGTTTGTAGGTATTAACTTAATTTTTAATAATATGAATGTAAATCATAATGAAATAAATAAAGTATCATTATCGCCTTTTGAAGAAGAATATGTTTCTACTAAAAACTTCAGTCTTTACAAAATTAATAATACTTATGTAGGCGAAAATATTAATGCTTTTTCTTCATCTCATAATCCTTTATTAAATGTTTTAGATAAGTTACGTAATAGTATAACAAAACTAGTTATTCCAGGCTTTGTTGAAAATGTTGATGGATATTCTTTTGATCAATATAGTAGTGAAAAAAGTCGCCCAATATTTGAAGAACTTGTTTTAGAAGAAGGTGTTAAATCTATTAAGCCTAATTCATTTTCAAATTTACCTTATTTGAAAAAAATTGTTTTACCAAGTTCATTAGAATCTATTGGTTCAAATTGCTTTAACAACTTGCCTAATTTAGAAGAAATAGTTTGACCTAGTACAACCAAAATTGAAACTATTAACAGTTCATTTAATAGTTCAGTAATTAAGTTGAAAAAAATTATTTTACCAGAAGGCATTAAAGAAATTTATGATTCTTTTAATATTGAATATAATTACGGCAGCACAAATAATATTGCGGAAAAATATTCTAAAGAAATTGAATTACCTTTTAGCTTAGGAAAAATATCGGGTTCATTTAATAATATTCCAAATATTTCTAGAATAAATATTAAAAGTATCGAAACACTTAAATTTCTTCCCAACTCTTTATCTTTTAATAAATTTGGATATGTAAATGCTGACAATATGGAATGGAATACTTTAACAAATATTATTCGTATAAAATATGATAGTACAAATAAAACATTTATTGTTCCTGAATATGCTAATTATTATTCTTCATTATTAAGTTCTTGGAATGCTAAAAAAATAATATTTGAAATTGATAATTATGACACTACAGATCAGAATGCAATTAATATTAATTTGAATGATGTCATTAATTCAATTCTTAAAAAATTAAATAGACCTTTAGGAGGTCCAAAAATTGAAGAAATTATGTTTAAAGGGCCTATTAAATATGCTGATTTTTATCTTCCCAATAAAGAAAACGGTCAAGAATTATACACTTTTGATTCAACTATTCTTTCTTTTTCAGATGATGTAAAATTAGATTATTTAGGAGGAAACTGATTTAGGCACCCTAATAGATTTAAAAATAAAAGATTACCAATTTCAACGGTAATTGATCCATATATTTTATATAATAATGATGAAATAGAAACGCTTGAGATGTCATGTAGAGCTTCATTTAGAGATTATTTTTATTGAAAAAACCCAAATAGCCAAAATGATGTTGATCGTCCATATTATTTATTTAAAGGAAATACAAAATTAACTAAAATAAGGTTATATGATTTAGATAATTTAGAACTTAATTTAGAAACCATTAATATAAGGGGAGTTGAATATAAATATATTGTACCAAGTGATGAATACTATAATAAGATAAAAAATAATCCTACTTTAGAGTGAAAAGGCAGTTATTTTGTCTTTAAACTATTAGGATTAAAAAAATATGATAAAAAACTTATTTTAGATAATGATAGTTCTGATTTCAAGATTCGATCATACTCTTATATTCCTAAATGAGATGAAGAATTTTCAAAAAAATTTTCAATAAATGAATTAGAAATAAAAGATTGTCATAATTTTAGTATGAGCGTATTTAATGGTTTAACCTTAGAGAACATTACGTTTTCAAAAAAAATTAATAAGTATAACTGATTTAAAGATGATTCTTATGATGATATTGTTATAAAGAAAATAAATGGAAAATCAGAAGTAGAATTATCAGATTTTGCTGTTAAATATTCAAATGACGAAAATTATAGTATTTTAGAATTTTTAAAAGGATTTACTGGAAAAATTAAGGTGTCTTCTGAAATTAACAAATTTACTTGACAAATCGAAAAATTGACCAATTATATGTTTTCCGAACTAGAAATTTCTAGTGGTATTACAAAACCATTTCCAATTTTTAAGTTTAAACAAGATTTCGAACGTGATCACATAAAAAATATTTCATTAGCACCAGACTTTGATTATAAAATAATTGAAACATACTATTCTAATATTTTTGGAATCAAAAAAATAAATAACAAATCTGAATGAAATTATCAAGAGTTTAATAACAAAATTGCTAAAACTCAAAATGTTAATTTATTATATTTATTTAATGGAAAAATGATTATAAATACAAAATTAAATAACTGAGATAACGACAATGTTTATTTACTACAAGTATTTTGAACTGAATTAGAACTTAAAAATGGTTATGAACCAGCAGATAATACAAATTCTGGTGCTCCATTAAAAGGATATTATAGATATTTGCAAAAAATTGTATTTGATACATCATTAAATTTAGGTAATAAATCTTTATTATCTTTTAATAGTAGTAGTGATTATTTTTATCAAAGCAAAGAAGCATTAAATAATTTTTCAATAAATGGAATTTCTAATACAGCAACTGAAATTAATTTAAAAAATGTTTTAACAACTTTAGGTACTCAAAATCTTGTGCAACTTTCTATGCTATTTAATGGAAGCAGAAAGGATAATGATAATCATCGACCAGATTTTAGTAATACAAAATTAATAATTCCTGTAGGTTATGATTTTAGTAAACTTAATATTAGTTATGCTAATTTTAAAGAAATTGAAATACAAGGAAATGTTGAAGCAAATAAATTACCTAATTTTATAGATGTTAATTTTACTGATAAATCACCTTTAATAACAAAATTAAAAGTAGATAATGTTAAATTTGTCAATAATTCTGATAATGTTGAATTTTGAAATAAATTAAATTATTGTGGATGATTTAATTTCAATTCGATAAATGATATGACTGAAATTGATTTGGAAAATTGAAAGACTTCTTATTCTAATTTTCTTGCGCCGCTAGTAAGATTTACAGGTAAATTAGTTATATCATCTAATTGTCAAAGCCTTTTATATTTAAGCGATTTATCAGAGTTTTATGCAAGTATAGTAGAAATTAAAAATGGAATAACATCAATTCAAGGTAATGTTTTTACTTCCAAATATTTGAAAAAACTTATTTTGCCTAGCACATTAAAATCTTTTGGACTTACTACTTTTTATAATTTCCAAATTGATGAATTAATTTTAAATGGTTTTGATACTAGCCAAGAAAAAATAAACATTAAAGAATGACTTGCATTCTTTAACAATAATAAAGAAAGTATTAATTTATTAGCTTCTCTTGCTAATAAAAAATTACTAATACCAAAAGATTTTAATATAGAAGCAGATGAAGATATAATGAATAAAATTGTAGATATTTTACAATTTAAAAATTTAAATGAATTAATATTTGAAGAAGGAACAACAGCCTTACCTGCTAAATTTTTATTAGCAGTATATAACACATATCTTAGTGTAAATAAAGAAATATCTACAATTATTATTCCTAAATCTATAAATGATTTTTCAGGACTAACAGATAAATTTCCAATGTATCGGTTTGATATAAAATGATATAAATACTTAAAATTTAATTTATTAAATGATAATATTGAAAACCTTGATTTAAATAACTATATTAATAATAAATTTAGCCCATTAATTTTTGGTTTAATTTGAAAAGCAAAAAATATAAATATATCTCTTGATAATCTTATTGAATTGTATAAAATGTATGATTATAATCTAATTTTTTGATTAAAACATGCTAATAAAACTATCGTAGGAGATACTAAATTAACAATCACTAATTGAAAAAACTTCTTTAATGGTACAAAATCACAAATTGCTACTGAACTAATATCATTATTATATGGACTTAAGACTAATGACTATAATTATGATTATAAGGTTAGGGATGATATTTTATTAGAGTTAAATGTTGATTATTCATTTTCAACTTTTGAAAAACTAATTGAGGTATTGGTTCAATTAAATAGCTCAATTTGAAATGTAAAATTTTTATTTAATAATGACATAAAATATTCATTTTCAATTGATGATTATAGATATTATGGCAGATTAGAATATTATGATTATAAAAATATTAGAGGTATTGGTGCAGTACTAAATTTTAAAAATTTAACAACGCCAAAAGACGAAACATTAAATTATTCTATTTCTAATGGCGAAATAGGTGCTGAAGTAGTTAGTCAATTAATGTCATATAGTGGTTCAAAAATATTCTTTTCAAAAAGTTTAAATAATTATAGTGATTCTAAATATTTTAGTTCACTTCCATTTAATTCTGGATGATTTAATAATTTTGTCAAAGAAATTGAATTTGAAGAAGGTACTAATCTTGAAATTATTAAATTAATTTTAAACAAATTTATTGCTTCATCAAAATTTACTGCTCTTCAAAAGATAATTATTCCTTCTAATATAGAATTGTTTGGTGATACACTTTATGATTATAATCTTCGAAATTATGTAGATCGTAAATTTTCAAATAGTAATCCATTAACTTTTGAATTTAAAAGTTTTAAAACTTATTTTCAACATAATCACTTTATGGATATAAATTCATGATATGATAAAATAAAAATTGTTTATGAAGATAATTTTGAATTTAAATTTGATAAAGTAAATGATTTTATATATTTAAAACCTCAAAACTTTACTAAAGTACAAATTGATAAATCACAATATTTAAATAAAATGAATTTATATGTTAAATATATACTTTGGGCTTTAAATTATCTACCTTCACTTGGAGATCTTTCTAAATTAACTATTAATAAGGAAATGTTGTTAAAAGCAAGTGCTAGCGAAATGAATAATTTTATTTGAAATATTTCTTATTATCAACAACAACTTTTAAATAAAAATGATATCATGTTTGATGAAGTTAAAATAACTACAGACGCATTTGAAGTGCTTACTAATTTAGGATCTTCTTTATTTAGTAAAGGATATACACCAAACGAAAATAATGCATTAAATATAACCATTAATAATTTAATTTTAGAGCAAACAACTATTTTGAATAGGAATGTTGGAAGATATTGAGATTTTAATATAATAAAAGTTAAAAAAATTAACGGATCAAATACATTAAATTATAATGATTTTTATAATAAATGACCTAAATATTTATTAGCATCAAATATTAATCAAAAAATTGTTATTTCAGATGGAACTAATTATTCAGATATAGATACAGACTTTACTTTTAGAGATGTAGACACATTAGAATTTGGAGAAAATGTCACATTTGACAATAATTCTATTTTAAAAATAAGCAATGTTAAAAAATTAATTATGCCAGAATCTACAATAAGAAATATGGTAAATTATATGAAATCTGCTAAAAATGATCCTTACCCTTATAATAGATTAGCTATTAGAAATAGATTGTTTTATAAAGGCTTTATTGAATCGATTAATGGTTTAACTGAAATTAATTTATCAGAATGAATTGAAAAATATTCAGAAGATGTTTGACCATTATTGTATAACTTTAAGGGTAAAGTTATTGTTGACAAAAATTTTGATATGGCTAAATACGGTGCTAATAATATATCAGATAATGACACATATAAATTTTCTAAATTTTGAGGTGCTGCATGAACTGAAATTCAATTTGAAAATGGAATTGAATATATTCCGGCAAATGTATTTTTAGATCTAAATAACTTAAGAAAAATAATTTTTCCTAATGATAAACTCAATATTAATTCACTTAATTTCATAATAAGTAATGTTAAAAATATTGAAATTATTAATGAAAGTTCTGTTGTTCATAATTTAACTGGAATTTCAAAAGAGTATACAGCTATTTATAATGGTGTAAAGTTATTTTCATATCCACTTGATAGATTACATACTAATTTAAATAAATTAATAATTTCTGAAGGATATGAAAAGCTTTCATTAAATAATCCTTTATACGATTTTCCAGATTTAATGGTTGGTGTAAAAACAGGGGAAATTTTAGATAAGTTTACTTTAGAACTTCCTTCAACTATTGATATGATATATAAAGGTTCATTTGATTATTTATTTGATAGAGTTTACGGCAATGAACTTATTCAATATGCTAAAGCAATAGAAATTAAAATTCATGCAAATGATGAAAAATTCGCTAAAATTAAGAAGCTTATTGAAGATTCTTTAATTGATATAGAATACTTAAAATCAATTACAATTATTCAAGAAAATTAATTTAGTATATAATATTAATAATATTATTTAATCTACATATTAAGATAAATAATATTATGTTAACGTTTTAATAAAAAAGTTAGCAAGTAATTAGCTAACTTTTTTAAATAAAAAATAAAAAAAAGGAGAATTGTGTCAAAAACCGAAAATTTTAATGTACAACAAATTGTAACATTTGCAAGAAACATTGCTGGTTCTAGAAATTTAGAAGTTTCAGCAATATTTGATGCTTTTAAAAAATCATTTGAGAAAATCATTTATGAAACTTATGATCCTGATGCTAATTTAGAATTTGTTATTGATGAAGATAAAAATATTTTTAAAATCATTAACCATTCTAAAATAGTTATTGATGATCCTAAAGGTAAAACTAGGAATGAACAACTAAAAGAATTAGATAATATCAAAAGATGTATTGAAATTCCTTATTCTGAAGCAATAAAAATTAATCCTAATGTTAAAGTTGGAGATGAAATAAGCGAAGAAATTGATTTAAATTCTTTGACTAACTCAGACCATAGAAAAATTGCACTTAATTTTCAAACTATTATTAATGATGACCAAAAAGAAATTATTTGAAATCAATATCAAAATAGAATTAACGATATTGTTAGTGCAAAAGTAATTGCTATAAATAAAAATGGTGCAATTTTAGAATTAGTTGAAGACAAAAATGTAACTGCATATTTACCATTTAGTAGTTTAGCAGAACGTGATTTATCAAAACTTAGAACAGCTTCTTCGATAAAAGCATGCATTATTGGTAAATCTGAAGAATATAAAGGCGCACATCTATTGGTAAGTATTTCTTCTTCACAAATAATAAGAAAATTATTATTTGATGAAATTCCTGAAATTCATGATGGCTTTATTGAAATAGTTGATATTGCAAGACTTGAAGGAATTAGAACTAAAGTGTCAGTAAGAAAATCACCATTAGCTTCTAAAGATATTGAAGAACTTGGTTCAATCATTGGTAAAAATGGCCAAAGAATAACTGCTATTTCTGAAAAATTAAATGGTGAAAAAATCGATATTATCCCTTATGCTAGTGAATTAAAAGACTTTATTAAAAATGCTTTAAGTCCTGCTAAAGTAATTGATATTATTTCAGATGGAATTAAAGCTAAGAAAAATAAACCTTCATTTATAGTTGTGGTACCAAATCCACATCATACTTTAGCAATTGGTAAAAAAGGACATAATGTAATGCTAGCTTCTGAATTAGTAAATGCTAGATTAGATATCATTAGTCAAGATCAAGCCGATGAAAGAAACATTAAATATGATTTTGCTAATGGCAATATTGCCAAAGAAGAAATTGAATTATTAAATCAAGGCCAAAGATTACATGCTAATTTTGCTAATAAAAAACCACATAGAAACCCAACTTATAATGGACCTTCTTCACCAAATAGTTTTGATATAGATAATATATTTGCAAATGAAATTGCTGAACTTCGTTCAAAAGTAGGCGAAGCTAATAATTTTGAAGATATAGTTAATAATAATGAATCAAAAGGAAATCTTAATAGTGATTTAGAACGTACTCTTTGATAATGATGAAAGAACTAGAAGGTTACACGATAACGAAAGTGATGTTGAAAGTTTAATTGATAAAGTTAGTGAAGAAGAAAAAGCGAAAGAAAAATAAGCTAGTCAAAAAGATGACTATGATCAAATTGCTAAAAGCAAAATGAAAGACTTTAAACAAGATGATGATCTTCTTTCAGGAATTGATATTAGTGATATAGATGATGATGATTGAGAATAAAAAACAATATGAAAGAAAATCTATCGTAGATAATAAAAAATATCTTATTTCAGATTTACTTAGATTTTCTAAACAAAAAGATAACCAAATATATTTTGATCCAGAGTTTAAACTTAAAGGCAGAGGAGCTTATTGTTTAAATAATATTTCCCAACTAGATATTCTTTTTAAAAGAAAACTATTAAACAAAGCCTTTAGGCAAAATATAACTCAAGAAGAATATGACAAAATAAGACAGGAGGTAAATAAATGAGTAAAAATGAAACTAAAAGAAAATCAAACATTAATCAAATAAAAGAACAACTTTCACAAGGACATGAAACAAAGCTACAAAATGGTGTTTTTGTTTTTCATGGACCTTTAACAATATCGGAATTTGCTTCAAAAATTAATAAACCTGCTTCAAGTATTATTACTTATTTCTTTACAAAGAAAAAAGTTGCTAAAACAATTACGGCAATATTAAATGAAGATGAAATTGCAGAACTTTGTTTTGAATTTGATTTTGATTTTAAAAAAGAAGAAGTTGTTGATGCACAAAATTTATTTGATAAATTAAAAGTTGTGAATGATCCAAAGGATTTAGTTAAAAGAGCGCCCATTGTTACTATTATGGGCCATGTAGATCATGGGAAAACTACATTAATTGACCAAATAAGAAAAAGTAGAATTTTAGATACTGAGTTTGGCGGCATTACTCAACACACAGGTGCATATCAAATACCATATAACAATCAACGTATTACATTTTTAGATACACCAGGCCATGAGGCATTTACTGAAATGCGTGCACGTGGTGCAAAAATTACTGATATTGTTGTTATTGTTGTGGCCGCTGATGATGGCGTTAAACCACAAACTATTGAAGCAATAGACCACGCTAAAGCTGCTAATGTGCCAATTATAGTTTTTGTAAACAAAATTGATAAACCTAACATTGATTTAGAAAAAATTAAAAGTCAACTTAGTGAACATAATGTTATTTGTGAAGAATGAGGTGGCGATGTTCCATTTGTTTATGGATCTGCTTTAAATAATAAAAATATTGATAAATTGCTAGAAGCAATATTCTTATTATCAGAAATTCTAGATTTAAAAGCAAATTTAAATAGAGATCCATTTGGAACTATTATTGAATCTAAATTAGATAAGGGTCTTGGCGTTGTAGCTACAGTTATTGTTGAAAATGGAACAATGTATGCTAGAGACTTTATTGTAGCAGGTGGGCAATATGGAAACATTAGAAGTTTAATATCTTCTGATGGAAAGGCTCTACAAAAAGCTTTACCTGGTATGCCTTGTGTTATTACTGGACTTAATAAATGTCCTTTAGCTGGTGAAAAATTCATTGTTTTAAACGATGAAAAATTCGCTAAGAAATTAGCTGAAGAAAAAGCATTTTTAGATAAACAACAAGAACTAAATACCAAAAACTCATTTTCTGAAGAAAATGGAGTTAAAGTTATTAATATAATAATTAAAACAGATGTTCAAGGAACAGCAGAAGCTATTAAAAACTCAATATCAAAAATTAAAAATGATGAAGTTGTTGTTAATGTTATTAGAGCAACAACTGGTGAAATTAATAAAGCTGATGTTTTATTAGCAGATGCTTCAAATGCAAGAATATATGCATTTAATAATGATAATGTTGCAAGTGATGTTAAAAAACTTGCTGAACAAAAAAACGTTAAAATAATAAAACATAATATTATTTATAAAATAATTGAAGAACTTGAAAAATTAGCAAAAACTTTAAAAGAACCAGTTTATGAAGAAAAATTAATTGGTGAAGCAATTGTTTTACAACTGTTCTATTATTCTAAAGTCGGAACCATTGCCGGATGTAAACAATTGCAAGGAATTTGTAAAGAACAATGTAAAGTTGAAGTATTTAGAAAAGATAAATCAATTTTCAAAGGAAAAATAAATTCCCTTAAAAAAGAAAAAAATGATGTCAAAACTGTTGAAAAAGGTTTTGAATTTGGAACACACGTTCAAGATTTTGATAAAATAGAAGTAGATGATGTATTAAAATTTTATGAGGATGTAATTAAAGATGACTAATGATATTAACCACGCAAGAAAAACCAGTTTATTATTAAAATTAATTGGTGATAGTTTTTATGAACTACAAGATTTTAATGTAACCAACGTTGCAATTAACGATGTTACATTAACATTAGATGGATCATATGCAAAAGTATATGTAACTTTTTTCAAAGATAAAGCAAGATATTTAGAAAAATTACAAAAGATGTCTCCTTTTATCCGTTCAGTTGTTGCTAGAAACTGAAACTATAAAAAACTTCCAGAATTAGAATTTATTATAGACACAGTTGAACCAGAAGCTTCTAGAATTGAAAAAATTCTAAAAGATATTAAAGACTAAAAATGAATAATAAAATTAAACCACGACAATTTGATGCAATTGTTATTGGTGGTGGCCATGCTGGTATTGAGGCTGCGTATGCACTTGCAAAACGCAATTTTAGTATTGCCTTAATTACGCTTAATCTTAATAGATTAGCAATGCTTCCATGTAATCCTTCTATTGGTGGATCTGCTAAAGGTATTATAACAAAGGAAATTGATGCTTTAGGTGGCATGCAAGGATTTTTTAGCGATTTAGCAATGATTCAAATCAAAATGTTAAATTCTTCTAAAGGTCCTTCTGTTTGGTCATTGCGTGCTCAAATTGATAAAGAAAAATATTGCAAAATTATTTTAGAAGATATTAAAAAGCAACCTAATATTACATTAATTGAAGATGAGGTTGTTGATTTAGTTGTATCTAAAAGAAATGTATGTAAAGGCGTTGTTCTTAGCTCTAATAATGAAATTATTAATGCTAAAGTTGTAGTAATGACAACCGGCGTATATATGAACGCTCGCATTTTACGCGGCGATAAAATTACTTATATAGGTCCCGATGGTGAAAAAAGGAGTACAAGTCTTTCTCAAAACCTTAAAAAATATGGTTTTGATATTATAAGACTTAAAACTGGAACTCCATGTAGAATATATACAAATAGTATCGACTTTTCTAAAGTAGAAAAAGAAGTTTTAGATGATAATGATTTATTTTTCTCGCCTCGTTCAAATCGTAGATTAGAAAAGCAAACATATTGTTATTTAACTCATTCAACTGCCGAAACTAAAAGAATAGTAGAAGAAAATATTAAACGTAGCGCTTTATATTCAGGTATTATTGAAGGAATAGGACCTAGATATTGTCCAAGTTTTGAGGATAAAATTGTTAGATTTCCCTCAAAAGTGGCACATCATATCTTCTTTGAACCAGAAACTAATAAAGGTGACATTATGTATATTAATGGACTTTCTACATCAATGCCAGAAGATGTTCAAGATTTAATGATCAAATCAATTCCAGGCTTAGAAAATGCTAAAGTTCAAAAATATGGATATGCTATTGAATATGATGCAATTAATCCACAAAACTTATATAGATCTCTTGAATCAAAAATAGTTAAGAACTTTTTTTCAGCAGGGCAACCTAATGGAACAAGTGGTTATGAAGAAGCAGCTGCTCAAGGATTAGTTGCTGGAATTAATGCTGCTAATAAATTAGATAAAAAAGTACCAATGATAATTTCAAGAAGTGATGCTTATATTGGTGTTTTAATTGATGATATTACATTAAAAGGTACAAATGAACCATATAGAATGTTAACGTCCAGAGCTGAATATAGATTGCTATTAAGAAACGATAATGTTGATGAAAGACTTTGTGAATATGCTTTTAAAAATAAAATGATTTCTAAAGAAGAATATCAAAAGATAAAAGATAAATACAAGTTTATTAATGACACTATTGCGACATTAAAAAAAGAATTTGTTTCATCTAATTCTTTTGTTGCTAAAAAATATGGTTTGGAACATGGAATTTCAAAATTGAAATTTTTATCTAACCCAGAAGTTGACCCTGTTGATATTTTAGGCAAAGATTTTCCTTACATTACTGAACTTACTATTCAAGTCAGATTATTTGGTTATTTACAAAAACAAAAATCTATGGCTGAAAAAATGAATAGATTAGAAAAATTAAAATTACCAGAAAATCTAAATTACAGCGAAGTTGAAAATTTAGCTACAGAAGCTATTGAAAAATTAAACAAATTAAAACCTTTAAATATTGGTCAAGCTTCAAGAATTAGTGGAATTAATCCAGCAGATATTCAAATGCTTATTTATTGAATGAATCACAAAAGGAATAAATAATGAAATTAAACATTATTGCAGTCGGTTCACTAACTAAGCAATATTTAGATTTGTATAATAGTTATACCAAAAAGATTCAACCATTTTGTTCAATTAACTTAATTGAAATTAAAGAACAAAATATTGATAATATTGAACTAAAAAAAGAAAAAGAAACTAAACTTATTTTAGAAAAGATTCCCAAAAACTCAAAAGTTTATTATTTATCCATTCATGGAAAAAAGCTAGATAGTGTTCAATTTTCAAATTTATTAGTTGAAGATAATATTACTTTTATTATTGGTGGAAGTAATGGAGTTAATGAAGAACATTTCGAAAATAAAATTTCATTTTCAGATCTTACTTTTCCACACCAACTATTTAGAATTTTATTAGCAGAACAAATTTATCGTGGGTTTAGTATAAAAGAAAATATGAAGTATCATAAATAATATTTATGTCTTCATATTTTTTATATTGTTAATTATTTTTCTTTAATAGGTACTTCTAAAACAACATTATTTTCATAAAAATCAGTTCCTTCATTATCACCGTTAGTTGCTTGAGATAAAGAAATAATTATATTATAGTGTAAGTTAAAACTTAATTTGCCTTCATCAATTTTAATATCAGTTATTTTCGCAAGATCAAATGTTAAATATTCAATAAATATTTTATTTGAACTTGATATTGAACCCAGTTCTAATAAGCCATTGCCTTCATTATATCCACTAGTTTCTAAAGAAACTCCTTCATAAAGTATTTCTAAGTAATTATTTGTATAAAGTTTATATTTATTATTATTTTCTTTTTTAAGTACTCGAATGTTTTTGACTGCTGGATTAATTAAATTATCTAATTCTTCTTTAGTAATTGTATTTTTATTATCTACTAAATATTTATCTTTAATTTTTTTAATTATTGCATTTCAATTAGAATCTATTTTTTTCATTATAAAGAAGTTTTTCAAAACTTTATCATTTGTATTTGATTTAAATCCTTCAATTTTATAAGTTATTGCTTTATTATGTTTAAATTCATTTGATTGTCCATCTTCATATTTTAAATTAAATTTTAAATATAAAGAGCCTGTTAAATCATTAGCAGCAATATTTATGGTTTCAAATTGAATTGGAAAACCAAAATAGTTTGCATATTTTGCATCACTAAATTCTAAGAAGTTTGCCGCAGTTACCAAATTACGCGACGCTTGGAATCTAGCACTAAAAAATGATGGGAAGTTTTTTCTTTTTTGTTCTTCTAAGTTCTTTTCAACTAATTTAGTTTCTAAGAAATTAAATATATCTTGCACTGTATATTCAACATTTTCAATAATAACATTTTTAAATTGTAGGCTATCTTCACTAACACTTTCTATTCCATTTTTAAGTTCATAGTTTTTAAAAATTAAAGTAAAGTTTAAATAATAAGTAGAACCATCTTTAAGAATTTTAACATTTCTTAGTTCATAATATTTATTATTATTTAATAATAAATCTAATAAATTTAATTCTTTATATTCACTATTAATAGCCTTAAATTCACTAATATAATTAAACAACTCTTTATTTTCTTTTAGAATTAAATCGCTTCACTTAATTTTATCTTCAATCATTTTATTTAGGTTTAATTTAGCAGATATAGCAGAAGCAGAAACAAATCTACGTATGTCATAATATGTTTTAAAATCTACTAATTTAAATTCAAATTCATTAAATGGTTTAGACTTATATTTACCTTTAACTTTTACTGTTAAAGTATCTTCTACATCATTGTAAGCAACAATATTAGGTTTTTCTAAATCAAAATCTATGTCATGGTAAGATTCTAAATTTACGTCTTTATTTTCTGAAGAAAATAAGGATTTAGTAAATTTGCCTTCATAAAATTCTTTAATTTTATCTTGAAGTTCTTTAATTAAAAAACCTTCTTTGTCTATGCCTTCATTAGTTTCGGGCTGAGCAGGAACTACTGGTTTTGTTGTAGTACATTTACTAGCAACTGTTAAAGGCACTAATGGAGTGATAGATAATAATCAAATAAAATTCATTTTTTTCATATTATCTCCTTAGTTTTTAGTTATTTAAATATTTTTATAATTATACAATATTTTGATTTAAAAAATAATTTGAGAATTTTTAGCACTCATAATTAGAAAGTGCTAAAATATATTTGATTTAATTAAAACTTCTATAAACAGTAAAACTTAGAAAAATAATTATTTCACAAATCGAGCAAAAGGAGATAAATATGAAATTACCATATATAGCAATAAAAAACCAAATTATTTTGCCATATAGTTCTGATGAAATTAAAGTTGGTAAAACTAGATCTTTAATTTCTCTTGATAAAGCAAAACAATTACAAAAAGCTAATAAAAATAGCCCTACAATAGTATTAGTATTTCTTAATAATGATAGTAATAATGAGTACTTAACATCAGATGATATATTAAAATATGGTGTGTTAGCTAAAATTAAAAAAGCTACTACTGATTCAAATGATGTTGCTACGGTTGAACTTGAAACTTTAGATAGAGTTTTAATTAAAAATTTTGTGCATGATAAAAACAATGATATTGAAGCAACTGAAGTTGATTATGAATATGTTAAATACGATAGTGAAAGTAAAGCAGATATTAAACCATTAAATAAATATAAAGATCAATTAATAACTTTAGTTAAAGAACTTAAACCTTGATTTATAAGCGATATAAAAGACAATAATAGTGATTTTATTCCATCACTTGTAAGAATTTTAGATCAACAACTTTTAAGCAGTAAAGAACACGAAAATGCAATTTTTAGCTTATTAGGTAAATTGTCTATATTAATGGATATAGAGGATTTACGTGCAATTATTTTATTAGAAAAAGTAGAAGACTTATATGCTAAAACATTTAATTTAATTAATAAAATAATTAAATTAGGAAACATTGAAAAAGAAATTTCTTCAACTATGAGAAATGATTTAGACGATCAGCAAAGAGATTTTCTATTAAGAGAAAAAATGCGTCAAATTAAAAAAATGTTGGGTGAAGAAGATGGTTCTAAAGAAGTTGACAATATTCTTAAAAACGAAAACAAAAAAGCACAATATCCTGATTATGTTTTAGAAACTATTCAAAATGAACAAGCCCGTTTAGCATCAATGATGCCTTCTAGTCCTGAAGCAAATGTTTCTAAAACTTATATAGAACTTTTATTAAAATTACCTTGAAGAAAAATTAATAAAGAAGTTATTGATATTGATAATGTTAGAAAAATTCTTGACAAACATCATTATGGCCTTGAAAAACCTAAAAAGAGAATTATTGAATTTATTTCTGTTCTTACTCATACCAAAAATAAAGAAGGCGATAAAAATTATGTACCTATCAAAGGGGAACCTGATTGCTTTATAGATAATAAATTATTTATAAATAAATTAGGAACTGTAACAAATGAACAAGTTAATAATATTCCTATTTTAACTTTAATAGGTCCTCCAGGTGTTGGTAAAACCACTTTAGCTAAGTCAATTGCTGAAGCTTTAAATCGTAAATTTATTAAAATTTCTTTAGGTGGAGTAAAAGACGAAGCTGAAATTAGAGGACATAGAAGAACATATGTTGGAGCAATGCCGGGTAAAATAATTACTGCTATTAAAAAAGCGGGAGTTTCAAACCCTGTTATTTTACTTGATGAAATTGATAAAATGTCAGCTGATTTTAGAGGCGATCCCGTTTCTGCAATGTTAGAAGTATTAGATCCTGAACAAAATGCTAATTTTCAAGATCACTACTTAGATTTAGAATATGACTTATCAAAAGTTTTATTCATTGCAACTGCAAACTATTTTGATTCAATTCCGGCGCCTTTAATTGATAGAGTTGAATTGCTTGAACTTTCAACATATACAATTATTGAAAAAATACAAATTGCCAGAAATTATTTAATACCAAAAGTATTAGAACAAAACCTTTTAGATAAAAAACAATTCCAAATTTCTGATGATGTTATTGAATACTTAATAACTAGATATACACGTGAAAGTGGAGTTCGTGAACTTAAAAGAATATTAGACAGTATTGCAAGAAAAATAGTTGTGAAGATTCTTGATAAAAAAGTTGATAAAGAATTTGTTATTACTAAAGAATTAGCAACAGAATTTTTAGGCCCGATTATTTTTGAACCAGATGAAAATGAAAACAAATCACAAGTTGGTGTTGTTAATGGTCTTGCATACACTTCATACGGTGGTTCAACTTTAGCTATTGAAGTAACTACATACCCAGGAAAAGAAGGTCTTAAATTAACTGGTCAATTAAAAGATGTTATGAAAGAATCAGCTCAAACAGCATTATCTTTTGTAAGACACAATGCAAAGAAATTTGATATTACTGATTTTGATTTTGATAACACAACAATTCATATTCACGTTCCTGAAGGGGCTGTTCCTAAAGATGGTCCTTCTGCAGGGGTTACATTTACAACTTCTATTATTAGTGCTTTATCAAATAAACCAGTTCCAGCGAACATTGGTATGACTGGAGAAATTACTTTACGTGGTAAAGTACTTCCAATTGGTGGTTTAAAGGAAAAATCATTAGCAGCTTCTAAATTTGGCATTAAAACAATATTTATTCCTAAAGATAATGCTCGTCACTTAGTTGATATTCCTGAAGAAGTTAAAAAAGAAGTTAAATTTATTCCTGTTCAATATTATGATGAAATATATGAACATATATTTGCTCATCAATTATCAAAAAATAATAAAGAATCTAAAAATAAAAAAACAGTTAATTCAAAATAATCATATAAAAGATCAACTTTATTTAGTTGGTCTTTTCTTTAACAAAGGATAAAAATTTTTAAATTGAATGCTCAACCATAAAAAAACTAAATTTGTAATATAATTTAATTATTAAAATATATTTTAATAATTCAAATATTTATTCAATCATTTAATAAAAAATTTAAAAGGAGACATTTAATGTATAGATTTAAAAGGATTTTTCTTATTGTTACTGACGGACTTGGCATTGGTGAAGAACCAAGAACTGCTGAATTTGGTGATAAAGGTGCAAATAGTATGCTGCATGCTTCTGAGGTACTTCCCTTAGATATTCCTAATTGAACAAAATTAGGTATTACCGAAGTTGCAAAGGTTGCTGGACATGTAGCTAGAGTTAAAAAGCCTTTAGCTTATGTAGGAAAAATTTATGAAATGTCAAATGGTAAAGATACTTTAACTGGACATTGAGAAATGATGGGAGTATATACAAAAGTTCCTAACCCACAATTTATTGAACATGGTTTTCCAAAAGAACTTGTAGATAAATTATCAAAAGAAGCTTTTGAAGGAAGAAAAATTATTGGTAATAGACATGCTTCGGGAATGCAAATTTTAGAAGAGCTTGGATTACAACATATTGAAAAAGGTGACATGATTATTTATACTTCGCCTGATTCAACATTGCAAATTTGTGGTGATGAAAAAACATTAGGTGCAGATAAACTTAATGAATATGCAAAAAAAGCTAGAGCAATTTGTTCTGCAAATCCTAAGTGAAATGTTGCAAGAGTTATATCTCGTCCATTTATTTATGAAAATGGAAAATTTATTAGAACATTTAATAGACATGATTATGCTAACAAGCCTACTTCTCACATCATACTTGAAGATTTACAAGCAAAAGGTATTGATACCGTAGCTATTGGAAAAATTAAAGATATTTTTACTGGTGTAGGTATTAATACAATTTATGGTCCTGCTTCAGATGACGAAAATATGGATATTGCGATTGATATTGCACAATCAAAATCGGAAAATCAATTCGTGTTTGTTAATTTAGTTCAATTTGATAGTCATTACGGCCATAGGAGAGATCCACTTGGATATAGTGAAAATATTTCAAGATTAGATATTAAATTAGGTAAACTAATTAATGCATTAAGAGAAGATGACCTTCTATTAATGACTTCAGATCATGGTAATGACCCAACTATGCCTGGTAATGATCATACTCGTGAAGCCCTTCCATTTACTGCGTTTTCTAAATCATTTAAGAAACCACATGTTATTAAAGAACCTTTAAAAGGTTTAGGAACAGTTGGAAATATTGTTGCTAAAAACTTTAATGTTCCTCTTTGTGAAACAGGGGAAGATATTTTTGAGGAATTAAAATAATGTCCTCTACTTCGCAAAAAAACATAAATAATAATGAAAAAAAGATTTGGTGAACAACTTCTAGAAAAGTTGCACTAGGAATTGGAATATTTTTATTTATAACATTATCATTGTTTTTAATTAATGATTTATTTTTTTGAGATATTCCGGTTGAGTATTGAATAACAAAGAATAAAGCAGCTATAAAACACAATATTATTTATTGATTATTAAGATTTACATTTCTTACTGTACAAATTAATTTATTTTTTGTAGCTGCTTTACTAAATTACGCTTTAAATAAAAAATATAGTTATTTTGCAAGAAGATTATTAAATTTTGCTTTTACTTATTTAGTATTTGGTATATTTCTTTATTGAACTTTCGTTCACTTCGAATTAGCAGATAGATTTGAACAATTTGAAACCACGTTACCAAGTTATTTAAGATCGCTTAGACTTTACAATTATTTCCATGTATATTATTCGCACCTTACAACTTTAGTGTTCGCTTTAATAGCTTATATATTTGCTAAAAAAGACTTAATAATGGTTAAAAGTGATATATGATGATCAATGTTATATGTTGTAATTTATATTATTGGAATGTTTATAATGTGAGCTGCTAAATTTATTCCTGCATATCAAAAAACAACTGGCAATTATGTAGATAAAATGAATGCCGGAAATGAAGCAGTTAAATATTTATATCAATTTATAAATTTTGCCAAACCAGTATTTATGAAAAACCCAATTACTTATGGCGGTAATAAAATAGTTTCTCCAAGTCTATTATGAACCAAAGCAATATTTCTTGATATTTTATTAATAGTTTGTTTATTTGCTATGGCACCATTTTTAATGTTTATATGAAAACATTTATTCAAAATAAAAACATTTAAAAATGTAAAAGAATATAAAGAATTTATTAAAATTGATTCTAATGAAAAATTAATAGACCTAACTAATAAAAAAGAATAAAGGACACATTATGAAAAAATTAGAAAAGATTACACCACAATCAGAGGATTTTGCTAAGTGATATACTAATGTTATTCAAAATGGTGATTTAATGGCTTATGGTTCTTCAAAAGGATCAATTATATTTAAACCATTATCATTTGGTATTTGAGATAACATTAGAAAAGTTTTAGATGTGCAATTTAAAAATAAGGGTGTTAAGAATGTTTATTTGCCGCTTCTAATCCCTGAATCTTTGTTACAAAAAGAAAAAGACCATTTAGCAGGATTTAATCCTGAACTTGCAACAGTAACTGAAGTAGGTGGGAAAAAACTTGCTGAAAAATATTTCATTAGACCTACTAGTGAAACTTTATTTGGCGAACTTTTTAAATCAGAAGTTGAATCATACAATGATTTACCTTTAATTTATAATCAATGATGTAATGTTCTAAGGTGAGAAAAAACTACTAATCCATTTTTAAGAACTAGAGAGTTTTTATGACAAGAAGGGCATACAGTGCACAGTTCTAAAGAAGAAGCTAATAAACTAGCAATTGAAATGCAAAATGTTTATGAAACATTTTTAAAAGAATATTTAGCTATTCCTATTGTTGCCGGTCAAAAAACTGATCATGAAAAGTTTTCTGGTGCTGATTTAACTTTAACTGTTGAAGCGATGATGAAAGATGGAAAAGCTCTTCAAGCGGCAACTAGTCATTACTTAGGACAAAATTTTACAAAAGCATTTAATGTTTCTTTTAAAAATAAAGACAATAAAGAAGAATTTGCTTATGGAACTAGTTGAGGATGTACAACTAGATTACTTGGTGCTTTAATTATGACACATGGTGATGATAGAGGTATTATTATCCCTCCAAAAATTGCCCCTGTACAAATTGATTTAATAGAAGTGCTAGCTTCTAAAGATGTAAATATTCATAAAGTAGCATTAGAATTAAAGGCATTATTGTCAAAAAAATATGAAGTTCAAATTGATGATAGTGATAAAAGCCCAGGATTTAAAGCTGCTAATAGTGAAATACATGGCACTCCTTTAAGAATTGAAATAGGACCAAAAGATTTAAAAAATAATGAAGTATTATTAGTTAGACGTGATACTTTAGAAAAGAAATTAGTTTCTTTAAATAAAATAAAAAAAGAAATAGACAATATTTTAGAAAATATTCAAAATAATTTATATAATTTAGCGAAGGAAAGATTAAATAATAATTTTGTATTTGCTTCAAACTATGATGAATTTAAAGAATACATCAAACAAGGTAAATGAGTAGTAACTTTATTTGCTGGTGATGGTGAAGATGAAGCTAAAATAAAATTAGAAACATTAGCATCAACTAGATGTATTCCTAAAAATGTGCCTATCGCAATAAAAGGCGACAAATGTTTTTATACTGGTAAGAAAACAAAACGTGTTGTAATATTTGCAAAGGCTTATTAAAATAGAAAGGACATATTATGGCTTACAATAAAATATTAAAAAAAGATTTACAAGATAAACACTTACAAGGAAAAGCAATTTTAGCTTTTAGAGCGACCTGATGTCCTCCATGTAGAATGATAGAAGGCGAAATTCTTGAATTAGCAAAAGAACATCCTGAAATTAATATTTTCGACTTTGATGTTGATTTAAATATTGATTTTGCTCGTGAAATGGGTGTTCAAGGAATTCCATCATTATTTTATTTTGAAAATGGCAAACAAGTTAATGCCTCAACTGGTTATATGCCAGCAAGTGATATCTTAAAACATTTTAAATAATTTTAAATACTATTTATGTCCTTAAAACTACTAAGTCATAAATAGTATTTTTTTATTTTGCTAATTTATAAATAACTATTTTTCACTTAAAAATTTAGTTATAATTATTATTAATTAATGGAATTTAAAAAAATAGATTAGCAAATGGAGAATAACATGAAAAAGAAAATAATTTTAACAATAATTGATGGTTTAGGGATTAGAAAAGAAACACAAGGAAACGCTTATGCATTAGCCAAACATCCAACATTCGATTACTTATTTTCAAATTGCCCACATTCAATTTTAGAAGCATCTGGTAAATATGTAGGATTGCCAGAAGGACAAATTGGTAATAGCGAAGTCGGCCATTTAAATATTGGTGCAGGTAGAATTGTATATACTGGACTATCATTAATTAATAAGCAAATAGAAGATAAAACGTTCTTTAAAAACGAAGTTTTAAAAAAGGTTATGTTAGATTGTAAAGCCAAAAACACTGTCTTACATTTGATGGGAATGCTATCTAATGGGGGAGTACACTCTCATGAAGAACACCTATTTGCACTAATTGAAATGGCTCACGAATTAAAATTGACTAAAGTTAGTGTTCATATTTTTGGTGATGGACGTGACGTTAAGCCTCAATCGATTTTACCTTCAATAGAAAAATTAGAATCATTAGTAAAAAAATATGGATATACAATTTCATCTATTGCTGGACGTTTTTATGCAATGGACCGTGATCAAATTTTTGAAAGAAATGAACAAGCTTTTTTGTGCCTTTTAGGTAAATCTAAAAATAAATTTGATGATCTAAAAAAATATGTGCAAGATCAATACGATCAACAAATTTACGATGAATTTATTATACCAGCGCAAAATAAAAATGGGCTATTTGTAAAAGATAATGATTCAATAATTTTCTTTAATTTCAGACCTGACCGTGCAAGACAACTTTCGCATTTATTTATTGGCTCTAATGATTTATATTCTTATCAAAGTTCAAATAAAGTTAAAATAAATCAATTTGTTTCATTTATGAATTACGAAAAAATTCCTTCTCTAGTAGCATTTAAAGAAATGGAAATTATTAACCCAATTGGCAAAGTTTTAGAACAAAATAATTTAAAACAATTAAGATTAGCTGAAACTCAAAAGTACGCGCATGTAACTTTTTTTATGGATGGCGGTAAAGAAGAAAATTATAAAGGTCAAAAAAGAATTTTGGTTGATAGTATTAAAGCTGCTTCTTTTGCTGACTGTCCACAAATGTCTGCAAAAGAAATTACTGATGAATTATTAAGTAATATCAAAGATTTTGATTTTGTTATTATGAACTATGCAAATCCAGATATGGTCGGCCATACCGGTAACTTAAAAGCAACAATACAAGCAATTGAATTTCTTGATAAACAATTTAAAAGAATATTAGATTATGTTTCAAAAAATAAAGATAGTATTAATTGATTTATTACAGCAGATCATGGTAATGCAGAAATTGTTGAAGATCAAAATGGAAAACCTGTAACAAAACATACTACTAGTCCAGTCATGTTAATTTCTTATGATAATAGTATTAAACTTCAAAATGGTATCTTAGCTGATGTTGCTCCAACAGTACTCGATTATGCTAATATTAAAAAACCTAAAGAAATGACGGGTAAATCACTAATAATTAAATAATTATTAAAAAAAGCAAATTAATCAAATTTGCTTTTTTAATTTTCTTGTTGTTCTATTATTTTTTTGCAAATAAATAATACATGAGCCCACCAATACCACCAACAACAAGAAGAATAATAAATGCTATAGCAAGGCCAATTTTTGCTTTTTTACTTAAACCTTTTTTAGCGCAAAATTGTTTTATGTATTTTTTTCTTGAAGCACTATTTAATCAATATATTTCTATTTCTTTAGCGGCAAGCAATCATGATTTTGAATAAGTATCATCAAACTTTTCAAATTCACCTTTAATTTTTTGAACATAGTGTCTTATTTTCTTTTCACTTGAATTTGGTTTTAAACCATGAAATTTAAAATAATCAGTAAATCCACTATAAAGACCTAAATTATTTGCTGTTACTGCAAAATATGGAATGTAATTATTTGGACGGCTAAAGATTTTAATTGCAACATTTCTCATTTCTAAATGTCAAATCAATAATTGTCTATCAACATTGCTTTCTTTTAAATATCTAACTTTAGTATCAATTGCTTTTAATATATCTTCAGGATCTTGAGTATATTGAATATTAATTAAATTAAAAAAGTTATAGTAACGGCCAAATGGATTTGAATCATAGATTCAAACATCCGCAGGAATAACATTTTTTCAATTGTCGCTTCCGTTAGTATTTTCTTCAAAATCATTTCTTTTAATTCTATTGTAAGCATCAACAATTTGGTAATACTTTCTAAGCCCTAATTCAGTACTATTATGGTCAGGGTGATATATTTGAGCTAATTTATAAAAAGCGCTTTTAACTTCATCAGTTGTAGCATCTTCTGTAAGCCCAAGAATTTCATAGCAAGTTCTTTTGTCCATTTTTACTTCCTATATTTTATTTGCTATTTATTATTTCTAATATGTGCTATTTATTTTATCATTTTTAATCTTATTTTTATTATAATATTTAAATTATATTATATACTAGGGAAAATATGATTGGAATAGATGCAATAAATAAAGATAGACTTATAAAAAAATATGACAAATTAGATGATCTTGCTTTAAAAGTACTTAGCAAAAGCGAATTAAAGGAATATCAGTTGTCAAATGATAAAGTGCATTACTTTGCAACTAGATGAGCAATTAAAGAAGCTTTATTTAAATGCGACAATAAATACTTTGAATTTTCTAAGATAAATATTACAAAAGAAAATGGCAAATATACATTTGAAAACTTTGAAATATCAACCACTAGCGAAGAAAATTTAATTATTGCTATTGCATACAAACACTAAGGAGAATAAAAATGAAATTAAAAACTAGAAAATTTTGAAACTTTTTACCACTTGTAATTAATTATCTAAAATTAAAATCTAAAGCAGCAAGAAATAAAAGAATGCCTGAATATTACACATTGTCACAAAAATGTGATATGTTTCGTAAGTACACTTACAACATTTTAAAATTATTAGGAATTAAATTAAAAGTTAATGGTTTTGATAATGTACCTAATGGACCTTGTTTATTGGTGCCAAATCATTCAACTTATTTAGATCCGTTTTTTATCGCTTCAGCTTTATGAAATTTTGGCGACGGGAATAAAATAACTAAAAATTTTGCTTTTATTGCTAAAGCCGAAGTTAAGAACAAGAAAAGCATTTTTAAAATTGCTGAATTAATCAATACATTTTTTATTGATTTAGAAAAACCAAGAGAAATACCTGAAACTTTACTTGAATTTGGAAATTATATAAAATCTAAAAAATTATGTGGTGTTATGTTTGCAGAAGGACATAGAACAGAAGATGGTAAATTAGGAGAATTTAATTCAGGCGCTTTTAGAACTGCTCAATCCGCATTTCTTCCGATTGTTCCTGTAACAATTAACAATGCATGTAATGCATTAGATAATAATCGTAATGGAATATTAGAAGTTGAAGTTACTTTTCATAATTTAATGAAGCCTATAATGTTTCAAACATTAAATCCTAAAGACATTGCTGATCAAGTAAAAAGTGTAATTGCTTCAAATTATAAAGATCAAGTTGTTACTTCAAAAGAAACAATTAAAAATAAATATTCTTCTAAGAAAAATAAATAAAGAAGGTAAAAATGCAAGAACAATCAGATAAACCCGTAGTTCGCGAAATATCTTTAGAAGAACTTGAAAAAACAGTTGAAGCGATAATGAAACCTAAACTAGATGCAGATACTAGCGATAGAATTTCATTTAAATTAGACAATTTTGATGGTCCTTTAGATTTATTACTAGCTTTAGTAAAAGAAAAAAATATAGATATTTTTGATGTTGATCTTATTGAACTAACCAATCAATATCTTGAAATTATTAAAAATTTAAAACCAAATGATTTTGATATGGCTAGTGAATATTTAGTTATGGCTGCTACTTTAATTCATTTAAAAGCCAGAATGATTTTACAAGATCCTGAAGTGGAAGAAGAAGTTAGAAAAGAAAAGAAAAGACTTCTTGAACAAATTGCCGAACATCAAAAATTTAAAGAAATCGGTATTACTCTAAGAGAAAAAGAATACGATAGACAAAATCTTTATGAAAAAGAACCTGAAGATTTAAGCGATTTTATTAGAGAAACCGATGATTCTGTTTTAGATGGACATGCTAATAGTTCTAGATTAATTGCAGTTCTAAGAAAGATGTTTGAAAGAACATATGCTGAAATAATTAGAAACGTAACCATAACAACAGTTGCAGTTAGTCCTGAAGAAATGAAAAAAAGAATAATTAAATTATTTAGTGAAAGAGATGAAGTTAGTTTTGAAGAAATCTTTTCTGTTCCAAGCGCTGGGCATTTTGTGATAACTTTGTTAGCGGTTTTAGATTTAGCTCGCCAACAAATTATTAAAATGGAACAAGATGAAATAGATGGATTAATTAAATTTAGTAGAGGTAGTGAATATGGAAAATAAAAATAAAATAATTGAAGCATTAATATTTGTGCAAGGTAGTGAAGGCTTAAGTAGTGCACAATTAAAAGATGTGTTAAAGTTAATGTCAATTAATGAAGCTAGAAAAATGTTAAGAGAATTTAAAGTTTGATTTAATGACCAAAATCGCGGAATTATGGTTTATGAATTTAATGATGTATTTAAATTTTTAACTGTCGAAGATGCTAAAGAAAGTATTGAAAATTTAGTTACTATTGTAAAAAAACAACATTTATCAAATGCAGGTATTGAAGTTGCTGGAATTATCGCTTATAAGCAACCTGTTACTCGTTCAATGATTTCAAACATTAGAGGTGTAATAAGTGATAGCATAGTTGCAACATTATTAAATAAAGGAATTATTGAAGAAGTTGGTGTTGCAAATACACCAGGAAATCCAGTACTCTATGGAATTACCAATAAGTTTTATGATTATTTCAAAATTAAAACTTTAGCTGAACTCCCTCCATTTCCTGAATTTGCTAAATATGTTGATGAAGAATCATCTCTTCAAAGCAAAGAATTTAATCTTTTTGATTCACAAAGACAAGACCCATCTCAAACTTTAGATAGTGGAATTATAAGTAGCGACGATAATAATGAATAAAAAATTTATAGCCAAAAATAATGACGTTAATAGGTCATTATTTAAATATTTAGTTAATATGCTTGATAATGTTCCAGTTTCAAGAATTGAAAAATTATTTAGAGAAAAAGATGTTAAGTTAAATAATAAACGTACTAATGATAAACAATATAAATTACAGCTAGGTGATGAAATATTAGTTTATGGTCTTAAAGATATCGAAAAAGAACAAACACATTTTGAATCTGATATTAACTTTAAAGTTATTTATGAAGATAAAAATCTTTTAATTGTAGATAAAGCAGCAAATATTGCCATGCATTCAGAACCTAATTCTTTAAATGATCAAGTTCTAAAATATTTAAATTATAAAAAAACCTCTTCATTTATTCCATCACCAATTGGGCGTATAGATAAAAAAACTAGTGGATTAGTTGTGTATGCAAAAAATTATCAAGCCCTTTTGGAATTTGAAGAAAAACAAAAATTCTTTGATAAGGTTTATCAATTTGTTTCTGATTTTAATGAAAATGAAAAAACAGTTACAGTTAAATTAAAAAAAGATATTAAAAATGAAAAGATGGTTGTTGATCCAAACTTTGGAATAAATGCAAAAACTATTTTTTGAATAGAAGGAAATAGAAAATATGCACAAATTCTTACTGGCAAAAAACACCAAATTAGAGCAACTTTATCATATTTGAAATGTCCTATCTTAGGAGATACTAAATATGGTGGCAAGCGTGCAAGAAGAATGTATTTACATTCTTATTCAATTAAGTTTCATAATTTAGCTAATGGTTTTGAAGAATATAATGATCAAATCTTTATATGTTATCCACATTGATAATTAAAGGAGAAATAAAATGGATGAAAAAAAAGTTATTGAATTAGCCAAATCAATTTATATAAAACCTTCAAAAGAAGTTATCAATTTAACTTTAAATTTATATAAAAATGTAAAAGATGGTTTACAAGATTTGGAAGAAAAATTATCTAAAAAAGTTGAAAATTATAAGCCACTTGCTAGAGTAAGTGATACTATAATTGATTTCAATTCTTTGAGAGAAGACAAAGAAGATGATTCTTTTAAACTAGAATTACCTGATATTTTAAACAATGCAAGTTCTACTAAAGATGATTATATTGTAACAAAGAAGGCACAAAATGAAGATTAAAGGAAACTTAGAACTAGCTAAAAAAGAATTACTAGCAAATAAAAATAATGCTGTTGCTTATGTATTTAAAGATGCTAAATTAAATAATTCTAAAGGGTTATTGGCTAATTGTGTTTTTACTCTTAAGGATAATTTTGCCGACAAAAATGTTAAAGCAAGAGCTTCTTCTTTATTTTTAGAAACCTTTAAACCATCGTATAAAGCAACATGTTTAGAACTTTTAGAAGCAGCGGGTGCTACTTGTGTAGGTCGCACAAATCTTGATGAATTTGGGCTAGGCGGTAGCGGAGAACATTCAGCATATGGTAAAATTTTTCATCCAAAAAACAATGAATATTTAGTTGGGGGCTCTTCTTCTGGTGCTGCTGCAACCTTTACAAATGCCATTTCTTTTGCAATAGGATCAGACACTGGAGACTCAGTTCGTAAGCCTGCTTCTAACATTGGAGCAGTTGGTTTTAAGCCAAGTTATGGAGCTGTAAGCCGTTATGGAATGTTTGCTTTTGCTTCAAGTTTAGACACAGTTTCATATTTTACTCACAATGTTTCTGACTTAATTTTGCTAAGTTCAGTACTTTATAAGCAAGATAGAAAACATGATTTAACTTCTGAAAACCTTGAGTTTAATTATAATGATATAAAACTAGTTAAACCAAAAACAGTGGCTTATCTTGATTGTTTTAATGAATTAGAGCCTAGTGTAAAAGAAGCTTATCAAAACATTATTAATAAATTGCAAAAAGAAAACGTCAAATTAATTAAAGTTTCTGAAGACAAAATTCTTCTAAAATCAATTGATACTATTTATAGAATTATTGCTTTTTCAGAAGCAAGTTCAAATTTATCAAATTTAACTAATATTACTTTTGGTCAAAAATTAAATGACTCATGAGTAAAAAATGCATTTGAATCTAGAAGTAAAAAAATAGGAAAAATGGCACAAGCACGTTTAATTTTAGGCTCATACTTTTTAGAAAAAGATAACCAAATAAAATATTTTGTTCAAGCTAAAAAAATTAGAAATTATCTTAAAGAATATTTTACAAATATACATACTCAAGCAGATATTTTTATTTACCCAGCTTCATATGGTTCAGCACCAAAGATTGGTGAAAAGCAAAAATCAACATACATGGATTATATTTTAACTTATGCCAATTTAGTAGGAAACCCATCAATGACAATTAAACTAGGTAAAAATAAAAATAATGGCCTACCATTTAATCTAACAATTGATGCAAAAATTTACAATGATACAAAACTATTTTCACATGCATTGTATATTGAAGAATTGATAGGAGACCAAAATGAATAATTGAGAATTAGTTATAGGAATTGAAATTCACATTGAGTTAAATACCAAGACTAAAATGTTTTCACCTATCCTAAATAATTATGATAGTGCTATTAATAGTAATGTATCAAATATTGATTTAGCTTATCCTGGAACTTTACCATTAGTAAATAAAGAAGCAATTATTAAAGGACTTAAATTAGCAAAAGCTTTAAATATGCAAATTGATAGTTTAGTTAGATTTGATAGAAAAAATTATTTCTATTTTGATTTACCAAAAGGCTATCAAATTACTCAACAATTTAATCCCATTGGCAAAGCAGGAAAAATCAAGGCTAAAGTTGATGGAGTTTGAAAAGATATTGAAATTGAAAGAATACATCTTGAAGAAGATACTGCTAAATCTATTTATGAAGGAAATGATATTTTATTAAATTACAATAGAGCAGGTGTTCCTTTAATTGAAATAGTTTCTAAACCGGTGATGCATTCAGCAAAAGAAGCTGCTGCTTATGTAGATGCTATAAGACTTATGGCATTATATTTAGATATTTCGGATGCTAAAATGAATGAAGGTAGTTTAAGAGTTGATGTTAATGTTTCAACTAGAAAAAAAGGTACTAATGTATTAAATACTAAAGTTGAAATTAAAAATTTAAACTCAATAGCTAACGTTGAAAAGGCTATTAACTTTGAATTTTTAAGACAAGTAAAATGTTATGAATCAAATAAAGAAGTTAGCCAAGAAACTAGAAAGTTTGATGAACAAAAATTAGAAACTGTAGTTATGCGTAAAAAAGGTAATGCTGAAGATTACAAATATTTTCCAGAACCTAATATTTTACCTATTTTAATTAGTAAAGAAGTTATTGATTCAGTTAAATTAAATACATTGCCTTTTGAAAAAGAAAAGGAATACTTAGCTAAAGGACTCAATGAATTACAAATTAGTCAGTTTATTAATAATTTAGCATATGCTTCTTTTTTCGAAAAAATTGATATTACAGATTTTAAGAAAAAAGCTAATTTATTTTTCTCAAACATTGTGCCTTTTTTAAATGATAATAAATTAGACATTGTAGATTTAAAAATTTCGTTACCTGAAGTTAAAGAACTTTTTAACTATTTAATTGAAGGTAAAATTGATAAAAAAAATGTAATGACTATTTTAGATTTAAAACAAAAAAATTCAGCAAAATCTTTAAAAGAAATTATTGAATCTCAAAAAATGTTTATTGAAGTTTTAAATATTTCGCTTGAAGAAATAGTTGACGAAATATTTAAAGAAAATCCTAATTTATTAAAAGATTTTAATAATAATTTTGATAAAAACAAGAAATATCTAATTGGTCAAATTATGAAAAAGACTCAAGGCAAAGCAAAACTTGAAAAATTAGATATAATTTTAGCTAACAAGGTTAAATAAAATGTGCAGAAAAAATAAATGAAATAAAATTAAAAGTGGATGACAAAATAATAAAAAAGATCCTGAAAATGAAAATAAACCTGAACTTGCAAATGATCAAGTTATTTTAAATCAAACACATAATAACTTTTTAGAAAAAATATTAAAAGCCATTATATACGGTATTTTATACATTGCTATTTCTAGATATTTAAAAAGTTCAAGAACTAAAGGAAAAGAAATTGTTAATAGTGCGCACACAAAACTAAAATCAAACGAATTTGCATTTATTCCTATTGGATATGCAATGTATCTATTTTTATCTTTTATTCCTATTTCTCTTATTTTGGTTTCTATTATTGCTTCAATTAGCCCAGAATATGATACTGTTTTTCGATATGCTATTTTAGGGAAGATTATTCCAGGAATTGATACTATTTTACCTAAGGATATTTCAAGTATTTGAACAAACCCTGGTGGAGCAATTAGCTTTTTAATTCTTACTTTATCAATTATTTTCTTTACGTCTAAAGGATATTCTAAATTTATTATTTCAATAGATGCACTTTATGAACACAAAACAAAATATAGAGCTTGAAAAGGTTGAGCAAAAGGAATTGTTGTTTCAATATCTTTAATAGCTATTTTAACTTTAATGCTTTTATTATTTACAATTTTAATGACTTTTTTAGTTAAAAAAGCTGAGTTTGGTAACAAACATAATTTATCTGATATGTCAACTTTAATTGCTAATGCTTTAACAAACAATGATAAAAGTTTCACACCATTAAAAGCGCTTGAACTTAAAACAGAGTTTTGAATTATTTATTATTTTATTGTTGTTTTAACTTTACCTTTATTTACTTATTTAGGATTTGCTGCATTTTATTTATATGCGCCAAGTTTTAAATTAAAATTTAATCAAGTACACCCTGGTGCTTTAATTACCGCAATTCCAACTTCATTCTTTATTTTAATATTTGGTACTCTTGCTTCGATTATTAAATATGATAAGTTTGGCCCTGTTGCTGCGTTTATGTACATTATTTTATTAGTCACTTTTATTGCTTATTTTACTTATATGGGAATTATTGTTAATTCAAGTTTCTATAAAACTTTTATTAACATATTAACTATTGATAAAAAATCAATATTTGCAAATAGTAAAAGAAATTAGGAAATCACAAATTTATGAAAAAAGAATTTATAAAACCTTTTTTTCTTCAAAAAGGTGACAATATTGCTATTGTTAGTTTATCTAGTGGCTTATTAGGCGAAGAAATTTTTAAATGAGAATTGGATTTATTAATTTTGCAAATCAAAAAATTGGGTTTTAATCCTATTTTTATGCCTAATTCTTTAAAAGGAATTAAATTTTTAGATGAACATCCAGAATGTAGAGCTAGTGATTTAAAGGAAGCATTTACTAATAAAAATATTAAAGGTATTTTTTGTGCAATAGGCGGTTTTGACACAATAAGATTAACAAAATTTTTATTTGAAGATAATCATTTTGTTAATATAGTTAAAGAAAATCCAAAAATATTCCTTGGTTTTTCAGATAGCACCATTAACCATTTTATGTTTAACAAAATTGGTTTAATTACTTTTTATGGAATTAATGTTTTATCTGGTATTGTTGAATTTAATAAAAAAATTCTATCTTATAATAAAAGATCATTACGTTTATTTTTAAATAATAAAAAACAAAATTTTATAATTAAATCATCAAAGTATTGATTTGAGGAATATAGTGATTATTCTATAAATAGTTTAGGGAAAAAGCGTGTTAAACATAAAGAAAAATATGGATATGAAATTTTAAATAATTCAAACAATTTAAAAATAATTGAAGGACAAATTTTGGGTGGCTGTATTGATAGTATGTATGAAATTTTTGAAAACCCTCTTTATAGACAAATAAACGAAATATATAACATATTTCCAAATGCTAAAGAATGAGAAGATAAAATTATTCTTCTAGAAACTTCTGAACAAAAACCAAATCCTGAATTATTTAATAAAATGTTATTGAAGTTAAAAGAAAATAATGTATTTATCAAACCCAAATGCATTATTGTAGGAAAACCTCAAAATGAAGTTTACTATCACGAATATAAAAACATATTAACTAATTTTTTTAAAGACATACCTGTTTTATATAATTTTAATATTGGCCATGCCCATCCAAAATCTATACTTCCATTTAATTCAAAAATAAAAATAAATTTTAAAAGTAAAAAAGTTATTTTATTTAGAAAAGAATGTCTTAATCTAAATAATTTAAAATAAACCTTTTATCAATTATTATTATAAATAATATAAAATATAATATATGTTTGAAACTAAAAAGAAAAAATCAGATATTAGAGTTCCGGGAGGAATTAGACACTATCTTTCTTGGGCGCGTTCTAAAGTTAGTTTAGGATATAAAAAATGAAGCTCAAAAAGAATTGCTTTTGTATCGGTATTGATAGCAATATCGGTTGTTTTCTTTTTAATTTCAGTTAGAATTATTCCTATTAGTGCTTTACCAAGCTATAAGTTTTCATTTATTGGGCTTCCTGTTAAAATAACAGGCTTTATATTTGGTCCAATTATTGGTATGCTTACAGGAATATTAGCTGATTTAATTTCATTTTTATTAGTCCCAACTTATTATCACTATTTATATACAATTTCAATATCAATTGCTGGTTTTATTCCTGGACTTTGTGGATATTATTTCTTTGGTCTTAATGAAATGTTATTTTCAAATAAATATAAAATTTTTAAGTTTAAAGAAATTGTTGACTTTTTTAAAAAGCAATATAGCGAAGCAACCATTAAAGGAAATACAGAAGATGTTCAATATTTTTCTGAATGTATTGCTTATTATGAAGTTAAAATTATTTTATTAGAAAATAAAGCAAAACCTATTGCAATGATTAATTTTGCATTCTTTTCAGCTTTAGCAGTGCTCACCATACAAGTCTTTTTAATAATTTCTATTTTTATAAAATTAGATCCATCATATTTTGAAAATAATAGATTTATTAAAAACAAATTATTTTATATATTTGCAACTTCATCTGGTTTTGTTGGAATGGGTGTATTTCTAATTTTATTTAGAATATTTATTAAAAAACGTTATCAATTATTTATTGATATTATGGCAATAGTCACATTTTCTGCAATCCTGGAATTTCTTAATGTTATTATACTTTCTTGAGCTGATGCTGCTACTCTTAAAATTGACTTTTGAGTTAATTTAGCAAATCACTCTTTAACCGGGCCAATTAAAATTTTCTTTAATGTTGTTATAATAACAACAACTTATAGAATTGTAGCCCCTCTTTTAAAATCAAAAGAAGGAGATAAGTTCTAATGGCTAAAACTAAAATTAAATCTTTGGATTTTAAAGATATAAGAATTTATGAAAAGCAAGCTAACAAATGATCTTACAAATTAAGAAATTTCAATATGCATTTAGAGCAAAATGAAATTTTGGGTATTATTTCTTATAATGCAAATTTGCAAGAAGATATTTTTAAACTAGTAACCAATAAATGAAAGTCTCTAAAATCTTATCAAGGACTTGCAAGTGTAAAATTTGATTATGAAAAGAATTTATCAATTAAAAATAAACAATACATTAAAAACTTAGCATATTCTTTTGATACAAAATTAATTGATAATGATTCTGATGATTCTAAAGCGAGTCAAATTTCTCTTTATCAATATTTAGAAAATTATTTTGTAGAATCTAATTTATTAAAAACTTCACTAGATGATTTTAGTAGTGCTTGAAAAGAAACTTTTGATAATTATGGCTTTTATTTAAAAAAAGAATTTGCCCTTAATTTTAATAATCTAGAAAAAACTCTTAAATATATGTTAGAAGATTTGCTAGAAATGTTAGAAACTTTTAAAGTTGAATCAGCTAGAACAAGTTTATCTGCTATTAATAAAAACTTAGAAGAATTGGAAGAAAAATTCACTTTGATAATTAATAAATATAAAGATATTGAATATGAACTTATGCAAATATCTTATAACACTATCAATAGATTTCAAAAAGGTGAAATTCTTTTAAATTACAATCAATATGTTGCATGTAGAGACAAATACATCGATGCACACAACAAGTATTATAATTTTTTCAATTTAAGAAAAGAAATTAAAAAATTTAAAGCTCAAAGAAGAAAAGAAATTAGAAATGAATTCTTTATTCAATCAAATGATGTAACTTTACTTCTTAAGAAAATTTATTATGATATAAAAATTGAAAATAAATTTTGTATGTATAAATTATCTAAAGCTCAAAGCAATAAAGAATATGCTTATTATTTAGAAAACTATTTAATTGATAATAAAATATCTAATTTAATCAAAATTTTATTGAAAAATGCTAAATGATTAAATATGGAAATAATTAGCATTATTCTTCAAAAAATTTATGAATTAAAAACTGAAATATTCGATGAGTTCAGTTTTATTAATTTAAACAAGTCAAAAAGAAATATAAGAAAAAATATTACTTTATTAGTTAATAATAGTTTTGTTATAAAAGAAGATTTCTATAAAGATATTATTGATGAAAAGAAAGCTAATTATATAGAAAAAATTTCTCAATATAGTTCAAAGAAAAAAATATCAACAGACGAATTTGAAATTAATTTTAAAAATAGATTTTCACTTGAAGAATTAAATCAAATTAAAAATGAATATATAAAAATCAAAAATGAATACTTGTGAAATTACAATAATTTATATAATGATTCAACTAGTGTATATTCAAGGGAAATGGCTCAAATTAGCAAAGTTAAAAAAGCTAACAAGAATATTTTCAAAAAAATTTCGTCATTGTTTATACACTATTTATATTCTATAAATAGTGTTGTAATTGATAATTATAATTCATTTGATTATAAACTAATTACTGACTATCATGTTAACATGATGAAAATTAATAATTTATGAAAAACTTTAGAATCGCAAAGAAATGATTTTCAAGGTTATCGTAAGATTTTTGTTAATGGACTTTATCATGATTGCCCAATTATAAGAAAGTTTATTATTCGTTCCTTAGTTTATACAATAATGAAAAAATCTAATATTTCATTAGAAAAATATAATTTCAGTTTAGATTCATTTTCGAATGAAACAAAGCTAAAAGTCGAGATAGAAAAAATTAAAATTAATAAACCTAGTTTAATTGTGATTGGTCATTATATTTCTAAATTAAGCGAATTAATGCAAAAAAAATTTTTAAATGAAATTAATAAATATATTTTTGAAAACAATATTATTGGTATTTATTTATTAAATGACTTTCAAGTTGCAAAGGATGTAACCACTAACATAATATTTATAAATAATAAGAAGCCAATTGAACAAGGAAAAACTTTAAAAATTATTTCAAACCCGATTAACCCACTTGTTAAAGGGTTCGTTGGTAGTGCTGATGAAAGAACAGTGGAAAATATTACTGATTATATTTCCTATTTAGATGATTATGAAAATATTAATCGATATGAAATTGATACAGATCATAAAGTTTGATGTACATGAGAAGAACTAAATAAATGAGCAACAAAGGAAAATGTTGCAAACCCCAAACTCGCTGCACTTATATTTAATGAAGTTGAACATAGTGAAAGCGTTGAAGTAAATTTTGATAACCCAAATGCAAATGAAAAAGATACAGAATTATTTGATTTTTCAAATACCCTTCTTAATAAGGAAAGCAAAGGAGAAGAAATGAAGCCACAATTTGATCATAAAATTGTTGAAGAAAAAAGAGTAGATAAATGAAATGAAGCAAAATTCTTTTCTACTCATGATTTAAATAAAAAAGCATTTACAGTTATTTTACCTCCTCCTAATGTAACAGGTAAGTTACATATAGGTCATGCTTTTGGTGATTATATTCAAGACACTGTTATTAGATATAAAAAATTACAAGGATTTGATGTTTTATGAATTCCTGGTAAAGACCATGCTGGAATTGCTACACAAGCTAAAATTGAAAAAAGATTAGCCGAAAAGAAAATTGATAAGTATAAAATTGGTAGAGATAAATTCTTAGAAGAAGCAATTAAATGAAAAGATGAATATTCAAAAAACATTACTAATCAATGAAATAAATTAGGTTTAGCATTAGATTATGATGCAGAAAGATTTACTTTAGATAATGATGCTAATGAAGCTGTTATTAAAGTGTTTATTGATTTATATAATGATGGATTAATTTATAGAGATGTTAAACCAATAAATTGAGACCCAATTTTAAAAACTGCACTTTCTAATATTGAAGTTATTAATAAAGATGTTGAACAAAAAATGTATTACATTAAATACATGTTGAAAAATTCTTCTTCATTTATTGTTGTTGCTACTACTAGACTTGAAACTATGTTTTCTGATGTTGCAATTGCGATTAATCCTAGTGATATAAGAGCAAAAAACTTACTTGGAAAATTAGTTATTAATCCGTTAACTAAGAAAGAAATTCCTATCATTGCTTCAGAATTAATTGATAAAGATTTTGGAACTGGACTTATGAAGGTTTCAGCTCATGCTATGGATGATTTTAATATTATTAAAGATAATAAATTAGAATTAATTGAATGTATTGATGAGAATGGTATTTTAAATGAAAATGCTATGCAATTTAAAGGCCTTGATCGTTTTGAAGCTAGAAAACAAATTGAAGCATATTTAGCTAAAAATAATTTAATTGAAAAAATTGAGAAAATAACTTCTGCTGTTGGTTTTAGTGAAAGAAGCGATTGCCCAATAGAAATATTAGTTCAACCTCAATGATTTGTTAAAATGAAAGAACTTGCAGAAGGCCTTTTAGCACATTTTAATCAAGAAGATAAAGTTAATTTTATTCCAAAGCGTTTTGAAGATGTTCTAAGAAAATGAATGGAAAATGTTCATGATTGAACTATTAGTCGTCAAATATGATGAGGACATAGAATACCTGCATGATATAAAGACAATAAAGTCTTGGTACAAAAAAATTGCCCTGGCGATGGTTGAGTTCAAGATGAAGATGTTCTTGATACCTGATTTAGTTCAGCACTTTCTCCATTTGTATTTTTAGGTTGACCTCAAAGTACTGCAAAGTTAGATAGATATTTCCCTACTTCACTTTTAGTTACCGGATATGACATTATCTTTTTTTGAGTTGCTAGAATGTATTTCCAATCTCTATACTTTTTGGATAAAAAACCATTTGATACTGTTTTAATCCATGGTCTAGTTAGAGATAGTCAAGGTAGAAAAATGTCTAAGTCTTTAGGAAATGGAATTGATCCTATCGACGTTATTGATAAATATGGTTCAGATGTTTTAAGAAATGCTTTAATATTTAATTCAACTCCTGGCCAAGATATCAATTTTGGTGATGATAAAATAAATAGTGCTAAACTATTTATCAATAAGTTTTGAAATATAGCCCGTTTAATTTCTCAAATTAAAATTAAAGATGAAATTGACTATGACTTACATAAAATTGATAAATTTGATTTATGAATTTTAAATAAATTTATACAATTAAGAAAATCAATTGATGATAGTATGTCTAAATATGAATTTACAGTTATTTTTAAAAATATTCAAAACTTCATTGTAAATGATCTTTCTAGCTGATATTTAGAATTTCTCAAATTAAAATCAAATAAAAAATTTATCCATGTTTTATTTAGAGAACTTTTATTAACATTGCATCCATTCATGCCATTCTTAACTGACTATTTATTTGAAACTATTTATCATGAAGAACTTTTAAATAATATTTCATACAATTTCAATGTTGACTTTGTTCAAAGCGATCTACAAGAAATTGATTCATTAATAAATATAATTACTGCATTAAGACAATATCGTGAAAGCAAAAAGATTTCTAAATCTGAATTATTAAAATTCCATCTTGAAGAGTTTAGTTTAAGTACTTTATATGCAACTATAGTAAATAAGATGACAAATTTTGAACAAGAAAAAAACTTTGATTATTTAATAGAAATTCCTAATGCAAGAATTTATGTCAAATTAAATAAGGAAAATATTAAAAATGATATCAATGATTTAGAAGCAAAAATCAAACAATTACAAATTGATATTGATTTTAATAAAAAGATGTTAGAAAATCCTAAATTCTTAGAAAAAGCAAGCAAAAAGATTATTGCTGAAAAAACTGAAAAATTAAATAATTTTATTTCTCAAATTGAAGGTTACAAAGAAGAACTTACTAAGAAGAAAAACAAATTAAATGAACAATAACCTTTGGTATGAACCCCAAATATTGGACTTTTTAATTGTGTTTGGACTTATTCCTGTATTGAACAGGACTAAGTCCTTTTAATTTATTAACAATTCTGTCATTATTATAATATGAAATATATTTTTCTAAAGCAGTTTTAAATTCTTTAAAACTTTTAAATCTATTTTCTTCTTCAAATCAAAATTCTCTTTTTATAACACTAAATAAACATTCAGTGGGACTATTGTCTAAACAATTTCCTTTTCTTGACATGCTTTGAATTGTTTGTTTCTCCTTCAAATAATTTATATACTCTTCATGAGTATATTGTCATCCTTG
>NZ_ATUH01000002.1 GCF_000420105.1 Metamycoplasma orale ATCC 23714
ATTCAATATTCTTCTCAAGAATTTGTAAGTTTTATTAATTCTATTAATGGCGTTATATCAATGTCAAGAATAGGAAACTCACTGGATAATCGAGAAATTGAATATTTCTTTTCTATATTAAAAACTGAAATTTTTCCGAACTTCTATCAAACCGTTAAAACACTTACTTTTATTGAATTAAAAAATAAAATAAAAGAATTTATAGATTGGTATAATAATGAGAGATTTTTAAAAAAATTTAATTTAAAAACACCCCAAGAATTATGGGATGTTTACAACAACAAAAATTTTACAATTTAGTCCAAAATTTTTGTCCTAGTTTATTGTTAACAAATTGTTAACTATTATGCTTCATATTAATAGTATAAATAATAAAACTAGTAAAATCTTATTTATTAAATTTGTAATCTAAGAGGTAAAGATAAATATGCATCTTCAGATGAGCGGCCGCTTAGCGACATTCTTATTTCTACATCACAAGAAACAATTTGACTATTTTTAATAGTTAAATTTAAATCAGACTTAAGTTTTAATCTAAATACTTTTTCTTCAAGAATTGGGGTTTTGGGTAAAAATTCTCAGTTTAATCTATGGCACAAAATATTAGATGTTTCGCCAATAAAATCTAGTTTTGGATGTATGTAACGCCCTTCATTCCAAAGCCTAAAACTTCTATCTCAACTATTTAAATCATTTAAGGTTATATTAACGTCATTATTTATTTTATATAAAGATAAAACACTATTAGGAATTTCTACAAATAAATTTCTATCTTGTAGGTCAAATAGTGGATATAAAAAACTAGAATTATGATTATCTTTTAAATATTCAAGAGCTCTTTCTTTAGAATATCAAATTAATTTGAACCCCTTAATTTTGTCTTTATTTTGTTTATAAGTATTATTATTTTGTACAAATCAATGACCTTGTTGTATTTCAAGCGGAAAAATAAAATCTTTGTTGCCTAATGTTTTTGCAATTTTTAAAAAAGTGTTTTTTATTTCTTTTTTAGTTCTTTCATTTTGTCTATATCAACAAGAATTAGGAAGTACACAAGAAGCTAATAATGCAGGTGTTACTAATAAGGGAAATGCTAGTATTTTATTCATTTTTTTCATGTTTAAATTTATCTCCTTTGCATAAGTCATTTTTTATTTATTATCACTATCACTTATATCTTAATTATACCATTTATATCACTGCATATATTGGAATGCCTTCATAAGCTAATGAATAAAATATTAATAATATGTTTTCATTTAGTTATTTTAATGTTCAATTTCAATTGTAATTTTTACTTCACTATTAATTTTTTTATAATAATTTTATTTAATAAAAAAGCACAACTCTTTTAACATATGTGTTAAGTGTTGTGCTTTGTTTTGCAATATAATCTTTAGAATTTCTAAACAAAGATTACCTTTTTAGAATATTCTAAATATTTAGTTGTGTCATTAATATCATAACTAGACACAAAATAGTAATGTTTGTATTTTGTCTTCCCTATTTTTTTAAGTTGTGCACTCAATGCAATAGGTATATATTTAAATGTTAAAATTTCTGAGTCTTTATCATAAGATAAGTCCTTAATTATAATAGGACAATTGTTGATTTTATTTTCACCTTTAATTAAGAAAATACTTTCAAAGATTTTAGCATAATTAATTAAATCATGTTCATCACTTAGCTTTTTAATAGCTGCTTCAAAATCTTCTTTTTTATCCTTGTTATAGTAAAAGAATTTATCTGAATATTCTTTAATTATTGCATCTAATTGTTTTTGTTCAGTTGAACCTATTGTATATTTTTCGCTCGGTTCCTTAAAATTAAGAAAAGTTAAATTTTCTAAAATAATATATTGTTCTCCGCCAACTTTACTTTTAAGTAAAACGTCCATATGAATAGAATTATTTAAAGTGTCCTCAATTATGTTATGAATTTCAAAACTAAATAATGAATCTTTCAAGTTTTTAAATCCTGCTTCTTTTAAATACTTATTATTTATAGTTTTATCTAAAATTAAAGATTCATAAAATTCTTTTGCTGTAATATCAAAATTGTAATTTTTATTGTATTGAATATATTCTTTAATTTTATCTTCTGATAATAGTGGCGTACCCTTTCAAAATAAATAATCGTTCTTAGGCTTCTTTATCCCGTACACCACACCAAAAACTACTGCTATAGTACTAGCCGACAATGTTCAAAATAAAATTGATTTAATTCTTTTTGTTTTTGTAGTTTTTACAGCAAACTTTTTAAATTCTTTTTTATCTTTATCTGTTATTTCGTTGATATGATCTTCAAGCTCATAATTATTTTGATTTATTGTGTTTTCTTCATTATTGTCTACATTTTTATTTTCTTCATTATTTTCTTCAATAGTATTTTTATTTTTTTTATTTTTCATTATTTCCTACTTTTTAATTTCTTTATTTATTAGATCATTTAAATATGGACAAATATTTCCCATAACTAAAGAAATACTTTTTGATTGTAAAGTAATGCCAGTAATTTGTTTAAAAGCTTTGATTTTTTCAATATCAACTAATTCTTTGTCCTTAAAGTCTAATTTAATAATTTTATTTGTGCTAGTACTATTAGTAATGTTTTCAAAACCACCAAACATACTAATAAAATCATTTAAATTAAAATCTAGTTTATTTGTTGTTGATAAGTGATCTTTTTCTTTTGTTTGTTTATATTTTTTCTTTCAATATAACAAAATTAAACCAAAGGTAATAATAATTAAAAAAATGTAACATGCTTTTTGTTTTTTTGTCATTGAGTTCATAATTTAATCTCCAAAGTAACTATTTTAAATTATTAATATAAATTGAATTATAATTAATAAATTATATTATATATTTCATTTTTACTAATACAATCAAGGATATTTAATTATGGAACAAAACAAAAAAAGATTAATTAGTGGTATTACTTCTACAGGAAAATTAACACTTGCTAATTATATTGGCGCAATTAAAAATATGGTTCAACTTCAAGATAAATACGAAAGTTATATTTTTATTGCTGATTTACACGCACTAACTTTACCTATCGAACCTAAAGTCTTAGAAGAAAATAGAAAAAATATTTTTGCTCTTTATTTAGCTTGCGGTATCGATTTAAATAAAACTACCTTATTTTTTCAATCAGATGTTATGGCTCATGGATTAATGAATTGATTAGTATTAACTTCAACAACAATTGGTGAACTTTCAAGAATGACGCAATTCAAAGATAAGTCACAAAAAATAAAATCTCCTAATGGTATGGATACAATTCCTTCTGGTTTATTAATGTATCCTACATTAATGGTAGCTGATATATTATTATATAATGCTGATATTATTCCAGTAGGTATCGATCAAAAACAACATGTTGAACTTACTCGTAATATTGCACAAAGATTAAATAATAAATATAAATTAGACTTTAAACTGCCTGAACCATTTATTCCTAAAGTAGGCGCTAAAATTATGTCATTAGTAGACCCAACTAAAAAAATGTCAAAATCAGACCAAAACGAAAAAGCTTCAATTTACTTATTAGATGACCCTGAAGTTGCATATAAGAAAATACTTAAAGCAGTAACAGATTCAGAAAATAAAATTTACATTAGCGAAGATAAGCCAGGAATTACGAATTTATTAACTATTTATAGTGCACTTAAAAATATTTCGTTAGAAGAAAGTGAAAAACTATTTAATGATAAAAATTACGGAGAATTAAAAATTGCTGTAGCAGAAGTTGTTAAAGAATTTTTAATTGATATACAAAATAAATATAAAATATACTATGACCAAGTATTTAAATTAAAAGACAAAGGTGCTAAAAAAGCTAGTGAAGTTGCTAACAAACAACTTACAAAACTTATGAAAGGTATGGGATTAAACAATGAAAGCAAATTCTAAATTAAATCACTCAACAAGCCATCTATTAGCTGCAGCTATTTTAAAATTATATCCAGACACTAAATTAGCAATTGGACCTGCAATAGATGAAGGCTTTTATTATGATTTTGAATTTTCAAATCCAATTTTAGAAAGCGATTTACCTAAAATTGAAAAAATGATGCAAAAAATTGCAATTCAAGGTTATGAAGTTAAACTAATGGAAAACTATAAATATGATTTTAAAAATCAACCATATAAAAAAGAACTATATGATGAATTTAGTAAAGAAAATAAAAACATAACTTATTATGGATTTGTTCATCCAAAAACTAAAGAAAATATTTTTACTGATTTATGTAGCGGTAATCATATTGAAAATACTAAAGAAATTAAACACTTTAAATTACTTTCTTTAGCCGGTGCTTATTGAAGAGGCGATTCAAAAAACAAAATGTTAACTAGAATCTATGGTACATGTTGAGAAACCGAAAAAGAACTTAATGAATATCTAGAAATTTTAAAAGAAAGAAAAGAAAGAGATCACCGTAAAATAGGAAAAGAATTAGGTATTTTTGCATTTAACAATTTATGTGGACAAGGATTTCCTATTTGATTAGAAGATGGAATGAAAATTCACAACGCCATTCGTGACTATGTTTTAAAACTAGACAAGAAATTTGGATTCACTGAAGTTTTAACCCCACATTTTGGTGAAAAGAAACTTTATGAAATTAGTGGACACTGAGATCACTATCAAGATACAATGTTTAAACCTATTCAAATGGATAATGAACTTCTAATAGGGCGTCCAATGACTTGCCCTCACCATATTATGTTATATAGTGCAACTAGAAGATCATACCGTGATTTACCTATAAGATATTCAGAACAATCTAGATTATATAGATATGAAAAATCTGGTGCTTTAAGTGGACTAGAAAGAGTTAGATCTATGGATTTAACTGAAGGCCATGTATTTGTTAGACCAGATCAAATAAAAGATGAATTTAAACACTTATACAAAATGATTGTTCAAGCTTTAAAAGACTTTAATATTCAAATTGATCATGTTTCACTTTCATTAAGAGATCCTAACGATACAGAAAAATTCTTTAAAAATGATGAAATGTGAAATAAAGCTGAAGCGGATTTAAGAGAAGTTCTTAATGAACTTAAAATTGAATATAAAGAATTTATTGGTGAGGCTGCATTCTATGGACCTAAAGCAGACTTTCAAGTTAAAACAGCTTTAAACAAAATTATTACCATGTCTACATTACAACTTGACTTCTTACTCCCAAATAAATTTGATATTAAATTTGTTGATGACAAAGAAAATCAATGCACACCAGTTTTAATTCATAGAGGACTAATTGGAACTTATGAAAGATTTATAGCAACATTACTTGAACAAACTAAAGGTGTTTTACCTTATTGACTTTCGCCAAGGCAAGTAACTATAATTCCAGTAAGTGAAGAACAAAATGCTTATTGTCAAAAACTTTATGATGAATTCTTAGATCTTGATATTAATGTTAATATTGATTTAAGAAATGAAAGAATTAATAAAAAGATTAGGGATGCTCAATTACTTAAAACTAAGTTCTTAGTTATTATTGGTAAAAACGAGGTTGAAAATAAACTTCTTTCAGTTAGACAATATGGTTCAGAAGATACTACTGAATATACAAAAGCTAAATTCTTAAAAGAATTAGCAACACTAAAAAAATCTCTTAAATAAAAAGTTAAAACAAAAATGCAACATTTCTTAGTTGCATTTTTTCTTTTTAATTATCGCTTTTACTTTGTTGTTTAGTTATTAAAAATTGTTTTCTTTCATTATGAATTAATATACAATAAAATGCTATTTGATATATTGTTAATAATGTAGATATTGAACTAATAAAGAAAATAGTACGGTTAGAGTTTCATATTAGATCAATTAGCTTTTCAATATAATATCTTTTTTCAGCTGCATATAATCCTATTTGTCATACAGTGATTAAAATGTGAGCAACAATAATAACAACTAAAATTAAAACAACATTAATAATGTTAATTGAATAAACAACTTTCTCTTTTATATTAAGTGATTTTTTAGTTGACAAATATTTTTTAAATCTAAAAAGAAAAATTATTAAAATAATTAACAATATTCAACAAATTATATTAAAGGTAATTTCAATATATCTAAATTCTTTATGTTCATTACTAAATAATGGGTTATAACTATATAATACTGCGAATAATTCAAATAATATTACTCAAAAAGTTAAAAATGATACAAAAATAATATTGTTTTTTATTTGTTTATTATTCATAATTTTTCCTACATTTGAATTTTTGGAGCAATGAAGTTAAAAAGGCTTTCGGTAAAAATACATATTAAAATAAACGCAAGTACAGTTAAAATAATTGCAATAATTAAAATTGCTATCTTTCCTTTTTTCATATTATTTAATGAACTCCTTTTCTTTCAAAATATTATCTATTTCAATACCTGTATATAATTTATCATTATAATTAAAATATTTAATTAAATTTTTTCCTCACTTATGGTTAATTGCAAAATTTGAATCTCATCTATATCCTCTGGAACATTTTACGATAACTTGGTTATATTCATCATCCCAACCGAAATTGCATAAAAATCTCCCATCATTATAAACACCATATGCAACTATAGCATGACCACCTTTTTCTTTACTACTATATTCGCTATATAAGCCTGCTAGTGTTGTTGGAATATTATATTCATTAATAATATCTCAAGGTCTGCCAATTACACCGTTATTGCCTCAATAAGAATAATTAATTTGTGACTTTTTTCACTTGTTATAAAGAATTGATTCGGATATATATTTATAATTTCATCATTCTCCAGTTCCATTAGCAAATCAAGTTTTTTGGTATAAATATTTTAAAAAATTTGAGTTTAATTCAGGACTAACAAAATTACTAATATAATAAGCCAAATTATTTTCATTAATATGTAAAAAATACTTGCTTTTTAATATAAATTCTTTTTCATATTCATCAAAATACCCAGCACCTTTAAAATATTCATTATATAATAAAAGCATTGTGACTGCAACATATCCACAAATTCCTCCATTACTTTTTTGCAAATATTTCTCTTTATAATATGGTTTAAATTGTTTATAATAATGAAACTTTTCATCATCATCTTCATTATAAGAATTATTTCTAGAATTAAGCCCAAAATTTTTGAAATCTGAAGACTTAAACCATCAAGAATAAGGTACTTCCTTATCTGCATAAACTAAACCATTTTTCATTTGATTAATTTGATATTTGCCAAAATTATCTTTTATGGCATTTTTGACATTTAAATAATCACTATATTTAAAGTTTTTATATTTTTCTATATCTTTAATTTTTTCTCAATCTGTTCTTTTGCGGTCACCTGAAATAGTTTTATCCCTTGTTGAAGACTTAATTATTTCTATTTTTCCAATTTGGTTATATTTCAAAATTTTATTTGCATATTTTTGTTCTCAACTTTTATTTGGATTTACTTCAACTATTCTTTTAATTTCGCTATCTAATATTGAATAACCCTTATCGTTATTAAATCAATACATTTTGCCCTTTGAAACAATACCACCACTAATAAAATTTTTGTGAGTAATTACAACATCTTGTTTTCCTGTTAATTTTATATAATCATATAAAACATATTTCTCATCTTTATCATCTTCACTTTCAAAATCAATTTTTGCTGAAATTAATGTTGTTGACAACGCTGATAAAACCAAAGGTGATGCCAAATACCAAAATTTAAATTTTTTCACTTTTATACTCCTCCTATACTATTAATTATATCACATACAACATCTAACAATACTGAATAGAATCTTTAGGATATTTCCAATATTAAATTAATATTTATACATTTGAAAACCTTTAAAGTAAAAATAATTAAACAAAAAATGTAACTACTACATTGCGTTACATTTTTTAATAATTAGTTGGTTGAAGAATTGCCTTTATTATCATCAGATTTTTTTGTTGTTTTTGATTTAGATTTTTCTTCCAATTCTTTTTCTTGTTTTTTAAGATCGTCTTTATATTTATCTTCTGAAACAACTTTTTGACCAGCAACTTCATTAAATAAAGTTTCAAAATCTACTTTCGGAATTTCTTTTTTTAATTCGGTTTTATCCTTAGAAATTTCTTCGGGTAATTTCATATACTTCGCGATATAGTCGATTTCTTCCGCTGTAATCGTTTCATTTATAATAAGTGCATCTTTTATCAACTCTAATAAATCTTGATTTTCTGTAATGATTTTATGTGCTTTAAGTTCAGCTGCTAAAATAATTTTTCTAACTTCAATATCAATTTCTTGAGCAGTTTGTGAAGAGAAAGAAGCATTCTTCATGTAGTCTCTTCCTAAGAAAGGAGTGTCTGTATCTTCTTCATATTTAATTGGACCTAAGTTTGACATACCTCATTCAGTAACCATTTTTCTTGCAATTCTAGTTGCTTTTGCGATGTCATCACTAGCTCCTGTTGATACATTATCTTTACCATAAATAATAGCTTCAGCAACTCTACCACCCATAAATGAAGTGATCATTGCCATAAGTTCAACTTTAGATCTATTGTATTTTTCTTCTTCAGGAAGCATTAAGTTATATCCGCCAGCTTGTCCTCTAGGAATAATTGTAATCTTTTGAACTTTATTACCACCAGCTATTTTAATACCAACAACAGCGTGTCCCGCTTCGTGATAAGCAACTGCAATATTTTCTTTTTCAGAAATAGCTCTAGATTTTTTAGCAGGTCCAGCCATAACTCTATCAATAGCTTCATCAATTTGTGCTAATGTAATTAATTTAGTATTTTCTCTTACTGATAATAATGTAGCTTCATTAATTACGTTTTCAAGTTGAGCTCCAGAAAAACCTGGTGTTCTTCTTGCTATTAAATTAAATTTAACATTAGGATCTATTCTTTTACCTTTTGCATGCAATTTAAGAATTTCTTCTCTTTCTTTTATATCAGGCAATGAAACAGTAATAATTCTATCAAATCTACCAGGTCTTAATAAAGCTGGGTCAAGAACGTCAGTTCTATTTGTTGCAGCCATTATTAAGATTCCACTATTTTCTTTGATACCATCCATTTCAACAAGTAATTGGTTTAAGGTTTGTTCTCTTTCATCATTTCCACCACCAATACCTGCACCACGTGAACGCCCAACTGCATCTAGTTCATCAATAAAAATAATTGCGGGTGCATTTTGTCTAGCTTCTTCAAACATATCACGAACTCTTTTTGCTCCAAGTCCAACAAACATTTCAACAAAGTTTGATGCTGATATAAAGAAGAAAGGAACATTTGCTTCACCAGCTGTTGCTTTTGCTATTAAGGTTTTACCTGTACCTGGAGGACCACCTAGTAAAATTCCTTTAGGAATTCTTGCTCCTGCTCCTGAATATTTTTTAGGGTTTTTTAAGTAATCTACAAGTTCTCAAACTTCTTCTTTAACTTCTTCATTCCCTGCTATGTCTTTAAATTTCTTGTCAGTATAAACTCTTTGAGCTAAAGATTTTTTGCTTAACATTCCACCTTCGCCCATCATGCCTGTCCTTGAATATGCAGCAAATATTGCATATAAAATAAGAATACTTATCATAATAGGTATTAATGTAGTTATTACTGATTTAATTTTATCTCATAATGAAACTGTTGGAACTCCAACTACATTAAAGGTACCATCAACTATTCCATTTTGTCCAACTTTAAATACATTAGAATAAGTGTCTTTAAAATCCAATAATTTCATTGATGAAATAGTTTGTGAACTTGCATTAGTCATAAATGCAAATTCTTTAATATCAGTATCTGAACCTCCAGTTTGTCCATTTAATCCATATCAAACTTTAGTAGACGCACTAAAAATAGTCGAAATAGTATTTGTATAAGGATCATGTGTGATTGACTTAATATGAATACTACTTGTTGTTTTATTTGCTTCATCTAATACACTTTTGTAAAACATGATATCTTTAGATTCTAATGTTCTACTAGAATCAATTAAATGTTTTATAGTAACAATAGAAATCATTAGAATGATTACACCAAAAAAGATAATTAATAATCATCAAATATTAAAACGTCTTCTAGGTGTACTTGGTTTATTGTCATTATTATTTGGCATTTTTCCCCCTTTTGATTTATTAATTATAATATAAAAGTAATTTATTCATTTATTAACAATTTATTTTTTATTTTTTTAAGTATCACAAAATCGTTTAATTTATATTTTGAAGTTCGATTATTAGAAACAATGAATTGATAAATTGAGTTTATCTTTCTAGAACTTAATTTAACTTCATCATAATGTTTATGGATAAATGCATAAATTAAATAGTTAGCCAAAGCTTTATTTCTTAATATAAAATCACAATCAAAATTGCTATTTTTTCACTCTTCGTATAATTTTAAAATTTGTGTTTCTAATAAAGCGTTTTTTGAATTTTCTTCAACATAATTTAGATACATTTTTTCTTTGTTTGTCTCTGAAAGTTTTTTTAGTCTATTTCGAACTTTATTTCTTGAATAAAGATCTAGTTCATTTGTATAATCAAGTGCATATTTTAAATTAAATGTTGTGCACAAATTCAAGATGTCCTTTTTTCAAAACATATCAACAAATGGTCTAACTATGTTCATGCCTCATAAAAAGTTTTCTTTTTTAATACCATAATACAAATTAAATCTTTTACTTTCTTTTTGCATAATAGCAGTTTCCAAAAAGTCGTCTTTGTGATGCGCTAATAGCAAAAAATCACAATTGTTTTCTAAATAAACTTTTTGATAAAATTCATATCTTAATTTTCTAGCTTCATTTTCAAAATTGCCTTTATATGAATGATTTTTTAAATTTAATACCTCTAATTTAATATTGTTATTTTTGCAAAATTCTCTAACAATATTTTCATCATTATAGCTATCTTCTCTAACACAATAATTAACATGACAAACGATAATATTTTTATCTTTGAAATAATTTAATAAAAGCATAGAGTCAGGGCCGCCACTAACTCCTAATAATAATTTTTTATCATTATATAAATTTTGATTTAGTTCTTTATTTAAATCCATTTTTAAAATTTACCATTAAATTTATTAATAACAAAATTTATGTCATTAAATAAAAATGAAATAGCAGCTTCAGAAGATGCTTCAATTATTTTTGAAAGAATTTCTGTATCGGCAAAAGTAAATTTTGAAAGTACATAATTAATAACATTATCACTACCACGACCGATACCAATCTTTAATCTTTTAAATTCATTAGTACCAATTTTTTCAATAATGCTTTTTATTCCATTATGTCCACCTGCTGAACCTTTTTGTCTTATAGTTGCTTTTCCGAGGTCAATATCTAAATCGTCTTGTATAACTAAAATATCATTAGGATTAATTTGAAAAAATTGCATAATAGCTTGTACAAAGTCACCGCTATTATTCATATACGTTAAAGGTTTTGCAAGAATAAAATCTGCGTCTTTATAAAAAATACCATTAAATTTCTTTTCGTTTAATTGTACATTCATTTTTTTAGCAATACTGTCCACAACCATAAAGCCTATATTGTGTCTAGTATTTTCATATTCTTTTCCAGGGTTACCTAATCCAACTATTAATTTCATATTTATTTGCTTCTTTCTATTTTTTATTTATTACATTTCAAAGTTCACCGATACATGTCATTCTGTTAGAATCATTGTCATTTTGTATACCTATTGATAATGCACTATGTTGTCCATATATTACACTAAATTTTTGTGCTCTAGTAATTGCGGTATAAATCAATTTCTTTGATAATAATTTTTTTGCTTCTTCAAAAAGTACTGTAAGTACTATTGGGCTCTCACTACCTTGATATTTATGCACACTTGTGCAATATGCTAACATTATTTTTTGAATGAAATCTGATTTATTATATGAAACTACTTTTTCATTATTTTCAAATTCAATGTTAATGTTTGTTAAATTTTTATTAGCATCATAAATAAATTCTTTTATATAACCAATTTCACCATTAAACACTTTTTTACTTGGATCATTAATTAAATTAATAACTTTATCATTGATTGCTCATTTTTTCTTACCAATAAAAATAGTTTCAGTATTTTCTTTTGTTCTTCAAAATAAAGATAATTTATCATTTAAATAATCTATTCCAGTTTGATAGTTATATATAGGACTTAAAATTGCAATATCTTTTTTTGTAAAATCCTTTTTTAATAATTTATTTATTTCAAAAATAATTTCATCAGCTAATTTATCTTTTTCGGTTTCTATAAATTGCGAATTCTTTCCTTTAAACTCAGGAACTTTTCCTAAGTTAATGTCAATAGCATCTTTTATTATTTCATAATTTTCTGCTTGTCTATAAATTTTAGTTAATTCAATATAGTCAAAAATGTTGTATTCAATAAAGTCATTAATTAAATATCCAGGACCTATTGCAGGCAATTGATTTTTGTCTCCAACAACAATTATTTTTTTAAGCGTTTTTTGATTTATACCTTTAAGCAAGTAATAAAATAAATCTATACTTACCATTGAAAACTCATCAATGATTAAACATTTCACATCTTCAGGTCAATATTCATTAACTTCAAAAGTATCTTCTTCTACATTTCATTGCAAGAAACTATGAATTGTTGTAGCTCTTATTTCTGAATCTTTATTAATATTAATGGTGGCTCTGCCTGTTGGTGTAACTACAGCAATATCCTCTAATTTAAAGTAGCTTAAAAGGGTTTTAATAATTTTATTAGTAATTAAAGTTTTACCAGTTCCTGGTGAGCCCGTAATTAAAGATAAACTTGAATTTAAAGCTAAATTAATTGCTTCATTTTGCAACTTGTGTAAGTTTTTATCTTCAAACTTATCAAATTTTTTTTGTTCAGATTTTTTAATATCATATAATCTACTAACAACATATTCTTCCATCTCACGTATTTTAAAAGTTGTTAAGTATGTTTTATTATCAAACAATAAGACACGCTCTTCAACAATTAAATTTTTTAAAGCTTCTTTAAATTCGTTTATAGAAAGTTTTTCATATTTAGAATAATAGTATTTATAAAAATCATTGTTTGTAACTTTTGTATGTCCTAAATTGAAAAAATATTCTTCAAGAGCTATATACAACAAAATAGATTTATCAAAATAATGTCCTTCAGGATAAAAATGTTTTGTTAGCTTTTGTAAATCTTTTATATTAATTTGACCACTATCAGTAAAGTAATAGTTATAAAAATTATTTTTATATTTTTCAATAAATTCTGCTAAATTAGAAAAATGTTTATTTATTTTTTCATAAAATCCTGGAGAAAGATTTAATTTCAAAAAGAAAAGTTGGTCTTCGATTATTTGCGGATTAGAATTTAAATACTTAATAGCAATATTATAAGAATCCTCACTTATACCTAAATCTAAAGCGCTAACTTTACCACTACTAATTATTTTTAAAGTATCAAAACCATATTTTTCAACAATTTTTCTACTTTTAATTTCCCCGATTCCCGGAAAATTAGTTCCTTGCAAAAACTTAACAATATAATTTAATTTTCAAAAATCACTTTCTTTAAGTTCTAACAAATTATAACTATCAGGATATCTACTTTTTTGAATATGTTCTAATGTTAATTCATAATATTTATCTAGTTCATAATCAAAGTTATTAGATAAAACAGAAATATTACCATATTTATTAACTGAAATAGGTATACCATTTCCATGTTGAGAAATTATTTTACATGATGATATTTTAAAGTTATTGTCTTTTTTTTCAAACAAAACTTTTTTAAACACACCGCAAATTTTAACTTCGTTTTTTACTTCTGTTTTTTCTTCGTTGCTCATATTATTTATAATTTTAACACATTAAAATAATTCCAATATATTATAATTTGGTAAAATATGTAATGCAAAAAGAGGTAAAAATGTTAGAACTCAAATATATTATTAATAATAAAAATGAAGTTATTAAGAAATTGTCAACAAGAAATTATGACATTCAAAATATTGATAAGATAATTAAACTTGCTGAAAAAAGAAACAAACTAATTGTTAAATTAGAACAATTACAAGCACAAAGAAATACATTAAGTGCAGAAATCGGTCAACTTAAAAGAGATAAAAAAGATGCTTCTAAATTAGTTGATAAGGTAAATGAAATTAAAGAAAAAATAGAAATTGCTGATCAAGAAGCAGATAAAATTATTAAAAAAGTTGATATTTTACTTTATCAAATTCCTAATTTACCTTATGATGAAGTTCCGGTTGGGCGTAGTGATTTAGACAATAAAGTTATAAAAGTTCATGACCATATTGGAAGAGGTTTAGTACAAAACGTGCTCCCACATTATGAAATAGCCACAAAATTGGACATTATTGATTTTGTAAGATCTGTTAAATTAGCTAGAACTAGATTTGTACTTTATAAAAAAGCTGGAGCACTTTTAGTTAGAGCTCTTGCAACTTTTATGCTAAACACACATATCAAAAATGGATATGAAGAACTTATGCCTCCACATTTAGTTAATAGCAAAATGTTATATGGTACAGGACAACTTCCAAAGTTTAAGGAAGATCTTTTCAAATTAGAAGACAATGATTTATGATTAATTCCTACAGCTGAAGTTCCTTCTACAAACTACCACTATGATGAAATCATAAACTTAGATCAACCTAAGAAATTTGTAGCATATACTAAATGTTTTAGATCAGAAGCGGGAAGCGGTGGAAAAGATACACGTGGAATTATTAGACAACATGAATTTCATAAAGTAGAACTTGTAAAAATAACTAATGAAGAAGATGCAATGAAAGAATGAGAAAGCATGGTTGAAGATGCTAAAAGTATATTAGAACTTTTAGAAATCCCATACCGTGAAGTTATGCTTTCAACAGGTGATTTAGGTTTTAGCTCAGCTAAAACAATTGACTTAGAACTTTGAATTCCAAGCGAACAAAAATATAGAGAAACTAGCTCCATTTCAATTTGTAGAGATTTTCAAGCAAGACGTGCAAAAATTAGATATAGAGATGCAGATGGAAAAACTAAATATGCATACACTATGAATGGTTCAGGTTTGGCAATCGATAGAGTTGTAGCTGCAATATTAGAAAACTATCAAAATGAAGATGGTTCAATAACAGTACCTAAAGTTCTAAAACCATACATGAACGGAATTGAAATAATCAAATAATTAAAGGGCAAATGCCCTTTTTTATTTTGCTATTTAATATATAATATGAAATATAAATATATAATTAAATAATATTTATAAACTAATAAAGGAACTATAAAATGACTATAAAACAATTATTTTTAGACATTAAAAAAATTAAAGACCAATCAAAACATGAATTTGAAGGTTGAATAATAAACAACAGGGGAAATGACAAAATTCGTTTCTTATCTTTAAATGACGGAAGCACAATTAATACATTGCAATTAGTTGTTAAAGATAAAGACATAAAGAAATTTAACATTGATAAAATTTCTTTAGGAACTTCTGTTAAAGTTTCTGGTCTTTTATTATTAACTCCAAAAGCCGCTCAACCGTTTGAACTAGTTGTAAATAATTTAGAAGTAATTAATTTAGTTGATGAAAGTTTCCCAATTCAAAAGAAAGAAACAACAGTTGACTTTTTAAGAGAAATTCCTCATCTAAGACATAGAACTAATTTAATTAAAGCAATTATGTTAATAAGAAATGGTTTAACTTTTGAAATTCATAATTATTTCCAACATCATGACTTTGTTAATATTGCAGCTCCTATTATTACTTCAAATGATGGAGAAGGTGCTGGAGAAACTTTAAATGTTAATACAAATAGCAAAGAACCGTTTTTTAATCAAAATGCATTTTTAGGTGTTACTGGTCAATTGCATGCAGAGGCATATGCACAAGGCCTTAAAAAGGTGTATACTTTTGCACCTACATTTAGAGCTGAACAATCTCATACTTCTCGTCACTTAGCAGAATTTTGAATGGTTGAACCAGAAGTAGCATTTTATAATCTTAAAGATGTAATTTATTTAGCTGATGATTTACTTAAAACGGTAATTTCAAACGTTCTTAAAAAATACCCAGATGAAATGAAATTATTAGATAGCTTAAAAAATAATGAATTGATTTCAACACTCAATAGATTCTTGGATAACAAATTAACAATTATGGAATATAAAGAAGCAGTGAAATTATTAGAGCCTAAAAAAGATCAATTTGAAGAAAAAAACATTTTCTTTGGAATGGATTTAAGTAGTGAACATGAAAAATACATTGCTGAAAAAATCGTTAATGGTCCAGTTGCAATAATTAACTACCCTAAAGAACTAAAAGCATTTTATATGTATCAAAATGATGACAAGAAAACAGTTGCTGCTTTTGACTTATTAGTTCCTGGAATTGGCGAATTAATAGGTGGCAGTCAACGTGAATCAAGATATGAAAAATTAGAAGAAAGATTAAAAGAACTAAAAATCAAACAAGAACCTTTACAATGATATTTAGATTTAAGAAAATTTGGCTATGCGCCTTCAAGTGGTTTTGGAATTGGCTTTGAAAGATTAGTTATGTATGTTACAGGTATGGCAAACATTAGAGACGTAATTCCATTTCCTAGAACACCTGGAAATCTTAAAATGTAACTTATTGTAAGGAGTAATTCGTGAATAATACAAATCTTAAAACAAACAATTTAACCATTATTGTCCCTATATACAAACCAACAATTTCATTGGAAAATATATTAAAAAATATTAAAAAACAAAGCGACCAAAATTTTGATTTAATAATAACAATTGATCTTCCTTCTTCAAATGATTTAGAAATAATTGAAGAACTAGAAAAAAGTTTTAATAATGAAATAAAAATTATTATTAATTCAACACATCAAAATATTAATACAGTTATTAAACAATCACTTAGTTTTGTTAATACTAAATATACTTATATTTTTTATTCATATAGTTATATAAAATCATCTTTCGTAAAAACTTTCAATAATTTTATTAATGTAGCACAAATAAAACCCGACTTTATTGAAGTCGCTGGATATTGTCGTGGTTTAGTGTCTCATGATTTTTATAGAAGCAAGTTTCAAGATAAAAAAATAATTAATTTAAATGACAATAAAAAACCTATCGCTATGGTTAGCCCATTTATTTTTAATTCAATTATTACAACAGACATATTTAAAAAACTATTTCAAGAATTTAATATTCAAACAACCAACTTACAATATTCTTCAGCATGTAAATATCTTGCGATTTCTCTAGCTAAAACATTTACTTATTTACTAGATTTGCCTATTTATGACTACAACGAATCAATTTCATTATTAAGACCAAAAACTATTATTGATGAATGAAAAGAAATTCATAAATATCTAAAAAATAAAACCATTGAAGAAGAATTAAATTTTGCAAAAGCTATGCACTACCAATATTTTATAGCTGGGTTTTTAGGTGGAACTAAGTTATCGAAAAAAACTAAATCAGGGCAAAACATAATATCATTTGAAAACAAATTGTTATCTGAAATTAAGAAAACTAACCTTCTAAATTTAATTAACACAAATAAATACTTTAAAGAGTTTGAAGTTAAATTAATCGATGAAAAAGATTTTTTAGATAATAAGAATTGAAATGAAATATTAAAAATATTTATATGATAAAACAAAATAGAAAAACTAATTTTTGAATACGTTCTTTAGCAACATTTATAGATTTGTTGCTTTTTTGTTTATTCCTTATAACAAGTTCTTTTTTAATTTTTAACTACAAAAATAATACATACCTTTTTAGTAAGTGATTATACTATCCATGGCTATTAAGTCTATGCATTTATTTATGTCTTTATTTTATAGTTATTCCTATTGTTTGAAAGGGCAAAACATTAGGTATGTTTATATGTAGAATTAAAATTATTAAAAATAAAGATAACCCTAAATTTTCAAAAGTTATATTTGATAGGCAAAGATTATTTAGTTTTTCTTGAATTTGCATTTTCTTATTATTTCTTGTATTAATTCACCCAGATACTTTTTTACAAGCACTTTCACAATCTAAACCATTATCGAAACTACAAAAAATATTTTTAGCAGTACCAGGAACTTTAGCTTCATTAGTTTTAGTTTTTGAACTATTTTTAATTTTTACAAATTTAAAATCATCTGGCGTTGGCTTAAATGATAAGTTATCTTCTTCATACACTGTTTGAATAAATAAATATGATGATATTTTAATTGATAATCTTAATAAAAAAGCAAAAATAAAACCTAAACAAAGAATTTTACCGCATGTTAAAATTGAATAATTTCCTTTATACTAGACCATTTCAGGGAAAATTACAATAAAAAGTTTATAATTAAATAAGTTGTATTTAAAAAATACATTTTTTGTTATGTTAAAAAACTAGGGGTGTTATATGGAATTATCAGAATTAGAGCTTTTAAATAAAGAACAAAAAAATGCTGTTTTATATAATGAAGGACCATTGAGAATAATTGCGGGCGCTGGAAGCGGTAAAACAAAAGTTCTAACAAATAAAATAACTTATATAATTGAAAACTTAAATGTTGAACCTAATAAAATTTTAGCTCTTACTTTTTCAAATAAAGCTGCTAATGAAATGAGTCAAAGAGTATTTGCTCATTTAAAAGAAGATCTTTCATCTAAACCAACTATTTGTACATTTCACGCTTTATGTGCAAAGATTTTAAGAAGTGAAATTCATGTTATGGACTACCCACATGACTTTCAAATAATTGATGAACTTGATCAAAAGGAAGTTTTAAAAGTAGTATATGGAGAACTAGGAGTATCACAAAGTCAATTCACTTTTGGTTCTATTCTTTCATTTATTCAAAACCAAAAAAACTTATTAAAAACACCTAGCGACTTAGAAAAAGATCCTGATTTTAAAGATGATATAAGAGTTAAAATTTTTAATAATTATCAAAACCATTTAGATAAAGCACATACACTAGATTTTGAAGATTTACTTGTTTTTGTTTATAGATTATTTTACGAAGAAAAATATGAAGCTATCCTCAAAAAATGACAACATAGATTTTCATATATTTTTGTCGATGAATTTCAAGATACTAGTAGATTACAATATAACATTCTTAGAAAGTTAGCTCAAACAAAAAATATTACAATTGTTGGAGACCCTGACCAAACTATTTATTCTTGAAGAAATGCTGATATTAATTTAATCATGAATTTCGACAAAGATTATCCTGAATGTAAAACAATTAAATTAGAACAAAATTATCGTTCAACTAAACGTATATTAGCCGCAGCAAATAGCTTAATCTCTCATAACAAATTAAGACTTGATAAAAGGCTTTTTTCAGAAAATGAAGAAGGCGAAAATATTGAACTTTATGCAGGTTTTAGCGATGAGGCAGAAGCTAGATGAATTGCAGATAAAATTAATGAATTAAAGAAAAACCGTGTTCAATTAAAAAACATCGCAATACTTTACAGAATAAATAGTTACTCAAGAGCAATTGAAGAAGCTTTAATAAATGCCAATACTATTTATAAATTGTTTGGGTCAATTAAGTTTTATCAAAGAGAAGAAATTAAAGATGCATTAGCTTATTTAAGAGTTATACATGACGGTAGTGAAATTTCATTATTAAGAATTATTAACAAGCCTTCTAGAAAAATTGGTACAGCTACAATTGAAAAATTATTAGAGTTCGCTAAATCAAAAAATTTAGATTTATTTAAATGTTTAGAAATACATTTTCAAGACATATATAATAATTTAAAATTACCAACAGATACTTTAAAAAATATTGCATCTTTAATAAATAGTATTCGTTGAGCTAGAAGAGCACTTTTAACTAATGATATTCATTCAACATTAAAAGAATTAATGATTAACAAAATCCAATACTTTGAGGAAATTAAAAAGTCTAAAGAAGAATATGAAAATAGAATGGAAAACTTTAATAGTTTAGTTGATGCTATTCAAAGTTGAGAAGAAAGAAACGAAACTGGAACTATAGATGAATATCTACAAGAAATTACATTAATAACAGATAGAGATGTTGAAGACGATGCAACTAGTTATGTTTCACTTATGACTGTTCATAATGCAAAAGGTCTAGAATTTGATTATGTGTTTATAATTGGTCTAGCAGAAAAAATCTTTCCTTTACAACGTGCAATATTAGTTTCACCAAAACAAGATTTTACCGTTCTAGAAAATAGAAAAATAAACTTGGGCGCAAAGCCTGTTGAAAATATTGAAGCTTTAGAAGAAGAAAGAAGATTAGCCTATGTTGCAATAACAAGAGCTAAAAAGAAATTGTTTGTTTCTTTCTCTGTTGGAAGATCTGATAACAGAAAGAGTAGATTTTTAATTGAAGCCAAAATAAAAGAACAAAAAATAATTAAAACAGCAAGTGATTTTTCTGCTTCAATGGACATAAACGATAATACCAAATTAATTGTTGGAGATAAAATATCACATAGTCGTTTTGGAATTGGTACAATAATTGATATTCAAGGTGATTTAATTACAGTAAAATTTAACGACACAAGATCAACAAAAACTTTAGACAAAAATCACAGTGCTATAAGAAAATGAGAAAACAATGAAAATTAATGGAATACTAATTTTAGTTACAATAATAATATTTGTTATATTATCTGCAATTTCAATATTTTTATTAATTAGTTATTTTGCAAAAGCTAAAAAAAATAGAGAATGATATGGCTTTACATGTTTTGATATTGATATTGAAAACAAAAGGATAAGAATTAATAATGATATAAAACTACTAAATTATTTTCCGCCAAACATTAAAAGTAATGTTATATCAACCGGAACTTGATTTAGTATGAGTGAATTTTCAAATATATTTAATTCAGAAACTAATAAACTATTAAATGATTTTTATAAATCAAACACAAAGCCTGACTTTACTTTTGATCTATCTTTAACCCAAGAACATAGCAATACAAATTACAGATTCTTAATTGAAAGAAAAGAAGATCAAGGGATAATTGGAACACTATTTTGAAATGATTATTCTTCAAAACAAGAATTTGCATTTGCAAATATATTTCACTCCGAAGATATTCCAACATTATTTCAAAATAAAGAATCTTCAATAATATATTTAAATATTAAAAATAAATATTCTTTTAAAGAAAAATATATTATTAATGAAATTAAAAATTTAATACCGCCCAAACTTGTTGGTATTACAAACCTTTGAATTAAAAGAAATAAATTTTATATCAGTGTTAATGATAATCAAAGTGTAAAGATTTCTAAGATAAATAAATGTATTATGAAGCTTTTTGATAAATTACAAATTCTTAAAAAATACTTTAATGCAAGCTATATTTTAGAAACCGAATTATTTAATTCTATAGATAAACATAGATTAAATTTATTAACTAATTATTTAATTGTTAAATATTCAAATGATTTACAACCATCTAAAATAGGACTAAACATACTACTTTCACCTGAATATGTTAAATTTTGTGCAGATTATAATGAAGCAATGACATTAATAAACTCAGGCAAGTATTACATAAAACATTATGATATATTAGATGTTAAACATAATAAAAATGTAAATAAAGTAATATTCCCTGTTTTTGAAGATCCAAAAAAAGAAGAGTTTTATAAAAAGGATTATAACAATTTAGATATTTTTGAATATATGTTTTTATCATTCTTAATGAAAGCTGAAAGGTTTGATTTAAACAATTCAATATTGATAATTGATGACTATGTTATGAATTTATTAAACATCAATTATCTTAAAAAAATTCACAACCAATTTAAAAATATTTCATTTCTTATAAAAATAAATAATGATACTAACTTTAAATATTTAGAAAACACCATAAATGTTTTAATTAATAGTAACATAAAAATTGGTTTTCAAATAAATAAAATCTCTTCTTATTTAATAGACTTTATTAATAGAATTAAAATTAATTTCCTTTATATTCAAAATGACACAGCTTCAACATTTACTAATAATATTAAGACAACATTAAATGCAAGTTTAATATCTGGTTATGATTTTACTGCACCTTTAAAAATAATTTTTGAAAACATTGATTTAGAAATACTAAGAAGTATAAATTTGAAAAATAATAATAATTTATACTTAGCTAAAAATAAAGATCTCATATAATAGCATTTATATCAAATATAGCAGCATCTTTTGGTGATGCTTTTATTTTATTAATAAATTTAAAAAAGATTTAGTTGGTACTTTATAATATTAATAATTTAATTAAAGGAGATACTATGAATGAAAAATTAATTAAAAAAGATTTCTATGATGCTATTAATGGCAAATGAGTAGAAGAAGCCAAAATTCCTGATCACTTACATGGTTGAGGTTCATTTTATGAATTAGACGAAAATATTAGAAATATAAAATCGTCTCTTCTTAAAAAATGATCAAAAAATACTAATGAAATCAAAAACGAAAAATTATTACAAGAAATGATTAAATATTATTCTCTGATAAAAGATTGAAAATCTAGAGATAAAAATGGTGTAAAACCTGCAATCAATTTAATTTCACAAATATTAGAATTAAGAAGTTGAGAAGATATTCAATCAAATTATAAGAATTTAGTTTTCAAAGATTTTTATGTTCCTATTTCATTTTTTATAATGGAAGACTTCAAAGATAGCACTAAAAACATTATGTGAATGGAATACCCAGAAACAATTCTTCCTGCAAAATCTTTTTATAATGACAAACACCCTAAAAAACAATTATTGCTCACTGTTTGAAGTAATATGGTTAAAAAATTATTATCTAAGTTTTTTGATGATGAACAATTTGTTGATAAACAAATAAAACAAGCTATTGAGTTCGATGCAACATTAGCTAAGTATATACTATCATCAGAAGAGTTAGCGATATATCCGAATTTATATAATATGTTTACAATTGAAGACATCCAAAAGAATTGTTCATTTCTTAAATTAGATACTATTGTAAATGAATTAACAAATAACACTGTTTCTAAAATAAGTGTTATATCAAAGGATTTTTTAAAAAATATAGATACTATCTATAACTCAAAAAATCAATTTGAATTATATAAATCAATATTATTAATTAGAGCAGTTTTAAGCTTTGCACCTTTATTAAGTGATGAATGTAGAATTATTGCTTCTGAATATTCAAATGCTTTAAAGGGTATAGAAAAACCATTATCAAAAGAAAAATATGAAATAAAATCAACAATGGCATTTTATGAAACACCATTTGGGCTTTACTATGGTAAAACATATTTTGGGGAAAAAGCTAAAGCTGATGTTGAACAAATGATTAAAAACATGATTGATATTTATTCAACTAGGTTAAAAAATAATACTTGATTAGCTGAGAAAACTAAAAAGAATGCAATTAAAAAATTAAGCAAAATAGATGTTATGGTTGGCTACCCAACAAAAATAAAACCATACTATGAAAAATTTGTTGTTAATAAATATAATGGTTACGATGACTTAATAATGAATACTTTACAATTTAGTTATTATGTCAATGAATACAACTTTAGTAGATACTTAAAACCTACTGATAAAAATTATTGATCAATGTCTGCAACAACTGTTAACGCATACTATAGTCCCAACAAAAACCATATAGTGTTCCCAGCAGCTATCTTAACTAAACCATTTTATGATATTAATCAAACTTCAAGTGAAAACTATGGTGGTATAGGATCTGTAATTGCGCATGAAATTTCTCATGCATTTGATAATAATGGTGCCAACTTTGACGAAAACGGAAATATGGTTAATTGATGAACTAAAGAAGACAAAGAAAACTTTGAAAAAAGAACAAAGGGAATGATTGACTTATTTGATGGACAAGAAAGTGGTGTTGGTAAATGTAATGGTAAATTAACAGTATCTGAAAACATTGCAGATGCTGGTGGACTTTCATGTGCATATGAAGCAGCCACAAGAGAAAAAGACTTTGATGGTAAAAAATTCTATATTAATTTTGCAGCTATATGAAGAGTTAAATACCGTGAAGAATATGCTAAACAAGTTTTAGAAATTGATGTTCATGCGCCTGCTAAATTAAGAGTCAACGTTCAAGTTAAAAATTCTGATGGTTTCTATAAAGCATTTGATATTATAAAAGGTGATGAAATGTATTTAGAACCAGACAAACGTGTAAAAATTTGATAACGTTAAAATGCAAAAAACAAGAGTTTAAATTAGCTCTTGTTTTTTTTATATTTTTCCTTATACAAAGAATTTTTTTAATTTTTTATATCATTCTTTTTTATACCTAAAAGAACGCATAAAAATACTCTCTTAATTCTACTAGCAATATATCTCTTAGAAGTACAAGCTTGAATAAATTCATTATAATTACTGCATGAAATATTTTTCTTAAATAAATTCTCCATACCTTCATTCATTAGATAAATACTTTTTAATTCTTCGGTGCTAGAAGAAAATACAATTTGTTGAAACTTATAATATTCATCTGCTATATTAGGAATTTTGTTGGGGAATCTAGCTGGCGTAAATTTTGAAACATCCTTTCCAGCAAGTAATAATTTGCGAATATAAGAACCTGATGCGTAAATATTATTTGCATTATTATCATCATTATGTATTGCTGTTCTTTTAAAGCAAACAGGGATTATATCTAATTTATTTTTAAGAATATATTTAACATATTCAAATCCTAGAATATCTTTTGGTAAAGGATAACTAAGCTTGTTGGATTCTATTATATCCTTTAAACTTTGGAATGCACTATAAGGATAAGAAAACCCTTTAGATAAGTATTTTTTTAGTTTTTGATCATATTCTTTATTATTGATGGTAAGCATAGCACAATTAATATAATTGCTAATATCAGCTATTTCATCATCAACGCCAAAAGCTAATACATTAATTCCTTTTGTAACCAATAAATCAATAGAACCTTTAGCAAATTGATGAGCTGCTTGAATGCTTGTAAGTAAATCTATTTCAATAACTTCATCAGCGCCATGTTCTAGAGCAAGATTCTTACGAATTGCAAAAGGGAGAACTGATAGTTCTCCTCTTTGGGTATAATTACCTGATAAGGCAATAACTAAATAACAATTAGAAAATTGCTCTTTAATTTTATTTATTAAATATTTATGACCATTATGAAATGGATTAAATTCAGCAATTAATCCTACTCTCATATTAGTTATTATTTTCTTCAGAAACTTCGTGCCCTACTCTTTCTTTAATATCATATGTTTTATTTAAATTAATATCAAATAGAGCATCTCATTTATTGATTTTTGTGCTTGTTAATTTTACAGGACGGAAATCATAATCGCCTGGTAAAACAGTAAATTTAAGTAACATTTGTTCACCAATTTCACTATAGAATTTCTTGTTACCATCTATAAAGAAATCACCTTTATACAATTGTTTACCTTGGTTAGCATAAATTCTATTGTGTAAATGTTGTTTATGTTTTTTACTAAAGTTAGCATTCATTAATAATTCGAACTTTACGCCATATAAATTAAGGATATATTTATCTCTTTCAGGACTTACATATTCCACATTTGCATCATTAGGCATAATTAATTTTCCACTCTTAGAAAGTATTGTTACAGAATCTTTGGTTCTTGCAACTATATCACCCAATAATGGACTTAGAATCATAAAGTGCTTAATCTTAGAAGCAAAGCTAAAAGCTTTTGGTTTCTTAAGTTTTCTTTCTAACATTGAATCCATATCTGGAATATTTTCTATGTTAGTATCGTTTTGTTCTTCATTATTAAATTCAACATTATCTCATTCAATTTGTTTATTTGGATTTTCATCGAATGATAAATTAGAAAATAAGTTCTTATATTCGTTTTCAGCTGTTGTATCTTCATTAACAATATCATCACTATAATCTAATTCTTCAGTGTTTATTTCTTCTTTATCAAAAGTATTAAATTCTTGTGAGATAGAAGATGTGTCATCTAAATTATCAGTTTCAACTTCTTCAGTAGAAGATTCCTCTGAATTTTCAATATTATTATTTGCTAAATCTTGCATTGAACTTTCAAAGTTTTGTTCAACATTTATTGATTCCTCATTATTGATAATTTCTGTACTTTGATTTTTAGAAGAAGCATTCTTTTCTTCTAAAGTATTAAATTCATCTGGTAAATACTCAACATTAGTTTCATTGTTTTCAGATTCTAAACCGTTGTCAAGTTTTTCTAAATTATTTAGTTCTTCAATAGGGGTTTTGCTTTCCTCATTAGAAGAAGTTTCTAATTCTTCACCAAAATTAATATCATTTAATTCTTTATTATCTAAAGCAATATCAGCATCATCTAATAATAAGGGATCATTAGAATCGCTTAAATTTGCTTTATCATTGTTTAAATCTAATGATCCATCATTAAAATTTACATCATCACCTTTTTCGTCAGAAAGTTCAAATGTATCATCTAATGGTATATCAAAATTATCATCAGGATTACTTAAATCTTCTTCTAATGATTCAAGAGGTTCATCGCCCAATAATAAATCATCATCACTAAGAGAACTTGATTCTATAGTAGAAGTTTCGTCAATATCAAGATCTAATCCGCTAGGATCAAAATTTAAATCATCACTACTATCAAGAAGATTTTCAGAATTATCTATATCTGATATAAATTGGTCTTCTCCACTTAAATCATCTGATGGTATTGAATCTAAAGTTGAAGTTTCATCAACATCAAGATCTAAATTATTGAAATCAAATTCTATATCCTCATTATTATCTAAACTATTTAAAGAATCGCTTGAATCTAAAGTTGCAGTTTCGTCAATATCAAGATTTAATCCGCTAGGATCAAAATTTAAATCATCACCACTATCAAGTGAAGAATCAACTAACGTTTCTTTATTAGTAATTGAATTGTCTTCAGTGTGTTCTATTGAAGATGAAGATTTTTCATGAGATTCACTAGTTACAATGTTTTCACTAGCTGGTTTAGCTATAACTTCTTCTTTAACTTCTTCAACTTGACTAGGTTCATCCATTAATAGTTCATCACTATTTGTTGAAAGCTCTTCGTTAATATCAACACCATCTAACCCAATAGTTTCAAAACCTTCTGATGTTAATTGTTCAGAAATTGCTTCTTGTTCGTCATTTTGTTTAACATCTTCTTTTTTATTTAACTCAACTTCTTTATTATTATTAACTTCTTTTTCTTTAATAGTAGTAACAAAATGATCTTTATTTTCTAACATTTGTTTTAATAAATTAGTAAGTTCTTTATTTTGTAATTCTACAACTGCTGTTCTTTCTAATAGTTCATTAATTCTTTTGTTGGTTGCATTAAATTCTGAAGTCATATCACTTCTAAGTTTTTCGTCGTTGTATTTTTCAACTACGATTTGATCTTCGCTAGTAACTTTAGGATTATTAAGTAATTCTTTAACCATTGAAGTTAATTCTTGGTTTTGTTTTTCGATTTGACTTACTTTGTCAAATGTTTCTGATTTAAGTTCTTGAATTCTATTATTAGTTAATTGGAATTCTGAAGTCATATCATTTCTAAGTTGTTCGTCGTTGTATTTTTCAACTACGATTGGTTCTTCTTGAGTTGCTTTAGAAGTTTCAATTAAACTTTGAACCATGTTAGCTAGTTCTTGGTTTTGTTTTTCAATTTGACTTACTTTATCAAATGTTTCTGATTTAAGTTCTTGAATTCTATTATTAGTTAATTGGAATTCTGAAGTCATATCATTTCTAAGTTGTTCGTCGTTGTATTTTTCAACTACGATTTGATTGTTAGGATTGGTTTCAACAAAATCGTCTTGTTCAAGTTTGGTTTCATTTGATCTAGTAATTTTTTCTTCGTTTTTGTAAGGAATGTCTTCTCTAACATTTCTATATAGTGGATTTATAAATTCTGCAGTAGGCATTGGTGTTGGGTAGTAAGGATTTACCACCGGGAATGCTCCATAAAAACCTCTGTAATCAATATTAGGTTTTTGTTGCATCATTTCTCTAACCAAAGAAAATAGTTCATTGTTTTGTTTTTCAAGTGAATTAATTCTTGAATTTGATTCTAACCTAACATCGTGTAATCTTCAATCAAGATAATTTTTATCTCATGATCTAGTATCTTGTAATAAATCGTCTTGACTATTTTGGTTGTATGTATTATCATAAACACGTCTACGAATTTCAGCTGTGTTATAAATTGAATCATGTGTGGTTGGTTTGGCTTCTTTTTGTAAACGTATCAATTCATTTATTGCATTTGCTAGTTCACGATTTTGTTTTTCTAATGAAGAAATACGTTCTTGAGTTGCAGGGTCTACTACTTGTTTTTCAATAGTAATAGTTTCAGACTTGTTGTTTTTATTAGCTAAATCATCACGTAATGCGTTGATTTGTGCTTCGAGTGTCTTAGCTAATTCATCATTATTCGTGTTGTTTGTGATTACTGTTGGTTGTTGTTTGTGAAGTAATTCAGCACGTAAGTTTGCGATTTCTTGTTGAAGACTTCTTACTTCTTGATCGTTATTATTAGTTGCTGGTTGTTGTTGTTTAGCTAATAATTCAGCACGTAATGCATTGATTTGAGTTTCAAGTGTCTTAGCTAGTTCATCGTTGTTAGTTGTATTATTAACAATAATTGGTTGTTCTTGTTTATTAGCTAATTGATCTTTAAGGATATTAATTTGTTCTTCAAGGGTTTTAATACGTTCATCATTTTCTGAATTATCTTGCATATCAACATTATTTAAATCAATGTTTGAAACATCGGAATTTTGTGGGGCTTCATATGGGTGTCAAGTTAATTTAATACCTTCATCTTTATTTTCAATAGGTTTTTCTTTAGCCACTACTTCAGCTTTTTTATCATTAGCCAATGAAGCATCTAACATATTAAGTTCTGTGTCCACATCTGCTATAGGGGCTTCTGTAGTTTCTTCAAATGGACTAACAAGTGAAGGATCAAAATTAGTTTCTGGTTCTAAATTAAAATTGTCATTTAATTCAAAACTATCATCACTAATAGGTTCATTAAAATCGTTTGTAATATTAAAATCATTTGTAGGATCACCAAGGTCTAAAGTATCATTATTTAATGGATCTCCTGATAATTCTGTGTTTAAAAGTTCGTCATCTTGTAATGGGCTAGCATCAAATAATACTTCGTCAGTATTATCGCTAAAAGCATCATCTGGTTCTAAAAGTTCGTCATCTTGTAATGGGCTAGCATCAAATAATACTTCGTCAGTATTATCGCTAAAAGCATCATCTGGTTCTAAAAGTTCGTCATTATTATCAAATAACATTTCATCATCTCCTTCATCTTTTTTAGTATGAAAATCTATTTTCTTAGTGTATTTTTCTTTTTTAATTAAATCTTCTAATTCATTGATAACTTCATGTGAGTTTGAAGTTGTTGAATCAGCAATATAAAGTTGGCTTAAAATATCATCAGCAACTTGATTTTTAATAAATGATTTAATATTTTTATTGTTTTTATATTTTGGAAATACAACATAATTATTTTCTACTATATATTCGTAACTTAAAATGTCGCTATTTGCAGCTCCTCTGCCTAAAGAAGATACTTTACCAAATATTACATATATAATAGTTAAAATTAAAACAATTCCAAAACTAGCAGCTCCGATTAATAGTAATAATCAAGCTTTATCAAATCCTGTTTGTTTTTTAAAGAAAGGTACTGCAATTTTATTAACAAAGTCAAATGCATCTCCATTTCCTATTTGGGTTGCTGTTATTGCATTACCCATTGTAATTGCGCATACTCATGTACCTAGTGCTGATAATACCACACTAAATAAACCATATAGCACCATTGGTGATATAAAGAATATAGATAGTAATAATGGTTGATATTGTCCAAGGCAAACAGAAATTGCTATAAAGGTTACATATATAGTAATTGCTGCTCTTTTACTTCCTTTTTGGGCAACTAACATTAAAGCTATAGCTATTGCTGGTAATATAAATAATGAAAGCAATAATTTAAAATAAGGCACTACAGAAGCACTTTTATAGATTTCATTAGTAAAATCATTTAAGTTTAATGGTGTTGTTAAACCACCAATCAAAGCTACTAATAAATTATTTACTTTCTTACTTTCTAGAATTCCTCCAGAAATTACTTGATTTACATTTTTTTCCATTGCAAATACTAAACCACTTATTATAAGTGAGTGTAATATTCCAATTAATGATGCAACCGTTAATGCAATTATCATAATTAAAAATGTAGTTGTTGTAAGTCTATGAATTTTTTTAGATAATTTTGATAATAATAAAGCTACCAAGTATCCAATTAAAAATCCAATTATCATATTTGAATTAACAAAAATAATATTTTTACCAATTCCATTAAATGATAATTTTGTAATTGCATCTACACCTTTAATTGAAGTCAATTGTTTTATAAATGCAAATGAAAATGTATTTGTGGCTGTATCATAATTTAGAAATGCTGATTGTATTCCTATAAACATGATTCAACCAATAAATGCTGTTAATGCTCCTAATGTTCTATTAGCACTAAAAGTCGTCGCGACTGATATAGCTGTGAACATAGGAACTAAAGCAATAAGTTTTTTAAAGAATTCTTTTGCGAATGTTAATGAATTTTTAATTTCAACCTTTAATGAAGGTATATTTCGCAAAACAGAATCCAAAACCCCATAAATCATAGACAAGAAAGCTAATATAATTAAAGGTATAAATACAGCTCTAAAAATATCAGCAATTTTTTTTCTGATTCACGGAACATTAAAAGAACGTTGTTGAATATGATCCTTCAATGATTTTCTTGTTGATGCTGTTCCCATCGTTTTCCTTTCGATTTATTATAAATAATAACAAATTATACTATAAATATTATTTGTTTTTAAAATAACTCTATTTTTAAGTGTTTTTTTAACATTTTTAACTGTTTAAACAAAATAATTGTTTGTTAATATAAACACGAACTTAACACACTAACAAACTCAAAAAAATACTTATTTTGAATGCTTTTTTGAGTTATTAACATTTTAAAATTCTTTATTATTATATTATTTTAAAAAAACAAAAAAATTTATACTAATAAATATATATTAAAATAATTATAAATTTATAAATATATTAAATATAAACATTAATAATGTAAAAATAAAATGAGTAATCGAATATTTTTATACTTACTAAAAAACCAATTACAAAAAATAAATATAAAAAATGTAATAATTTAAGTTATGAAAAAATCAGTTAATAAATTTTTAGACACAATAGTTGCTATATCATCAGGTAACAATATTAATCAAGCTATTTCAATAATTAGAATATCAGGAAGAGATTCAACTAAGATTATTAAAAAAATATTTAATGGAAAAATTGGAACTGATAAAACAATTACATATGGACATATTATTGATCCTGACACAAAAGAATTTATTGATGAAGTTCTGGTTGCTTGGTTTATTGGAACTAATAATTATACAGGCGAAGATACAATAGAAATCAATGCACACGGCGGCATTTTAGTTACAAATAAAATCTTAAGTCTAATATTAAACAATGGCGCTAGAATGGCTGAAAAAGGTGAATTTACACGTAGAGCATATTTAAATGGAAAAATTACCTTAGAAAAAGCAGAAGCTATTAATTCTTTAATACATGCAAAAACTAATATACAAAGAAAAGTTGCCGCATCGCAATTTAAAGATAAAACTTATCCATGAATTAAAGAAATAGAAAATGAATTGATGTCTATTGTTGGTTTAATTGAAGTTAATATTGATTATTCTGATTATAATGATATTGAACAAGCTAATCCTAATGATTTGCTAGAAAAATGTATTAATTTAATTAATAAAATTAAAAATACACTTGATATAAGTAATAAATTACAAAAAGTAAGTTCGGGAACAAAAGTAGCGATTGTTGGAAATGTTAATACTGGAAAGTCAACATTATTTAATTTATTAATTGACAAAGATCAAGCGATTATTACTGATATACCTGGAACAACTAGAGATGTTAATGTTTCAGAGTTTAGTATTAATGGTATTATTTTTGAATTATTGGATACCGCTGGTTTAAGGGACACAACGGATGTTGTTGAAAGCATAGGTATTAAAAAAGCCATAAGTAGTATTGATGAAGCTGATGTGATTATTTATTTATTTGAGCCTAGCGATTTAAAAATCAATAACAATATAAAAGAAAAAATTAAAAATAAAAAGAATGTTTTGTTTGTTTTAAACAAAATTGATTTATTAACAAATAAGCAAAAACAAACTAAAGAAATTAAAGATATGATTTGAATTTCTGCTAAAAATAAAAATGCTTATGAACTAAAAAATGCTTTAGTTAAGTCATTTATTGGAATTGAGGAAAAAATAAATAACCCCGTTTTTAATGAGAGAAAAGTATCTGAATTAAATAAATGCATTAGTAATATTGAAAATTGTATTAATGGTTTAAAAGCAAAAATAAGTTTAGATGTTGTTATTGTTGATTTATTAGAAGGTCTAGCTAACATTAAATCATCACTTAATGAGGACTACGACACAGAGGATATACTAAACCATATATTTAGTAAGTTTTGTTTGGGTAAATAAAATGATTAAAATAAATAATGATTTTTTAAAGCATGTTGAGGTTACTGAATTTAGTTATGAAGGCTACGGGGTTGTTAGAATTGAAGGCTACCCTATTTTAGTTTCTAATGCTTATTTACATGAAATAATAGATATCAAAATAATTAAGTATTTTTCAAAATATGCTTTTGGTAAGGTTGTTTTTAGATATTCATGTTCGTTAAAAAGAAATAAAAATTTTGTTAAGGATAATTTGTTAATTGATAACTCAAAATTAATTTTTCTTGATTATGATGAACAATTAAAATTTAAGCAAAAAATAGTGAATGAATTATTTAGTAGAGAATTACGTTTTAATAAAGTGAAAAATATTGTTTCATCAGATAATATAATAGGATATAGAAACAAAATTATATTGCATGTTCAATTTTCAAAAAAAACTTTATTAATAGGCGAATTTCAAGAAAACACTCATACTATTGTTGAACAAGAAAATTATATATTAGCTAATAATGCACTTAATAATTTAATTAAATATACAACAAAAGTTCTAAAAGATAATTTAGAATTGCTAGATGAAACAAATATAAAAAGTATTATATTTAGAAATTCTATTTTAAATAATGAACAGCAAATATGTTTTATATCTGAATCAAACAATAGCAAAAATATTAAAAAACCCCTATTAGATAAGATTTTTTTAAAATTCCCAAATTGCAAAATATCTCAAAATATAGGAAATAAAAAAATAGTTTATTCAGATAGAGATTGAATTAACTTTAATTTTGACAACATTAATTATCCCTTGTCACCTGAAACATTTTTTCAAATAAATGAAAATCAAGCTTTAAAAATTTTTAAAATAATAGAAACTAAAATTAGTAACAATAAAAGTAAAACAAATTTAATTGATGCTTATTCGGGGCTTGGTGTTATAGGTATTACCTTGTCAAAATATGTTAATAATGTTTTGTGCGTTGAAAGCAATAAAAAAGCTGTGGAAAATGGGAATGAGTTAATTTTAAAAAACAACTTAAATAATGTTCGATTTTACAATTTAGATTGTACCGAGTTCTTTGAAAAAAATAAAGAAATAAATATAGATACTATTGTGTTTGATCCGCCACGCGATGGTTTAACTCCAAATATTGTTAATGTTGTTATCAGTAATAAAATCAACAACATTATTTATTTAAGTTGTAATCCAAGAACACTGGTCAGGGATTTAAAAATATTCAATGTTTCAAATAATTATGAAATTGAATATGTCCAACCTTTTGATATGTTTCCACAAACACCACATATAGAAACACTAGTTTTTTTAAAATTAAAAAGCAACTTTAACTAAGTTGTTTTTTAATTTTTTTGTATCTTATATTTCAATAAATTTTATAAGAGATTGATCTAGCAAGGGGATCAAATATTGTGCTAGATAATATAACTATTAGCATTACTGGATCTGTTGGGAATCAATTGTGTTTGTTGTGTAAATATACAAGTGAATATGTAAGCCCTGTTTGTAATAAGATCATAATTATTATACTTACAATCACAGGATATCAAACTCTTCCAGCGCCTCATAAACTTCTAAGCGTTATAAGGTTACCAATATCTGATATAGATTTTATTAATAATACAAATGTACATAAATAGCCTATTTGTACAATTAATTTATGATCGATTGAATATAATCTTAATAATGGTTCTGTTAAAGCTATGCAAAGTAAACTAAATAATATTTGCGCATATACAGAAAGCTTAAATAGTCCTTTTTCTAATTTATAAGCTTCATCATAATTTTTCGTTTCTATTTCTTTTGCAATTAATGAACTCGTTAAGAAACTCATACCATAAACAAACGCTACAAATATATCATTTATATTGTTAATTGCCCTATAAATACCAAAATACCCAATACTTAAATTTGCTTTATCAATTGATGCTGCTAATAAAAATTGTGCTATGTATCAAACTCCGTTTTCTATAGAAATAGGTAGACCTAATAAAAAGATTTGTTTGATATAAGAATTACTTCATTTTCATGTTTTTACTGGAACTTGTGTTTCAGCTATATTTTGATCATTTTTATCTTTTTCTTGATTTTCGCTTTCTATTTTCTTTTTATTGTCTTTATTATATTTAGCATATAAAAATATTCCTAATAATAATTGTATGGCTCCGCCAATTACACCATCTAAACTTAAAACTAAAGCGCTAGTTTCCAAAGCATTAATTGCAAATAATGAAATGTAAGATCAAGCTAATCTAACAACTAAACCCACTGAATAAGAAATACTACTTTCTAAGGTTTTATTTACTGCTGTTAAAACGGAACAATAACATTGACCAATTGAAAATATAAATAATTCTAAAAGGCATAATCATAAATATTTAACAGCGAAACTATATTCATTAGCTATCTTTAAAACTGCTTTAGAATTTTCAAAAGTAAAACTTCCAAAAGTTCCTCCATCTAAGACGATTTTTGAAATTTTACTTATTTGTAAATTATTATCTTTTATGATTTTTAAATTAGCCTCATATATTTTTCAATCTTGTAAAGTGTTTCAAGTATAAATAGGAACATCTTTAACTCCTGACATTTTTAAGAAATATTTACTAAACATTAAAACTATAGCATAAGATAAAACATTAACAATAAGAGATAAATAAGTTGAATTATTTAATAAGCGTTTTATTTCTTCATATTTTTTTAATGAATATAACCTAGATGCAACTATTAGTACTCCTGAAGAATAAATTCACGGGATAAACATAAATATTTTATAAACAGTTAATATTTTTGCAATAGTATAAAAATATGAACCACTATATGTACCATCAATATGGTAACTTTTATTATATAAAGAAATAGCTAGTTGAGAAGTAAAACCAACTATCGATAAAACTAGGGTTTGTAAAAACAAATTAATCGCAGGTTTAATAATTTCTTTAAACCTATACACGCCAAATATTTGTCTAAATTTTTCTTTTGTTACGGTTGTTTTCATAATTGCAATAATTGTATATAATTATATTATAAATTACAGTAATTTATTACTATTAATTAAGGAGCGATTATGGGTTTTTGATCAAATTTAAAAGATAAAATATTTGGTACTAAAGAAGAAAGACTTTTAAAAAAACAAGCTAAACTTGAAGCCAAAGAACAAAAAAAATTATTAAAGTTAAGAGAAAAAGAAAATAAATTAAATAAATATGTTGCAGGTTTATCTAAATCAAACAACTCTTTTATAGAAAGCATAAAAGAGTTACAAAATAAATATAATGTGATTGACGAAGAGTTCTTCGATGATTTAGAAGATATTTTAATTATGTCAGACATTTCTTCTTCACTTGTTTCAATAATAATTGATGAATGCAAGAAAGAAGTAAAAAATGAAAACATTAAAGATCCTAAATTGATAAATGAAATTATTGCTGATAAATTATTTACTATTTACACTGCTAATTCTGTTGTTGATACTTCTTTAAATATTAAAGAAGGTAGATTAAATATTTTCTTAGTGGTTGGTGTTAATGGTTGTGGAAAAACCACATCTATTTCTAAAATAGCTAATTTATTAATTAAAGAAGGAAAAAAAGTTCTAATAGCTGCAGCTGATACATTTAGAGCAGCGGCTGTTGAACAACTTGAAATTTGAGCCAACAAAGTTGGAGCTTCAATTTTAAAACCAGAAGTAAATGAAAAAGATCCAGCAGCAGTGGTTTACAAAGCCTTAGAAAAAGCAGAAAAAGAAAAGTATGATGTTTTAATTATTGATACCGCTGGGAGATTACAAAATAAAGTTAACTTAATGAATGAACTTGCAAAAATTAATAAAGTTATAACTAATAAATATCCTGATGCCCCACATGAAAGTTTGTTAGTATTAGATGCTACTACAGGACAAAATGGTGTTTCACAAGCCAAAATATTTTCTGAATCTACTAAATTGACTGGAATAATTTTAACCAAAATGGATGGTACCTCTAAAGGTGGAATTATTTTAACAATAAAAGATGAAATTGGTTTGTCGGTAAAATATGTTGGTATGGGCGAAAAAGTAGATGATTTATTAGAGTTTGATCTTAATTTATTTATTTACGGTCTAATGAAAGAGTTAAATTAAATATGAATAATAATAATGAATTAGATGAAAGAACACATTATATTAATTTATATGAAAAACTAAAAAACTTCTTATCACAAGCACAAAAACAAATTTTATATTTATATTTTATCGAAGATTTAAGCATAACAGAAATAGCTAATGAATTAGCACTAACACGTAGCGCTGTTTTTGATGCATTAAAAAAAGGTAAGAAAAAATTGTTGGATTTAAATGCTAAATTAGGAAATTAATATTCTCACCAAAAAAATGTTTTTGTAATTATTAAAATAAATATAAAACTAACAGATAAAAATTTTTTCAGAAATTAATAATACATATGTAAATATTTAAATATTATGTCATTAGTAGATAATTCAAAATCAATTTATATTAAGGCAAATTTTAAAATTGATAATCAGTAAGAACATTTTCAAATTATAAAAACTTAATTTAATAAAAATTAATATTTAAAAGATGCTTTGAAACATGGTTAAATAATTTAACCTATTGATTTTAATATTTCAAGCTTATTTAAAAAATTTAATTCAGATATATAAAGCATCAAGAAAAGAAACAAACAAGCTTATTTAATATTCTTAAATTTCTCTTCATAGTAGTAAAAAATTAGATTTTGTAATAAATATATTTTTATTCATTTTTATGAATTTAAGGAAACCTATTCAAATAATGAGATAGATGCTTATCATTATTCTTTATTGAATATCATAACAGTATTGCAAGATAAAGTTTTAAAAGAAATTATGAAAATAGAAATTATGCACAAAATAAACTTTTTAAAAAACCAGTAGCTATTAGCCATTGTCTATTATAATTCTTGTTGTTTGCTTAGTTATATTATTTATTGTTTTTAAATTTTTATATAAATAATTAAAAAAATCCTTATTTTAAGATAAAAAATAGAAAATATGTAAAAAGAAAAGAGCAGAATTCTATTTTTGTTTTTTTTAAAAAAATGCTTTTTATAAGCATTAATTTAGTTTTAATATAATATTGCAAAATTCGATTAATTAATATTAATTAGAGATATATTTGTTTTTTTATAAAAATTTAAAAAACACCTTTAAATAAGGGAAAAAATAAATTTTAATTTTTTTAGTTAAAACATGTAATTAATTTTAGAATTTTTTCTTATTATTTAATATAATTAATTAAAAATATAATAAAAGGAAGATAATGAAATACAAAAGAATTTTAATTAAATTATCAGGTGAGGGTCTTGCTAATAAATCTAAAAGTTTAGCCATTGATTACGAATTAGTAAAAAATTTTGCAAGACAACTAAAAGAAATTATTTCTAAAAATATTCAAGTAGCAATAGTTATTGGCGGTGGAAACTTTTGACGTGGTACAAGTGCAGAAAAAAATGGTATCCCTAGAGTAAGAGCCGATTACATTGGTATGCTTGCAACAACAATGAATGCACTAGCATTACAATCAGGTTTTGAAAATCAAAAATTAAAATGTAGAGTGCTATCAAGTTTGTCTATGGATAGTAAAGTTTGTGAAGAATATATTAATGAAAAAGCCATCAAATATTTAAATAATGGTGAAATTGTAATATTTGCTGGTGGAACTGGGCGTCCATTCTTTACAACCGATACTGCTGCTACATTATTTGCTAGTGAAATAAAAGCGGATGCTATATTAATGGGAAAAAATAATGTCGATGGTGTTTATAGTGATGATCCCAAAATAAATAAAGATGCTAAAAAATTTGATCACATTTCATATGAAGATATTGTAAAATTAGGATTAAAGGTTTTGGATTATACAGCTGCTACAATGGCTAGTGAAAATAATATTGACATTTTAATATTTAATATTTTAGAAAACGATTCACTATTAAAAATAATAGATCAAAAGATTTCACATACAATTATTTCTAACAAAAAATAATAAAATGTGTTATTCTTTATTGTGCTTATTTAAATAACAACAAAAAAGGAGAATTATGGAATTAGATTTATACTTAGATGAATTGAAAGAATTAGTTTCTAAATCTATCGCTAATTATGAAAGCCAAATAGTTAAAATAGCTATTGGTAGAGCAAATCCAGCTTTAGTTAGCAAGATTAAAATTAATTATTATGATTCTCAAGTAACAATAGATGAAGTTGCTTCAATTCAGCCTGTTGGTGCTTTGCAATTAGTTGTTAAACCATATGATATTGGAACAATTAAAGATATTGAAAAAGCAATTAATGACTATAAATTGAACTTAACAGTAGTTAATGAAGGACACCAATTAAGATTAAATTATCCTCAACTTACAACCGACAAAAGAAAAGAATTTGTAAAGCAATTGAATCTTATAACTGAACAAGCAAGAGTTAATATTAGACAAGCTCGTCAAGATGTTAATAAAAAAATAAAAAATGATAAAGAACTTTCTGAAGATATTCAAAAACATTATCTCGATATAATACAAACAGAAATTACTAAAGCAATTAATAAAATTGAAGATATTAGTGCTAATAAAGAAAAAGAATTAATGACTATATAATATAGTCATTTTTTTATTTTTGTTTTAGCATTTTAATAATTTTCTTTGTATAATAAAATATACTTATGAAAAAAAATATAGCCAAGAGAGCGCTTTCAGCATCAATACTTTTATTGATTATTTTACCATTCTTTGTTACTACTAATTTGTTTCAAAAAGAAGGAAAAATAATAGGTTTTATTTTTTATATATGTTTATCACTATTAGCACTTTATGAAATTTTAAAACACACAAAACTTAATGCAGTTTCGATCACATTGCTTCTTTTTCTAAGTTTGGTAGTTTGGTTTTTTCCATCTAATCTATTTTTTTCAACTGATACCAATTATATTTTTAATAACACAAAAGGATTAAAAATTGATAAATTAAGAGAGATAATGTATGAATCACTTTTTGTAAAAGACGCGATTCTAAACATTGTTTGTGTGCAATTTATAGTAATTCCTGTGATCGTAATGCTAATTTATTCCTCAAATATTAAAAAATATTTTAATTTTAAAGAAATGATCATTGAATATATAATTGTGACTTCCATGTTACTTTACATTCCAATATTCTTAAAAATTTTATTTTTATTTAATATTACTAATTTATATTTTTTAGCTATCCTATTTGCAATTCCGGTTATTGTAGATACATCAGGATATTTTGGTGGAATGCTTTTAGGACATAAATTTATTAAAAGAAAATTTTCGCCAAGAATTAGTCCTAAGAAAACTTGAGAAGGTGCAATTATTTCTTACATATTAGGATTTATTTGTGTCTATTTATTATTCTATTTAGGGCACCAGCTTAAAAAAGAACAGATTACATTTTTTACAAAAATTCCACAATTAATAATTGGTATGATAATAATTCCTATGTTATCAATTGTTGGAGACTTAATGTTTTCTTTAATTAAAAGGATTTTTAAAATAAAGGATTATTCAAATTTAATTCCTGGACATGGTGGTATTATGGATAGGTTTGATTCAACTTCTTTAGTGGCAATTGGAGTTTCAATTATATTGTTAATATAAGATTTAAAATAAGAGAGAAAAGGTAGAAATATGGACGACTATAACTTTAGTGAAAATTTAAAAAAATTATTTGCAGAAATCAAATTTAAACCTTCAAGGTTTTTTGAAGGCATGACTTTTGATGATTGTCAATTTAAAACTTTAGAAAATGGCAATGAAAGGATTTTATTTTTTGTAACATTTCAAACACATTTGCCAATTGCACAATTTGAAAAATTTTATGCAGCTTTATATAAAAAGTTTAATGATAGTTTTGAATTAATTTGAAATGTAAAAGAAGAAGCACTTGATAAAAAGACAATTTTAGATTATAGTGAACATTTTATTAGTCAAAAATATCCTAATAAAAAAGATATCTTTTTATTCTTAAAACCAAATAATGTTAAGTTAGAAAATAAACATTTAATTTTATCTCTACCAGAAAACTATAAAGGTAGAGAACAAGAATTAATTACTAGTGGGCTAGAAATATTAAAATTAGCTCATTTTAGTGGTTATTCTATTGACATCAAAATTTTAGAAGCTGAAAAAACTCTTAATGAATACAAAGAAAAAGTAACAGAGTCAATTAATAAAGCAATTAAAATTACTGATGCCAAAAGTAATGAATTAGAAAAAAGTAGTGTTAATTTTGAGTCTTCTCCTTTTTTGAAAAGAAGAAGTTCTAATTTTAAGTCAGCTTCAATTAAAACAATTGTGGAAACTATGGCTAATGAAAATGTTGAAACAATTGGCGAAATTTATAAACTAGAAACAAAAATTACTAAGAATAATAAAAATATGATTTCTTTTTTTATTTCAGATTATGAAGAAGCTATTAAAGTTCTTTATTTTGCTTCAATTGATGATGAACAATTTACTAAGTTTAAAGTTGGACAAACAATAAGAGTTAGAGGCCAAGTGTCTTTTGACTTTTATAAATCACAAGCTTCTGGTAAAGTTATTATGGGACGCGATGTTCCACTAGTAGTTAGTGATATTCAAAAAATACCTACAGAGCAGTCAAAATTTAAAAGAGTAGAGCTTGCTAATCGGACCAATATGACTGCACATGATGGTATCTCAACTGTAGACCAATATTTAAAAGCTGCTAAAGAATGAGGACATGATGCAATAGCTATAACTGATTTGGATAATGTTCAAAACTTTCCTAATTTTTACTTAGAATCTTTACCTACTAACATTAAACCCATTTATGGAGCAACTTTAACTTCCATTGATACAAATAATAATATTGTTTTTGGAGAAAGCAACTTTAATTTGTTTCCTTTAGATAGAAGTGAGCAAGTTGTTTATGTTGTGTATGATATTGAAACTACAGGATTAAGTGCTAGATTTAATGATATTATAGAATTTGGTGCTACTTATGTAGTTAATGGAAAAATAAAAGGGAAAGAACAATTCTTTCTAAAACCTAATAAACCAATTCCATCTTCAATTACTGAACTTACTAACATTACCAATGAAATGGTTGAGCAAGGTCTTAGTCAAAAAGAAGGTATTCAAAAGATTTACGATATTTTAAAAGATAAGATTTGTGTTGCCCATAATGCTCGTTTTGATATTAATTTTTGTAAACAAAAATTTTCTGAAAATGGCCTTGATACAAGCATTATTAGAGGAATTGATACACTACCAATTTCTTGATTATTATTCCCAAAAGAAAAAAAACATACGCTTAAAAATCTAGCTGAAAAATTTAATATAACATATAGCAAAAGTGAAGCCCATAGAGGAGATTATGATGCTATGGTTTTAGCTAATGTTTGAACACAAATTTTACAAAGATTTAAAACTAAAGAGAAAATTTATACCGCAGATGATTTAAGAAAAATTGAACTCCCTGATTTATCAAGAAAATTTGGTTATGAAGTGCGTATGCTAGCTAAAAATAAGGATGGCCTTAAAAAGTTATATCAATATATTACGCATTCACTAACTACAAATTATTATGGAGGTCCAAGATTTTTAATAAATAATTGATTACCAGATCCTGATTTATTATTAGGTTCAGGAACTAACTTTTCATTTTTATGAGAAGAAGTTATTAATGGTAGTGATGAAAATATTATTAAAGCGCTTATCCCTTTTGATTATATTGAACTTCCACCTATTTCAACATTCAACTATTTATATAGTAGTGACTGAATAACTCGTGAACAAGTTGAAACAGCATATATAGATTTAATTAATAAAGCTAAAAAAATGGGAAAAATTTGTGTTGCAGTCAGTGACTCAAGATATGTTTATGATTATCAAAAGCTAATTCATGATATTTATATTAATACACCTTCATTAGGAGGCGGTCTTCATAAATTAGAAAAATATAGAAAATATTGTCAAACATATTTTAGATTATTGACGACTCAAGAAATGTTAGATGAATTTGCTTTTTTAAGAAATCAAGATTTGATTAAAGAAATTGTTATTGATAATACTTATGAAATTGCAAATCAAATTGAAAAAAATATAGAAATAATTAAAAACAAATTATATATTCCTAAATTTGATGAATCAGATAAAAAATTAGAAGAACTAGTTTATAAAACAGCTTTAGAAAGATATGGAAAAAATATTGATCCGATAATTGCTGAAAGAATACATAAAGAACTTTCATCAATTATTAAATATGGATATTCTGTTATTTATTGAATTAGTCACTTGCTTGTTAAAAAAAGTAATAAAGATGGTTTTGTTGTTGGGAGTCGAGGCAGTGTTGGTTCTTCAATAGTTGCTAATTTATCGCAAATAACTGAAGTTAATCCGCTCCCCCCTCATTACCTTTGTGAACAATGTAAATACTTTGAATGGTCAAAAGATAAAGATGTTCATTCAGGCTGAGATTTACCAAATAAGCTTTGTCCTAAGTGCAATATTAATTTAACAAAAGATGGTCATAACATTCCATTTGAAACTTTCCTAGGTTTTGAAGCAGAAAAAGTTCCTGACATTGATCTTAATTTTAGCGGTGAATATCAACCTACAATTCATTCATATGTTAGGGATCTATTTGGAAAAGAAAACACTTTTAGAGCAGGAACCATAATGACTGTTGCTGAAAAAACCGCTTATGGTTATTGCAAGAAATATGCGGAAAAAGTCTTACACAATGGTGAAATTTGATCTAAGAGTTATTTTGATTTTCTAGCTTCTAAGACTCAAGGAGTCAAAAGAACTAGTGGTCAACACCCTGGCGGAATTGTTATTATTCCTAAAGAATATACTATTGAAGATTTTACGCCTGCCAATTTTCCATCTGATGAAACTAATAGCACATGATTGACTACCCATTTTGACTATAAAAAAGCATTACACGATTCAGTTTTAAAACTTGATTTATTAGGACATGATGATCCTACATCTATAAAAATGTTAGAAAGTTTAACTAATGTAAAGGTTAGTGAAATTCCTAAAATGGATGAGAAAACAATTAAATTATTTTATAGTTTAGATTCGCTAAAAATAAAACCTGAAGATATTCATGGTGAAACTACAGGGGCTTTAGCATTACCTGAATTTGGAACACAATTTATTAGAGGTATGTTAAAAGTTCTCAAGCCTAAAACTTTTAATGAATTAATTTTAATTTCAGGTCTTAGTCATGGTGAAAACGTTTGAAGTGGTAATGCTGATGAACTTGTTAAAAATGGTGTTAAATTAATTGACTGTATTTGTTGTCGTGATGATATTATGAAAAATTTAATTGACCGTGGTGTTGATAAACAAGTTGCTTTTAAAATAATGGAAGACGTTAGAAAAGGTAAAAGTTTAACTGCTGAATACTTAAGTATCATAAAAAGCAATAGAAAAATCCCTTCATGATATCAAGATACTTTTAAAAAGATTAAGTATTTATTTCCCAAAGCACATGCTACAGCTTATGTTATTATGGCTTGAAGATTTGCATGATATAAAGTTTATTATCCTCTTGAATTTTATGCAGCTTACTTTTCAACTAAAAATCAATTTGTATTTGTAGATATTTTAAAGTCGGGATATAAAGCTATTAGCAATAAACTAGATGAATTTATAAAAAGACAAAGTAGTAAAAGCGAAATTCCTTTGTCGCAAAAAGAAATTGAATTTATTCCTTTAATGGAAATTGCTCAAGAACTTTATGCTCGTGGGCTAAAAATTAAAAATGTCGATTTAAAATTATCTGATGCTAATAAATGAACTGTTGATAAGAAAGAAAAAGCATTAATACCTCCATTCGCAGTTGTTGAAGGGTTAGGATCATCTGCTGCTGAATCTATTGTTAAAGCAAGAAAAGAACACGAATTTGTTTCAATAGAAGACTTAAAAGATCGTACAAAGCTTAATACAAAAACTATTAATGCTTTAAAAGAACTAGGTGTTCTTGATGATCTTGATGAAACAAATCAAATGACTTTATTTTAATTAGAAATATTCAAAAAAATCTTTATATTAAGTACTTTTTTGAATATTTTTTATTATTTCAATTTTCTTAAAAAAAGTCTTTAAGAAAGTATTTTTTTAATTATTAAATATTAACTACAAAATTAATTTTTAGGTTTAATTATAAATAATGTATAATTTAACTTTATTAATATATTTACTAAAATTTTTAGAAAAACAGGTTAATCAAATGTCAAAAAATAAAAAATGAAAAAATAAAAAAATAAATTTTGAAAATTATAAAAACTCAGATCAAATCAAAAAAGAAAGACGTGCCTTATCAGATTCTTGAAAAATAAGTTTAACTGCACTCCTTTTAATTGCGATCCCTTCATTCTTAGTTTTTCTTTTAATGGGAGCAGATGGTTGAGCAATTAGAAGCACAACAAAATTCGCAAGTTCTAGATGATCTCTATTATTACCGGTTGCATTGTGTGTAGCCGCAGTTCAATCAATTGTAATTGCATTATTGATTAGGTTTAAAAAACTTAAAATTACATCACTTAACTTTTTAGTGCCTGTTATGTGCGTAATGAACTCATGACTAGTTTCTTCGGGTATAGAAACTGGCAAGTGGTTTATTAGAGTATTACCTGCAGTTGGTTTAGCATTTTTAAGCGCTGTTATTGTTATTGCAATAAATAAAGCTATTGCCAAAGCTAAAATTAAAAAAGAAAAACAAATTATTATTGAAGAAGAAAGAAAAAATAAATCTTTATTAGATTAATTTTTTTATTTTAAGGAAGTAAACATGTATAAGAAAATAAATTTAAAAGATAAAGAAATTGCTGATTTAATCGAAAAAGAAAATATAAGACAAGAAGCAAATATTGAACTTATTGCTTCTGAAAATTATGTGTCAGAAGATGTACTTAGAGCAGCGGGTTCATGCTTAACAAATAAATATGGAGAAGGCTATCCAGGACAAAGATATTATGGTGGATGTGAATACGTTGATGAAATCGAAAAGATAGCACAAGAAAGAGCTAAGAAACTTTTTAATGTTGAATATGTCAATGTTCAACCATATTCTGGAAGTGTAGCAAATGCTGCAGTGTATATGGCCTTATTAGAACCAAATGACACTGTGCTTGCTTTAGAACTCTCTAACGGTGGTCATTTATCTCATGGGTATAAAATATCATTTAGTGGAAAATTTTACAAACCTGCATTTTATTATCTTAATGATGAAGGCAAACTTGATTATGATGAAATTCTAAAAGTAGCTAAAGAAGTAAAACCTAAAATGATAATTTGTGGATATTCAGCTTATTCACAAATTATTGACTTTAAGAAATTTAGAGAAATTGCAAATGCGGTTGGTGCTTATTTATTTGCAGATATATCTCATATTTCTGGATTAATCATAGCTAAATTACACCCTTCCCCTTCAGAATATGCTGATGTCATTATGACAACAACACATAAAACTTTACGTGGTACTCGTGGTGCAATTATTATGACTAACGATGCTGAAATTTATAAGAAAATTAATAAAGCTGTTTTTCCAGGTTATCAAGGAGGCCCTTTATTTCATCAAATTGCGGCTAAAGCAGTTTCATTTTATGAAGCACTTCAACCTGAATTTATTGAGTATCAAAATCAACTTCTAAAAAACTCAAAGGCATTTTGTCAAACTTTTATAAATAAGAACGTTAAAATAGTTTCAGGACTTACTCAAAACCATTTATTTATTATTGATGTAAAACAAAGTTATGGATTAACTGGTAAAGAAGCTGAAGAAATTTTAGGAAATATTAACATAACTGTTAACAAAAATACAATTCCTCATGATACTGAAAAACCAACAGTTGCAAGCGGAATCAGATTAGGTACTGCGGCAATGACTTCAAGAGGCTTTAAAGAAGATGAATTTATTATCATGGCTAATTTAATTGATAAGGCTTTAAGAGAACCTCAAAACGAAATATTGCATAATGTTATAAGAAAAGAAATTGCTAAATTATCTAATGCTTTTCCAACCGGAAAGCCCTATCTAATTTCTTAATATTTAGACATTTATTCTATATAATATTAAAATATGAATTTAGTAGATATTAAAAAAATTGTTTTTGATGTTATTGAAAACGTTGTCGGAATAACAAAAATTGTTCCTATCCATAAATCAAAAAATAACTTAAATGAAGAAGTTTTTCAAATTAAATTTTTTAAAAATGATTCATCATTGGTTGATTTAGAAATAGGTATTATTGTATTATCAAATATTAATGTTAAAAATGTAGTTGAAGAATTACACCAAATTTTAACTTATGTTTTAAAGAAGAATAATATCTTTTTGCATAAGTTAGATATTTATATTAAAGGAACTGAATAATGAATATTATCACTGGTAAAGATTGAAAATACGCTATTATCTCAGCAGCTAATAGTATGGATTCAAAAAAGAACGCTATTAATGCAATGAACATATTTCCTGTTCCAGATGGAGATACAGGGTCAAATATGTTCATGACTATTCAAGCAGCAAAAGAAGCTCTAATGCAACTTTCTGATGAAGCAAGCATTTCAGAAGTTGCGGAGACAACTTCAAAAAATATGCTACTTTCTGCAAGAGGAAACTCGGGAGTTATTTTAAGCCAAATTTTTAAAGGTTTTACTTTAGCGTTTGAAAATAAGAAAACTATTAATTGCTTTGAATTAGTTGATGCATTTGATAAAGCTACTAAGATTGCTTATAAAGCTGTTTTGAAACCGGTTGAAGGAACTATATTAACTGTTATTCGCGAAACAAGTGAAGGGTTAAAAAATAAAATTTTACCTTCAACAGATTTCACTGAATTTTTTGATATTACATTAAAACTTGCTAGAAAAAGTTGTGATAATACTCCTGAACTTTTACCTTTATTAAAAGAAGCGGGTGTTAATGACTCTGGTGCAGAAGGACTTGTTGCTATTTTAGAAGGAATGTCTGCTTTCTTTCACGGTAAACCAATTACTGAGTCATTTAACTCTAATCAAAACAATTCAATAATTATGAATGATGAAATTTATTCTGGTGAATTTGGGTATTGTACTGAATTTATTTTAGATTTAGATAAACCAAACAAATTCGATAAAGTAGAACTAATTAAAAAGTTTGAAAAAATTGGGAATTCAACTATTGTTGTTCAAGATAATTCTCTTTTAAAAGTTCATATTCATGCAGTTAAACCTGGTAATGTTTTAAATGCTGTTAATAATTTAGGTCAATTTGTTAAGATTAAAATTGAAAATATGACTATTCAAGCGAACACTAGAATGAATGAAAATAATAAAAGCATTTCTGAAAATGGCGATCATAAGAAGAAAAGTGAAAAATCATTTAGCAAAAAATGTGGGTTAATTTCATGTAATACAGGAGCTGGATTAATTAGTACCATAAAAGAAATGGGCGTTGATTATGTTATTGAAGGTGGACAAACAAACAATCCTTCAACTAAAGATATCATATCTGCTATTGATAGCGTTGATGCCAAAACAATTTTTATTCTACCAAATAACTCTAATATTATTTTATCTGCGCAACAAGCAGCAACTATAATTAACAATAAAAAGGTTTTAATTTTGCCAACAAAAAGCCAAGCGCAAACTATACCTATGGTTATGTATTTTAGCTCTGATAATAGTGAAAAAGAAAACTTTGCACAAATGAAAGAAATCTTAAAACAAGTTAAATTTGGAGAAGTAGCTCCTTCAGTTAAAAATATAAAATTAGATGGTATTAAAATTCAAAAAGGTGATTTTATGAGTTTAGTAAATAATAAGATAATTGATACAGCTAAAGATTATAATCAAGCTGCAATTAAAATTATTGAAAAATTAGTTGATGAAAACACAGAACTTTTAAATATAATTTACGGCCAAGATGTTTCAAAAGCCGACCTAGATGAACTTGTTAATTATTTAGAAATAAATTATGATATTACTATAGAAACTTACGAAGGCGGACAAGCAATTTATCCTTATTTTATAAGCGTTTTATAGAAATGAATGTGGAGGTTTTATATGAAAAATAACACAATTGTTTTTGATTTATTAAATAATGACAATAAGGAAATAGAAGCCATTAAAGCTGCTTATGAGTTTGCTTCAAAAAATTCAAATTATTCCTTAATTATAGTAGGAAATCAAAAAACCATTGAAGATAATTTACCTTCAAAATTAAATAATATTGAGATAATAAATTCAACTAATATAGTTAAAAAACCTAGTGAAAATATTAGGGAAATTTTAGCTCACGAATCTTCTATGTTAAGCGCATTTGATATCTTAAAAGAAAGAAATGCAGATGCTATTTTAAGCAGTGGAGATAGTGCATCATTTATAAGTATGGCAGCCTTAAAAGTAAAACGTTTGGAAAATATTTCACGTCCTGCTTTTATGCCTGTTATGCCTTCCTTATATTTAGATAGTAAAATTCTTTTATTAGATGCAGGCGCTAATGTTGAAATCAAATCCAATTATTTGGAAGAATGAGCAATTCTTGCAGATGCCTTTTATAAGTCTATTTTCAAACACGAACCTAGAATTGGTATTTTAAATATTGGCACCGAAGATTATAAAGGACCCTTAGCATTAAGAGAAGCTAATGAAAGTTTAAAGAAAAATAAAAATATTAACTATTTAGGCTTTATAGAACCAGAAGACATAATAGTAGGTAATGCTGATGTTGTTGTGTCAGATGGATATGCAGGTAATTTATTTTTAAAAACTTTAGAAGAAACAGTTATAAATATTGGTAAAGTTTTTAAAAATATAATTATGAGCAAGACAAAAAATAAAATTGCTGGATTATTGTTAAAAAAAGATTTAACTAAATTTAAAGAAAAGTTTGACTATCGTAATGTAGGCGGTGCATATTTAATAGGTTTAGAAAAAATAATTGTTAAAGCACATGGGAGAAGTGATGCACAAGCTTTTTTAGGAGCTCTCAATCAAATTAAGTTTGCTTTAGAAAATAATTTAATGGAAAATTTAAGAAATGATTTAGAACAAAAAAACAAAAAGGAAGAATAAATAAAATGGATAGCGAAATATTTGAACAAAAAGTTAAAAAATTGCTTATCGATTTGGGTATAGATCTTAAAGGAATAAACATTAATACATTTTGCGAAGCTTTAACGCATACTACATTTTCTAATGAACATAAAAACGTTCAAAACTTTGAATATTTAGAATTTCTTGGCGACGCAATTATTGAGTTTGTTGTAACTGCTGAAATATATAAAAGGTTTCCAAACTACAATGAAGGCATGGCCACACAACATAGAATTTCGATTGTTAATAACCATACCCTTTCTACTATTTCTAGAAAATTAAAAATTATTGATAATATTAGAACAGGCAATAAAGCTTTTATTAATGGGCAAAATGAAAAGGTTGATTCTGATTTTTTTGAAGCTTTTATAGCAGCTCTATATGTTGAAAAAGGACTAGACTTTGCAACTAAATTTTTATTAAAAAACCTTGAAGAATATTTTCATAAAGTCGACTTTAAAAAGATTGCAGATCCTAAAACCGCAATACAGGAACTGCTTCAATCAACCGGCATTGTTAATATAAAATATAAATGTGATAAAAAATCAAATTTAAGTTTAGATAAAGATAAAATTGAGCTTTTTGAATGCAAATTATTTGTAGATGATGTTAACTATGGAACAGGCATTGGCAAAACAAAAAAAGAGGCAGAAAAAAATGCGGCCTTAGATGCTTTGCACAAACAAACAAACATTCAAGAAAACTAAAAAAGCACTTTCAACAAAGTGTTTTTTAGTTTTTTCTTTTGCTATTATTTATGTTATTTAATGACTTTAAAAAATATATTATGTTAGTTTTTATATTTTATATATAATTTAATTATTAATTATTATAAATTTAACAGCAAAATTTAATAAGTAATTTTGAAACAAAGCAAATTTTAAAAATGATTAATAAACAAGATAAAAAATAAGAAAGGCAATTATGAAGTTAATACAAGTTGAAGCACACGGATTTAAGTCTTTTGCTGATAAAGTAACTTTGAAATTTGATGGTGGTGTTGTTGCTATAATTGGTCCTAATGGTTCAGGGAAATCCAATATTAATGATGCTATTAGATGAGTTTTAGGTGAATCTAGTTATAAAGCATTACGTGGCGATAACATGGAAGATGTTATTTTTGCCGGTTCTAAAACTGAAAAAGAAATGAACCGAGCAGAAGTTACTTTAACTTTTGATAATAAAGATAGAGCTATTAAGATTCCTTATGATGTTTTTACTATTTCTCGTGTTTTGAATAGAGGAAAAGGTGAAAATGAATATTACATTAATGGCGAACCCGCAAAATTAAAAGAAGTTAAAGAAATTGCAATGGAAAGTGGTATTTCAAAATCTTCTCTTGCAATTATTGGCCAAGGTACTATTAGTGATATTGCAGAAGCTACTCCTGAAAGACGTAGAGAAATTTTTGAAGAAGCTTCAGGTACTTCAATGTATCGTTATAGAAAAGTTGATGCTCAAAAGAAATTAGAAAGAACAGAAGAAGCTCTTGCACAAATCTCGGTTTTAGTTCAAGAATTAGAAAAACAAGTTAAACCTTTACAACGTCAAGCTGAAAAGGCAAAAATTTATATGGAAAAAAGTGACCAGCTTAAAGAAGTTGAAGTTGCTCTTTTAGTACATGATTTTATTTTCTTTTCAGAAAGATTAAAAGAATTAACTCAACAAGCTAAAGAATTTATGCTTGTTAAAGAAGATTTAGAAGTTAGATTGGAATCATATAATACTTCGCTTGGTGAAAAGAAAGAACTTCTTGATAATTTAAAGAAAAGTACTGAAGAGATTTCTAAAGAGCTTGCAGAAATTAATGAAGTTATTCAAGAAATGGAAATTAGAAAGGTTAAAGAAGAAAAAGAAAGAGATCTTATTTTGAGTGGTCAAAAAAATGTTGATCCAGGTCAAAAGAAAGAAACTCTAAAACATTCTTTAAGCGTTTTAAATCAAAACATTATTTCATATAAAGAGTTTATCAAAGAAAAGAATGAACAATTAAATGAATTAGAAATTAAATCTGTTAAATATAATTCTGATATAAGTGAATTTAGTAGACTATATAATATTGAAAATGACAAATTAAACAAAGTTAAAAACAAGATTGAAGTTATTCAAGATCAAATGACAAATAAGTCATCATTAGCTAAAGGAACTAAAATTATTGTTGAAAACCAACATTTATTTAAAGGATATGAAGGTTTAGTTAGCGAACTCATTCAAATTGATAAAGATTATATAAGGGCTATTGAAGTTGTTTTATCAAGTGCTGCACAACACATTGTTGTTGATGAACCAGAAACTGCCACTGCTGCTATTAACTTTTTAAAAGCTAATAATGGCGGTAAAGCCACCTTTATTCCTTTATCTTCTATTTCACCTAGATTTGTTGCAGAACAACATATTGTTGTTGCTCAAACTCAAGAAGGATTTTTAGGAGTTGCTTCTGAACTTGTAACCACTAAAAAGAGATATGAAGTTTTAAAACGTTTCTTATTAGGCAATGTTTTAGTTTGCGATACTATTGAAAGTGCTGTTAGATTACATTCTTTATTAGAAAAGAAATATACGGTTGTAACTTTAGATGGTGACATTATTCGTATTGGTGGAGTTATGACCGGTGGGCAAGCTTCTCAAACAGTTTCTGCATTTAGTTTAGAAGATCAAATTAAAGAATTAGAATCATTTATTCAACCACTTGAAAAAAATATTTCAACCCTAAAAGAACAAATTTCAAAATTAGAATTTGAAAAACAAACTGCCTTATCTTTAATTAGTAATTACATGGCAGAAAAAAATTCTTATGAAGTTAAGCTAGCTGAAGACACAGAAGAATTTGATAAATTATCATTATTGTATTCACAAATTTCAAATGAAAAAATTACCTTTGAATCAAATGTTGACTTTACAAAAATGATTAATGAAAACCTTGCAAGGAAGAGTGATTTAAGTGTTCAACTAAGAACTCAAAAGGAAATTCTTCGTACTACAGAAGAGCAATACTATCAAACCATTGTTAAAAAGAATGAGCTTGACGAAGAGTTAAAGCAACTTTTAGACGAAAATGGAAAAAAGATAGGTGACAAAGCACGTGCTGAAACTATAATTGACAGTGCTAAAAAAAGATTATCTGAACAATATGGACTTTTATTCGAAACTGCTCAACAATATTACAAACCTGACATTGATTTTGATGTAGCAAGAAAACTTGTAGAAAACTTAAAACAAGATATTAGAGAACTTGGGCATATTAACTTAGAAGCTATTCAACAACTAGAAGAAGTTCAAACTAGATACGATGAAGTTAAAACTCAAGAAGATCAAATTATAGTTGCTAAGAAAACAATTGAAGAAGCTATTAATGAAATGGATAAGATGATTGTTGAAAGAATTACAGAAACAGTTAATCTTGTTAATGGTGAATTTAAATTTGTTTTTGGCAAGATGTTTGGTGGTGGTATGGCTGAAATAAGATATACTGATCCTGATAATATTTTGGAATCAGGTATTGATGTTATTGCACAACCTCCTGGAAAAGCAATTAAAAATCTTAAATTATTTTCAGGTGGAGAAAAAGCACTTATTGCTATTTCATTATTATTTTCATTGCTTAAAGCGAAACCTCTTCCATTATGTATTTTAGATGAAGTTGAAGCTGCACTTGATGAAGCCAATGTTATTAGATTTGCTGAGTTTTTACAAAGTCTTAAAAAAGATACTCAATTTATTGTTATTACACATAGACAAGGAACAATGGAAAGAGCTGACAAATTATATGGTGCTACAATGCAAAAAAGAGGTGTTACCACATTCTTTGGAGTTAACCTTGTAGAAGCAAAAGAATTAATTAAAGAAGAAGGTAAATAATGAAAAAAAATAAGAAAATATTATTTTTAGGTGCTTTAACTTTATCAATATCTAGTCTACCTTTAGTTTTTGTTTCATGTGAAACTAGCAAAAAAGGTAAATTAAAAAGAGCATTAAGAAAAAACAAAAGTTATAGAGTTAGCGTTACTAAAAAATTAGGTATTCCTAATGATTATGAAGATTTTGCAAAAAGAATTTATGATGAGCTTTCAACAAAATTAAATGGCGTTACAAATAAAGCAGAACGTGAAAAAATTTATGATGAAATTATAAATAAAGTTTATACATCGACAGCAAACTTAACTGATATGTATGATACATCTACTAAATAAATAAAGAAAGGAAAAAAATGTACGGAATAGTTTTTTATTTAAACAAACAAAAATTAATTGAAAATTATGGTAATAATTATCAAGATGCTTATGAAGAAATTAGAAATTCATTAAGACACTATGGATTTCATTGATTGTCAAATAGTTTTTATTTCTCGCAAACATTAAATAGTCTTTCTAGAGTTTTTGAAGCGATTAAAGCAATCAAAGAATTTAGTTGATTTGTTAATTCATTAGTCACTTTACATGTTTTTAAAATGGATGACCTTTCTGACTTTACTGAGTATGTTCAAAATTCAAAACAAAAAATTAAGATGGACGAAGAAGATTTTGAAACAGAAATAGAAGCTGGAAAAACTAAAAAACCAAATAAATAATAATTTAAAAAATCTCCTTGCAATAAGGAGATTTTTAATTTTTCTAAATATTAATTAATTGTAATTTTTGAAACAAATTTTTTGTATTCATCAGAAGCTAATTGCTTTTGAAGATAAGATTTAAGATCTGCATTTTTAACAATTAAAGTTATATTTCCTTCTTGAACAAAACTATCAAGTGAGGCACTCGTTATATTTTCTGATAATTCCAAGTTAGTTAATTTATTTGCTTCAAATATACCATTTTCAAGTGAACGAATGTTAGTTCCAAGAGTTAAATTATCAATTAAGTTTAAAGCAAATGCTTGTCTATTCAATTTTAGTTCTTTTGTAGTATTAGGTAAAACTAAAGTTTTAATTTTATTTTTTCAAAATGCATTGGAATCTATAAGTGATAAGTTTTTACAATTAGTAAAATCTAATTCTTCAATTTGAAGTGCTTCAAAAGCAGCTCTTCCAATATATTCTATTGATTCAGGAAAAATAATCTTTCTAATGTTAACTTCTCCATTTACAAATAAATCATTATAGTTTGCTAATTTAGCTTCTTTTACAGAAGTTTCTAAAAATGATTTAGCAAATGAACCGTCCGGAATGTGTGTAATATTTGTTTTACTTAAATCAAGGGTACGTGTTGTTTTGTCAAAATTGTGTAAATAGTTAATGCAAAAACGATTAGTTTTTTCCCCACCATTGCAACCACATGAAAAAGTTAAAAATGGGATAGAAACAATCGGTAATGCGATTAAAGTTCCTAAAAATATTTTGTTGTTTCTTTTTGTGTTTTTCATAATTTACTAATTTTACCATATTTTTACTTATTCTAATATACATATAATATAATTTAATTTAATATGAATGACAACGAAGATATTAAATTTAAATTAGTTTCAAAATATAAACCTGCAGGAGATCAACCTAAAGCAATTGAACAACTTGTTGAAGGTCTAAAAGAAAATAAAGAGCATCAAGTGCTTTTAGGAGTAACAGGGTCTGGTAAAACTTTTACTGTAGCTAATGTTATTGAAAGAATGCAAAGACCAGCTTTAATAATTAGTCACAACAAAACTTTAGCTAGTCAATTATATAGTGAACTTAAAGAATTTTTTCCCGATAATAGAGTTGAATATTTCGTTTCATATTTTGATTATTATAAGCCTGAAGCATATATTCCCAAAAGCGACTTGTATATAGAGAAAGTTTCAAAAAATAGTAAGATTTTAGAATCCATGAGAATGTCTGCTATTAATGCTTTAAGTATAAGAAGAGATACAATTGTGGTTGCTTCCGTTGCTTCAATTTATGGTGAATATAATCCTAATGAATATCGAAAAAACTTCTTACCTATAGAGATAAATCAAAAAATTGAAAGATCAAAAATTATTAGTAAATTAATTAAAATTGGATATAATAGAAAAAAATCAGAACTTGATCGCGGAGATTTTGATATTAAAGGAGATGTTTTAGAAATAGCTCCTGGATATACAAATGATTATAATTTAAGAATTGAATTTTTTGATGATCAAATAGAAGCAATTTCTCAAATTCATCCTATAACAAAGGATAAAATTAAAAACTTATCTAGTTTAACAATATTTCCTTCTACCACTTATACTGTTAAAGATGAAGTAATGAAAAATATGATTGAAGAAATTAAAGAAGAGTTAAATGAAAGAATTGAATATTTTAAAAAAGAAGGAAAATTATTAGAAGCTCAAAGAATTAAAGATAGAGTACTTAATGATATAGATTCTATTGAAGAATTTGGATATACAAGTGGTATTGAAAACTATGCTAGATATTTAGACGGTAGAAAACCTGGACAAAGACCGTACTCATTATTTGATTATTTGCCTGATGATGCTTTAGTATTTTTAGATGAAAGTCACTTAATGATTCCTCAATTACAAGGTATGTATGAAGGCGATAGATCTAGAAAGCAAACTTTAGTTGATTATGGGTTTAGATTACCTTCAGCTTTAGACAATAGGCCGCTTACTCTAAAAGAATTTGAGAGCTTTAATTTTCAAAAGATATATTTGTCCGCTACTCCGGGCGATTATGAACTAAATAAAACATATGGTGAAGTAGTTTCGCAATATATAAGACCAACAGGTTTATTAGACCCTATTATTGAAATTAGAAGTAAAGATAATCAAATTAATGATATTTATGACAATATTAAAAATCAAATTGCCAAAAATGAAAGAACTTTAATTTTAACAACAACTAAAAAACATGCTGAGGAACTTTCTTTATATTTAAAAGAAAATAAAATAAAAGCAGCATACATTCATGATCAATTTAAAACTTTTGAACGTAATGAAATTATTAAAGCTTTAAGATTAGGCAAGTATGATGTAGTTATTGGAATTAATTTATTGCGTGAAGGAATTGACATCCCTGAAGTTAGTTTAATTTGCGTTCTTAATGCTGATATAAATGGACTTTCTAGAAATGCAAGAAGCTTAATTCAAATTGTAGGTAGAGCTTCGAGAAATGATCATGGTAAGGTTATCTTTTATGCAAATACAATTTCAAGTGGTATGAGAGAATGTATTCAAGACAACTTAACTAAGAGAAAAATTCAAGAAGAATATAATGTAAAAAATCATATAACACCTAAAACAATTATTAAGCCTATTACTGCTCCAATTCAAAGTTCTTGAGTTCTAGAAGACATTGAAGGCTATTTTGACATCAAAGATAAAAATGCTGATGTTGTTTATAACAAAAAATACATTGATAATTTAATTAGACAAATGAAAAAATATTCTAAAGAAAATAAGTTTGAAGAAGCTATTTTAATTAGAGATCACTTGTTTGAATTAGGTATTGATGCTGAAGATATTAAAAACAAAAATTAATATTTTTCTAATACATATTGATACTTTATATCTCCTAAAGTATCGATTTTTTTTATGCTTATTTTATAAGAATTATTTAAACCTAAAGTAATATTATTATTTTCAATATACTTTCTTATATTAATAACTGACCTTTTAATTTCTTCTTGTCTTGCATAAAAATTAGCATTTGCTATTTCAACTATTTCATTTGAATCTTTTTGGCCATTATTATTTTTATCTATTCAAAATTTAAAATTAAATGTCGAGTTATTTAAATTTGTTAGTTTTGAAATATCTAAGGGATCTGTAACATAACTATAAAGAGTTTTATCTTGATTTATTAAACTTACATCAGAGTTAGTGTCTTCAATAAAACTTTGTCATTTTGTTTTTACTATAGTATTAGCTTTAAATACATTTAGTTTAATATTTTCTTCTTTAATTGAATTAGATGCAACTAAATAAATATTTTTATAAGGATTATCTAACTTTAAATAACCGCCTAAAACTATATCATTAAATTGGTTATATTGATTATATGAAAAATAGCTTATTGGCAAACCATAACCCATTAAATCCATATAAGTTTTATAAATACCTTTAACGTTTTCATTAGCAGGTAAACTTTTAAAAGGCAAAGAATAACCATTTTGAAGTGAAAAAGTTTGTCTAACTAATTTTTTATATTTGCGAAGTTCATTATCAAAAACCCAATTGGTAGATACTATTTCTAAATTATTTAAAGATTGTACATTAGCAATATTTTTTAATATATCATCCCCAAATGAACTTATGAAATATCCATTTTCCTTCTTAAAATAAGCAATATTTTCAAAAAGACTAGAATAAGGATTGTAAATTGTTTTGGAATTAGTGTATGTTAATTTAACAAATTCTCTAGCAATTAATTCTTCTATAGAATATAAATAGTCAATTCTATCTTCTGTTATTGGCGAAGCAAAACGAATACTTAAAGCAGGATTAGGATTATTAAAATAATATTCTTTGTTTTCAAAGTTTTGTCATTTTAATTTGTCTGCATAACTTAAATTAGAACTTTTAGTATTTGCAAAGTTAAAAAGATCATAAGCAGAAAAATTTTTAAATATTGAGTTGTTAGAAATAGCATCTAATAAATAAGATTCATAGCTCTTGTAATTTTCATTATATAAATATTTTTTTATTCCGTCAATAAACTTAGTATTGTTTGTATAGTTTTTAATGAAAATATCTTTGTAAAAATTAAAACTATTTTCAGCTAATTTATAGTAATAATTTGTTGTGTAATTATTATCTGTCTTTTTCCCTGAATTATTATATACGTTTGCAATATGGTGTGTATATTCGTGAACTAGTGTAGGTAAAACCATCTCAACTTTTTTATTAAGATCTACTGTATCTCAACTTTTTTGATACCCATTTCTAGCTTTAGTTAATTCGGTTGTAAATAGAATAATTTCCTTAGTTTCTGGGTTATATAAACCATTAACATCTTGCCCAGCATTATTAGAATAACGCTTATTTATAGATATTTTTTGAATTTCGAAAATTTCAGGTCCGAAGTTTGCCCGGCGCTTAAATTCTTTGCTTAAAAGTTCTAAACCTTCCTTATTAAAAAAATATTTATAGTTACCTTTGCTATCTTTAGCATAAGGATATTCTTCAAAAAAAAGTTCATCAAATTTGTAATCTTTACTAATCTTATTATTTTCAGAGTATTTTACATTGTAAGAAATTTTGTTTTTTTCATCAATAGCAAAATTGGTTTGCAAGTTAGAAGAAAAAGATTTTAAAACAAACATTACAACAATAGCAAAAAATCCCAAGATCAAAAGAAGAGAAATGGGGATAACTACAACGTAAATTAGATTTGTACGTTTTGTATTTTTGTTGTTCTTTGTATTCATAATATTATTAATATTATAAATACATTTTTTTAAATCTTATTTTAATTATTTTTAGATAGGCACATTTTTTGAAAAAAGTATTCTTATAAGTATTTTTTTAATCTTTGTTTTTTTAATAGTCTATATAATAAATATAAATATAAAGGATTATCATGTTAAGAATTATTGCAGGAAAATATAGAAATAGATTAATTGAACAACCAGCAAGAAAAACAACAAGGCCTACAATTGATAGAGTTAGAGAAGCTATTTTTTCTAGTATTCAATTTGATATTGAAGACAAAACGTTTTTAGATTTATTTTCAGGTAGTGGAAGTTTTTGTTTAGAAGCTTTGTCAAGAAATGCAAAAAGTGCTATTTGTATAGAAAAAGATGTAAATGCTTTCTTAATATTGAATAAAAATAAAAAAGCACTTAATGAAGAAAATCTTCTTTCTTATAATACTGATGCAATAACTTATTTGACAAGAATGAATAATAAAAGGAAATTTGATTTTATTTATTTAGATCCTCCTTTTATAGAAATAAAACTTTTATTGGAGTGCTTAAATATTATTCACAAAGAAAAAATTCTTAATGAAGATGGACTAATTTTAGTAGAAACCAATGAAAAAAATCTTAATATAGACTTATCAAAGTTTGAAGTTATGAAATGCAAAAAGTATGGTAAAATATATATTTATTATTTAAAAGTTATTTAAACAAAATTACATTTATTAATTATAAAGAGGTTAAAATGGCAAAGAAAAATCAAAGAAAATTAATTATATTTACAGGCCCAAGTGGTGTTGGAAAAGGCACTATTGAAAAAGCTCTTTTTGAAAACAAAGATTTAAAATTGAAATTATCTGTTTCAGTAACAACAAGACGCCCAAGAGAAGGCGAAATTGATGGTGTTCATTATTACTTTGTTTCTCAAGAAACATTTGATGCATGTTTAGCAGATAATAAACTTATTGAATATTCACTTCACTTTGATAATTATTATGGAACCCTATATTCAGAAATTGCAAGAATTAGTGAACAAGGTATGATCCCTGTTTTAGAAATTGAAACTAATGGTGCAACTCAAGTTGTTCAATATTACAAATCAAAAAAGAAGGCAGATGAAATTGTTTCAATTTTTATAATGCCTCCTTCATTTAAAGAATTAGAAAATAGAATTATTGGGAGAAATACAGAATCTCCAGAAATTATTAAAAAGAGATTGGCTAAAGCTAGAGAAGAAATTGGACAATCATCATTTTTCGAATACATAGTTGTAAATAATAACATTGATCAAACAGTAAAAGAAGTTACTGATATTATTAAAAAAGAATTTGCTCACATTTTAGAAGAAAAGCCAGAAGAATCTGAAGGTAGAAAAGCGTAATTAATATGGAATATACATTTAAATCTGATGTTGGAATTGTTAGACCGGAAAATCAAGATAGAGTTGGTGTTGCAGTAAAAGGCGACTGAGTTTTAGCAATGCTTTGCGACGGTATGGGTGGACACTATGGTGGATCTAAAGCTGCTAGTATCGCTATCCAAACCTTTGAACAATATTTTCAAAATCATTTTGACGAAAATATTGACTATAAAAATAAAAAGGAAATTAATATTTGATTTATTAATGCATTAAGCGCTATTAAACATCAATTGAATAAAACCGCTGAAGAAGATCCAACTTTTAGAGATATGGGAACTACTTTAACAGCTAGTTTAATTTATCCAAAAGAAAAACATATTTATGTTTTCAATGTTGGGGATTCAAGAACATATATTTATAATGGACTTTTACATCAAGTTACAGAAGATCAAAATGTTATGAATCAATGAATTAGGCAAGGTACAATGAAACCTCACGAAGCAGAAAAACATCCTTTTGCTAATAAACTAACAAGTTGTTTGGGGCCTAACAAAATAATGACACCAGATGGTTTTGTATATAATAAAGATTCAAATGCAAAATATATTATTTTAACTAGTGATGGCTTACATGATTGAGTTGATAAGCCACTTTTTGAAAGAATTATTCAAGCTAAAAATTTATCATTAGAAGAAAAAGCAAATACTTTAATTAAGTATGCAAAGCACAATATGTCTAATGATAATATGTCTATAGTAATTGTTGAAATTTAACTTCATATAAGGCATAAAATAAAAAAATAAAGAGGGAAAAATGAAAAAAGAAGACGAATTACTAAAATACAAAAATCTACAAAAGAATTTTTATGATTTTGTTTTTTTGGCTGATGGTGGATTTGGATCTGTATATTCTGCTAGATATAGAAAAGATCATAGAAAATTTGCTATTAAACTTTTAACATTAAATGCTCCTAGAATAGAAGCTAATAAAAAACGCTTTATTAATGAAATTAGATTAATGAAAAAAATAATAAGCAATAATGTTGTAAGAATTTTTGGCGAATATGTTCATATTGATCGTAATGATCCTACAAATGATGAAATATATGTTGCGATGGAATACATTGATGGTATAAGCCTTAAAACAAAAATATTAAAAGAACATATGGATTGTGACACTATTGTTTCCATTGCTAAAGATATTTGTCAAGGGCTTATTGATATTCATGCTGCAAATGTTGTTCATAGAGATTTAAAACCAAGCAACGTTTTGTTTGATAAAAATGGGGTGGCTAAGCTAATTGATTTAGGTATTTCGCTTGATGGTGAAGAAGCAGAACGTGTTACCAGAGCTAACACAATTGTAGGTTCTGTGCAATATGTTGCTCCTGAACTTGTTTTAAAATCTGCTGAACCTTCAGTTCAATCAGATATTTATGCCTTTGGTGTTATGCTTTACGAAATGCTTGCTGATGGTAAATTACCTTATGCAGGTAAAGATCACGCTACAATAGCATACCTTCATGTTAATAGAGAGTTTCCCCCTCTTCCTAAAACAAATAAAACTATCCCACAAGCTTTAGAAAATATTGTTATTAAATGTACTGCCAAAAAACCAGAAGATAGGTATGCTGATTGTACAGCTTTATATAATGACTTATCTATTTGTATGAGAACTGATTTGCATACAGTACCTAGGCTTACATTTGATGAAACAAAAAAAAACAAAAAAAGTTTGGTAGAAAGGATTAATACTAAAAAATTTACTATTGGTTTAATAGTGTCTTTTGCTGTTTTAATAATAGTTGCAATAGTATTAGTTATTCTATCAGTTAAAGGAATTATATAGATGTTAAAAGGTAAAATAGTTAAATCAGTTGCAGGCTTCTTTGATGTTAAGTGCGAAAGTGATAAAGAAATTTATCGCGTTAGAGGCGGCGGAAAATTAAGGTTGCTTGACATTCAACCCATTGTTGGCGATTATGTAGAATTTGAAAAAGACAAATTAATACATAGAATTTTAGGGAGAAAGAACTTTTTTCTTCGCCCTAAAATTGCAAATGTTGATCAAGCAATTGTTGTTATGTCATTAGTTGAACCTGATTTTAGTTCTCAACTAATAGATAAATTTTTAATTATTATTGAAAATAAAAATGTAGATCCTGTTATTGTATTAACCAAAAAAGACCTTACATCAAGTTCAAAAATAGATTTTTATAAATCACAAGGTTATAAAGTTTTTGAAATTAATTATGAAACCGAACAAGGCTTTGACGGGTTACGTGATATATTCAAAGATAAGACAAGTTTCTTTGTTGGACAAACTGGCGTTGGTAAAACTACGCTTATTAATTATTTAGCTAAAACAAATTTTAAAACTCAAGAAATATCGTTTGCTTTAAATAGAGGAAAGCATACAACAAGAGAAGTTAGTCTTATTGACTTTAATGGGGGAGAAATAATCGATACCCCTGGTTTTTCTTCTATTGAGTTTGACTTAACCATTAATGAACTTCCTAAAGCTTTTAAAACTTTTAGAGAAGCTTCTAAATTATGCAAGTTTAGAACTTGCCAACATTTTCATGAATCTGAGCAAGATTGTGAAGTTAAGCGTTTAGTTAAAGAAGGAATTATTAAACAGGAAAGATATGAAAACTATTTAAGTTTTCTAAAAAGATTAACAAATGAATAAGGAGCTAATATGAAAAAATTAAGTCCATCAATTTTAGATGTTCCAAAACTAAATTTGGTAAATTATGTTAATCAATTAATTGAATGAGGTATAACAAATGTTCATTATGATATTATGGATGGAATATTTGTGCCTAACAAAGCTTTGACTTTAGATGAAGTTTCTACTATTAAAAAAGAATGTAAAAAGCATACTATGGATATTCATTGTATGGTTGAAGATGTTTTTGAATATTATGAAATGTATAAAGGAATAGGAGATATTTTAACATTTCATATTGAAGCTTTAAATGAGAAAACTTTACAATTATTATTCAAAAAAGCAGAAATTGATAATGTTAAATTAGGGCTTGCAGTAAGTCCAAATTCAAAAATTGCATTATTATATCCATATCTTGATAAACTAAAATTAGTTCTTGTTATGAGCGTATATCCTGGCAAGGGTGGACAAAAATTTATTGAATCTAGTTTAGATAAAGTGAAAAATATTAAAGATCAAATAAGAAAACAAAATCAAAATGTAATTATTCAAATTGACGGTGGAGTTAATAATTTAACTATTCAAAATTGTTTTAAAGCAGGCGTTGATCTTGCAGTAGTTGGGTCTTATTTAGTAAAAAACTTTAGCAAAGAAACAATAAAAGAATTATTAAAATAAAGGCCAAAATGAAAAAGACTTATATATTTAAAAATAATGAATCATTGTTACCATTAGCTACTGAACTTTTAAAAGACAAAAACGTTGAAGCAATTTTAATGGATGGTGAATTAGGGGCAGGTAAAACAACCCTTACTAAAGAAATTGGCAAATTATTAAACGAAACTAAAACTATTATTTCCCCAACATTTAATACACTTTTAATTTATGATCATTTAGTACATATAGATGCTTATAAATTAAAAGGTAGTATTGATATATATGAAGAATTTTTTGATGGTAAATTAGTTATTATTGAATGAGCTTCTAATATAAAACATAATTTTGATTATTACTATAATATTAACATCAAATTGGATAAAAATGCTAACCATATATTTGAAGTAGAATTAATTGACAAAAGGGAAAACTAACTATGAATTTATTTATTGATACATCTTTAGACAATTTATATTTTTTAATTTTTAACGATAAATATGAAATAGTTAAAAAAACTAATATTGAAAATGTTGCACGCAAGACAGATATTTTTTATGATGAATTAGAAAAAATATTAGGCAATAACATTTTAGTTAAAGATTTAAATATTTATATTACATTAGGACCTGGAAGTTTTATGGGTTCTAGAATAGCTTCTCTTTTTGCAAAAACAGCTGCTATGTTTTCAAATAAAGATGTTTTTACTATTTCAACATATGATTTATTAAAAGAGCAAGAAATTAAAAAACATAATAATTGTGAGTATGTAAATATAAAAATAAGTAAAAAAACTAATTTTCAAATTATCTTTTCTAAGAAGGGAGATTTTGAAAAAATAGTCACTATAAAAAACGATAATAATTGAACAAAATTTGATTATGATTTTTTTGAAAAACATCTCAGTTTTTTTATTAAAAAATTTAAGAAAGTTAATAAAAAAGAAATTTATCAATTAGAGCCAATTTATTTAACCGACCCTCAAATAGGAGAAATAAAATAATGATTATATTTGCTATTGAATCTTCTCATGATGATACATCTTTTGCTATCTTGGATAATAACAAACCAATATGAATGAAAACTTTAAGCCAAACAGAAATACATAAAAAGTATGGTGGTACTATTCCCGAAATTGCAGCAAGATTACATGTTACTAACATTGGGCTATTGCTAGAAGAACTAAAAAACTTAAATTACATTAATAAATTAGATTATATCGCTTATACAAAAGAACCAGGTTTGATTGGTTCATTGCAAGTTGGTTACATTGTAGCAAAGGCATTATCATTAGTTATAAATAAGCCCATTATTCCAATTAACCACTTAGAAGGACATTTTTATTCAGCTTTTATAGAAAAAGAAGTTGTGTTTCCTGCGTTGGGCCTAATTGTTTCTGGAGGACATACGCAATTAGTTCTATATAAATCTAATTTCGATTATCAAATATTAGGTGAGACACTTGATGATGCTGTTGGCGAAGTATATGATAAGGTTGCAAGGAAGCTAGATCTTGGATTTCCTGGCGGTCCTGTTATTGATAATATATGAGCACAATATAGTGGGACATATAAAGAAAAATACAAATTGCCTATTACTCATAATGAATTAGATTTTTCTTTTAGTGGGCTTAAAACCAAAATAATTAATCTTATTAATAATGATCAACTGAAAAAGAAAATTGTCGACGTTAATAAATATTCAACTATTTTTCAAAATACAGTAATTGATTATTTAAAAAACAAAATGAAATTAGCTATTAAGAAATATAAACCTAATTGCTTAGTTTTAGCAGGTGGAGTATCAGCTAATAAAGGAATTAGATCGATGTTTTTAAAGTTACATAAAAATGTTTTTCTTCCAAAAATGGAATATACCACAGATAATGCTATGATGATTGCCAGAGTAGCTTTAGAAAAAATTAAAAATAATTAAAAAAGTCCTTTGAACATGGACTTTTTTAAATTTTTTACACTTAACAATAATAATTATGTTTTTTGAAATTCCCTTTGTTTAAAGATAAAAAATAAAATTAGTATTTTTTGGATACTAATTTTTTTAAATATGCGCTTATTTGTAAAGATTTTTTAAAAATATTATTGATTAATATATTTTCTTCTAATTAGTCATGAGCCTAGTGTAACTAAACCCACAATAAATATTTGAATTCAAATGTACGGAGCGATATCATTAAATTCTTTGTATCTAGCTAGTGTAGCTTTTAAACCCAATAAACTAGAGGTAAATGAACCAAATAAAACAAAGTTTCTCATAGTTTTTTCTGCTTCATAAGTAAATAGTGAAAGCAGTGTTGGTTTAATATATGGGAATATAAATTTGTTAAATGTTTGAAATTTAGAATTTGTTAAGTGATATTCTACTTTTAATTGCGTTAAATTAATGTCGTTAATTTTCTTTTCCAAGTTTCTAGCAAGCGCTGTACTTGAATGTATTGCAAATGCAAAAACAAAAGCAGTTTGCGGAGTAATAAAGAATGTATAAAATAAAATGAATAGAATAGTAACTGGTAAAAATCTTATTGCTGTGTTCTTAATTTTTAAAATATAGTAAACTTTTTTATTTAAATAATAATTCTTAAATATTAGTTTTATGTATGTAAAAGCAAAACAAAGAATTAGAGTAATTGTGATTAAACTAATGTACTCACTTAGTAATGAAAAAATAGATACATTATCATTTTTAATATTTTTTCAATTAGGGTTAAATAACTGAACTAAATATTTTTTAGCTTCAGCCGGATAAAAATGATTATTTCTATTTAAGTAAATAAAATATGAAAGCATAACTAAAATGAAAATTGAAAATAATATTAAGAAAATAGTTTTAATATATTTTTTTCTTTTTACAGTTTTAAATTTTTCAATTGTAATGGTTTTATCTTTTAATATAAAATTAGTTATTCCATATATTAGTCCATCAAATAATAAGAAAAATACTGTAAGTACAAAAAGTGGCACCATTAATTCATTAAAATATTTATAGTTAGTAGTTGTAATAGGGCTATTTAAATAAGTCCCAATATTTATAAAGCCAAACATCGAAAGTAAAGCGCCTCATCTAATATTTGATTCTAATGAAAAGATCATGTAATTAATAAATTTATTTTTTATTTGAGGAAGTATTTCTTGGAAAAAAGCTTTAAATTTAGAATTAGATGTCTTTAATATTTGGTAATATATAGAAAACTCAGCAGTCATTATTGTTTGCGTAAAGTATTCATGCAATCACAATCAACTAAATCAACAATAAATTAAGAATAAGGAAATTCCTCTATCAAAAGATAAAATAAATAAATATATAAAAATAAGTTCAGGTAATATTCTTAAAAATGTTGTAATGATTTTAAAAGTAATTGCAACATATTTATTATTCATTTTATAGTTTGAAAAAATGGAAGTTATAAATGCAAGTGCACCACCTGCCAGTGTTCCTATTAAAGCAAATAAAAAAGTTTTAGCCATAGCTATAATAGATAAATAAAAGAGATTGCCGCCTTTAATATAATTGCTAATTATTACCGGCTGAAAAAATCTTTTAATGTTTGAGGCAAAAATACCAAAGCCTTCTTTTGATATTCTTCAGTTAATATTAGTCAAAAAATATATTAATAACCCAATTAGTAAAATTCAGAATAAAGCCTTTATCAAAGGTCTTTTTGGGCCTTTGATAGTTGTTGTTTTATTACTAATATATGAATTAAATTTTTCATTTTTTATTGATATGTTATTTAAAAAGTTTTTCATATGGAACAATTACTTCCTCATTTAAATTATTTATTATTCTATATCCATTATATCCAACAAGGGGGCCATATTCATCTTTATTTTTAATTCAAACATTATAAATGGCTTTAGAAATAAGTTTTTGTTTTGCAAATTCCATAGACTTATTTATAACAAATAAATCAAATTTCATTGGCTCTGTAGCAGTTAAAAACTCTATTTTATGGCTAGGGTTAGTACATGTATAATAATTGTTTTTAACTCCATTTTTGCTATTGTGTGTATATGCAAAAGACCCAAGTTCGTCGAATACAATATGATATTTTGCATTGCTACCTTTAGATAAGTCTCTAGCTTTTCCTTGTATATATTTTGTTGCATTGTTTAATTGATCTGCTCTAAATGACTTAAAATTATTAAAATGTTTTTTAAAAAGAGCTTCTTGTAATTTATATTTGCTTGCACTAGTTTCTTTGCCAAACATTATTCCGTAATTTCTAAATGCATTTCAATCTTTGTTATTTCATGCTTCTTTAATTCCTTTTAAAGTTTGCTCGTCTCCTCAAATTATTATACAACCTCTATAAAAATCTACAAGTTTCTTATTCTCATCATAAAAGTAATTATATTTAATACCATTTCATTCATATTCATCATCATTTCAAGTTTCATAAGGTTTTGCAGCAAAATATGTTTCGGCTTCTTTTGCAATTTTTACAAGTGGGTCAGTACTTGAACCATCAGAGTAATATTGATTTGATTCTTTATCAAATTTAAAAGCATAAGTCATTGTTTGTATAATAGGATTTAAGTCTTCTTTATGTTGATAATAATTTTCAGTAGTCATGTAACTTACGTCAACAGATTTTTTTATAAGATCTAAATATGTATTGTGGTTTTCACCTACATAATTTGCATTACTTTCTTTTATTGGCTGTAAGTTCAAATTTTCACTATTTATCAAATAATTATATTCATTAACAATTTGTTTTATAAAATTTGTGTCATGGTTATAACTTCAAGGTTCTCTAATTGTAATATTTAGCGTATTTTTTGTACAACTAATTGCAAGCTGGGCACAAGAAAAAAGTGTCCCCAAAGTTAAACTAAATAATATCTTTTTTGCTTTCATATATTTACCTCAATAAAATATAACAAAGAAAAAAGTAATAAAAATTTCGAAACTCACTACGCTAGTATTGACTAGATCAGCTATTAAGAGTATTTCTCAGCTTTTATAAAAAAAGCACCTCTGTTTCTTTGCTAAATAAATTATATTATATTTTATATTAATTGTGGAAATCTAGTTTTAATGTAAAATATATTATTATATTATTACTTATTGTAAGGAGAATTATGGAAAAGCGTATCACTAAATTTTTATTATGTTCTTTACCTACTATGCCTTTATTTCCTATATTAATTAGTTGTAAGAATAAAGACAATGAAGAAATAAAAATTATTGAAGATAATGTAGATAGAAGATATTCAAAGAAAGAAGCTTTGTCTGATATAAGCAAGTTTTTAGATGGCTATAAAAAATCATTATTTGATTACCTAAATAGCCCTGATTTAGGTATTAGTGAAAATCTTAAAAAACAATTTACAGAAAGTACTTTTTTAGAATTTACAGTAATTAATAATGTTGATAAAAAAGGTCATATTCAAAATGCTTGAATATATGATTTTTCAGATAAAAATATTAATTTTATTTCTGAATTTTGAAGACTAGCAAATATTACCATAGATGAAATTGAAACATATTCAACTACTAACGCAATTGATAAAAAATTATCATATAAGATCTTTGAACAATTTGAATTATTCTTAGAACTTATGTTCGATTTTTATTTAAAAGATTTTACTAAATTAGCACAAGAAAAAACAAAAAATCCAACATTAGAACCAAAGGATATACTTGAAAGTGTTAATATAACTAATGGCGAATCATTTAAGAAATTTTTTAAATATGTTGGAACTTTAAAAGAAGAGTTTGATAGCTTACTTTTATTATTTGTTAACAACACAAAGTTAAATGCAAATGTTAATAGTATTCCTAATATTGATTTAAAAATTAAGCAATTTGTTTCTGAAATGAAAATGATTAATTCTGACATACAAAAATATTTGAATGTATGTGTAACAAGTTATGAAAAAGATAATTTGCCACTAAGTGTATATTTAGACTATTTATTAACAAAAATAAAAATTAAAATTGACGAACAAACTAAAGTAGCACTTGATAAAAGTTTTGAAGTGTCCGAACAAAAAAATATTTTTAAATTAGAATGAGAAAAACAACTTAAATTATTTTCTAATTTAATTCAATCTATTATCCAAAAATTTGGATCATTTGCTAATTTAACTCAAAATATAAAATCAGAAATTGTAGGTCAAGTATTTGATCGTGAATCAATTGAAACTTTATTAAGTAATAATGTAAAAAACTATGCTGAAAAAATTCAAAAAATCTTAGAACTTTATGAAATCAAAAAAGAACTAGTTGATAAAGTTTTAGAAAAAGAAATATTTAAATTGGATACTGGTAGCTATTATAAAGACAATAAGAAATATTCCAATGATATTTTTGATGCAGTAAGTCAACTTGTAGATGGTTGAAATGCCCATCCTTATTTAAAAAATTCGACCTTTTCATTAATAAGTAATTTATTAAACTTATATACGACTAGACAAATTAATTCATTTGTTAAATTTATAATTGCAAAAAATCAAAAAAATAAAATTACTTATGATGAGTTTAAAAATAACAATAGTTCAGAAGATTTTAATTTCCAACAATTAATTTCGGAAAATAAATCTTTGCTTGATTATTATTGAATGTCTTTCGCAAATGAAGCTGTCTATAAATCAATTAGTGCAATTAACGATTTAAAAAATGATAAAGATATTGAAATTAAAATAAAACCTTTGCTTGATTTTAATAATAGTTATTTTGAAATTCTTAAAAATATTATGATTGAAAAAGATTTTATGACGAGATTCAACCAATCTAATATGATTTCTATGTTACTGTTATATAATGATATTAAAACTGAATGAGTTAAAAAAAGAAATGAAGCTATTGAAAAAGCAATAAAAGATTTTTCATCACAAAGTCAAGTAGATTTTAAAAATGAATACAAAAAATTTTATTTGTTGTCAGAAAAATTCTTTGGAATTAGCCCATTACAAAAAGGAATATTTTTAGGATTAAATAATTTTAATCAACTTGAGAAAAAGTTTCTTAAGGAACTAGAAAAAATAAATTAGAAAGGTAAATTAAATGATTTGAACAAATGATGAAGAATTTGAAATAGGACAAATAATCAAAGTCAAAGTAACTAAAATTTGGAAAAATGTTATTTATCTGACTACCAAAAATAATAATAGATGTTTTCTCAATATTAATGAAGTAAGTGACTATTATATTAAAGACATAAAAAATATGTTTAAAATAGGAAGCATAAAAGAAGTTGTTATTATTGATATTATGGCAACCGGTGAACTTGTAGTTTCATTTAAAAGGATACATCCTAAAGAATTAAAAAACCCATTTGAATTTAAATTGGATAGTGACAAAGATAATAACTTTGAAGCGCTTTTAGATTTTGTAAATAAAGGAATTAGATATGGCAAATAAAATAAAATTAGATTATGATTACGCGGTTAAAGAAAAAGCAATTTTTGAGTATGCAGAAAAAATAGCTGATATTAACAATAAAATTAATAAAAAAATTGTTAATGAATCAGAATATTTAGGGTTCTTAGATCCTTCTAAAAATGTCTTAAAAAAGGATTATGAATTAATATTAGAAAAATCAAAAAATCTCTTGTTAGAAGAACAAATTGAATATTTAGTTATCATTGCCAATAAAGCAATTTTGCTACAAATTCAAGCTATTGAAGACTTTGTTCAAACCAATAATATTTTAGGCAGCAAACTAAAATTAATTTATGTTGATGAAAGTATTGATGGAGATGAACTTGCAAAAATTACAAATGCTTTAGTTTCAAAACCTTTTGCAATTAATGTTATTTCTAAATGTGGTGATAATATAGAAACTTTATTACTGTTTAGAGAATTTAAAATTATGCTTGAAAAAATTATAGGTAGGAATAATGCTAACAAATATATTTTTATAACCACAAATAATAACTATGGAAAAATGTATGAACTTTGTCAAAAAAATAATTACAATCACTTTGCTTTATTTGATAACATTACAGAAAAATATTTAACATATACGCCAGCTATTTTATTTCCATTAGCATGTTTAGGGCTTAATATAAATAAATTTATTGATGAATCAGTTGAAGCACATGAAAGATTTTCTGAATCTGATTTAACAAGAAACGTTGCTTATCAATATGCTGCGATTAGAGAAATTTTAAAAAGGAATAATTTTAAGACTGAATTTTTAAATGTGTTTAGCAAAAAAACATTTAAATTAGGTGCTTTATTACAAATGTATTTATCTGAAACTACTAACAAAAAAGCAAAAGGTCTTTTTGTGTCTGTGTCAAATGCAGCTTCAGATATTAAAGCTTTATCTCAATTAATGTGTGAAAACAATTTATTAACTTTTAATACTAATTTGATTTTAGATAATCCTAAATATGATTATAAAATTCAAACATCAAATGTTCCGGAAGATAGTATGCTAAGTGCATCAGGTTTAACATTTAATTCTATTAATAAACTAATTCAAAACACCATTATTGAAAATAGTGTTATCATATATAAAATACCAAATATTAAAATACACATAAATGATGATACTGAAAGTGGAATTGCTTGAATATTAGCTTTTATTCAAAAAGCAACACTAATGAGTGCTTATTTAGAAAATACAAATCCATTTTCAAGTGAAGTGTTAGATATTTTTAATGGAAACTTTATTAAGAAAATTAAAGATATTTTAAAGAAAGGAAATTAGTAATATGAATAAAATAGGAATTATTGGAGTAGGTGCAGTAGGAAGTTCATTTTTATATGCAGCTTTAAATAAACAAGTTGAAGCTAACTATATTTTAATAGATGCTTTTGAAAAATTCGCAGAAGCTCAAGCTAAAGATTTAAATGATGCAGCTTGTTCAATGCCAAACTGTGGATCAACTTTTCAAGCCGGAACTTACAGTGATTTAAAAGATGCCAATATTTTAATTATTACTGCATCTGTTAAACCTAAAGGTGACAAATTACAAAATAGAATGGAACTTCTAACTGATAATGCAACCCTAATTAAAGACATTGCTTTAAATGTTAAAAAATCAGGATTTAATGGAATAACAATTTTAGCCTCAAATCCTGTTGATATTATGGCTACAATATATCAACAAGTTTCTAATTTTAAACCAGAAAGAGTTATTAGTTCAGGAACAATTTTAGAAACTGCTAGAATGAAAAAATTCTTATCACAAAAATTACAAATTAAGTCATCTTCAATTACAGGCTTTGTTATTGGAGAACATGGTGAACGTTGTATTATTCCATTCTTAAAAATGAGAATAGGACTTTGTTCTTTAAAAGACTTTTTAGCAAATGGAACTATTACAAAAGAATGACTTGATAAACTAAATGATAAAGTAAGAGCAGAAGCTTTTGAAATTATTTCAGGTAAAGGAATCACTAATTTCGGTATTGGTGAAAACTTGGCTGAAATTGTTGCTGCTATTAATAATGATAGACAATCTGTACACTCATTAGGAGTACAACTTCCTGATTGCTACAAACATAGTGGTATCTATTTTGGTTTACCAGTAATTTTAGGCAAAGATGGATATAGACATTTACCAAAATTAAGACTTGAAGAAGAAGAACAAAAAGTATTTGACGAATACTCTGGCGAAATGAAAAAGACCATCTTAGATGTTCTAAAAGATATAAAAGTTAAAACTACAATTAAGTAATGAAAATAGATTTTGATAAAGCTTCAATAGGTTATAACAAAAAAAACGTTATTTTACATGACGTTTCTTTTTCTATTTTAGATGGTGAAATGGTTGCAGTGATAGGCTCTTCAGGGTCAGGAAAAACAACCATATTTAATGCAATTTTAAAAATAACATCTTTATTAGGCGGAAGCATTTTAATCGATAATAAAAGCATTTATGCATATTCTAGAAGGGATTGAAAAAAACTTTTAAGACAAATTGGACTTTTATCTCAAGAAACTTTTTTATTTGATTTTGAAACTCCTTATACAAGCATCCTTAGAACTTATACAAAATACAAGTCATTTTTTCACTCACTTTTTAAAATAGTTTCTAAAAAACAGGAACTAGAAATTTATGACACTTTAGATAAATTAAAAATATTTGACAAGTCACACACTACAATAAATGAGCTTTCTGGCGGTCAAAAACAACGTGTTGAAATTGCTAAATTATTGCTTAAAAAAGTATCCTTAGTTTTAGCCGATGAACCTACAACTAGTTTAGATAAAAAAACAAGTGAAGAAGTAATTGAATTATTACAAGAGTTTTCTAAAGAAAATAATGCAACAATTTTAATTAATATTCATGACCTTGATTTAGTAAAAAAATATTTTAAAAAATATATAGCGCTTAAAAAAGGTAAATTAGTTTCGCTTGGTAATGTAAAAGATCTAGATGAAAAATTTATTAAAGAACTATACGAAAAATAATTTTAGAAGCAGCTGATAAGATAAGGCTGCTTTTATTTTGAATTTTAAAAACATTTTTATATATAATTGAAAAATATGAAAAAAACAAATTTATTTAAAAATCCAATAGCAATTAGCTTATTACCTTTAGGCTTAATAGCACCTACTATTTTATTAAGTTCAGCTTGTAAAAAACAACCTATTATTCTTTTAAAAAACAATGAAAATTTTGTTTATGATGAGAATAGTAAAGAATGAAAAGTAAAAGGTTCAGCTAGAATATTTAGAGAAAACATGTTATTAAACTTAAACCCAGTTGCTGAAGATGATCCAGCATATGAGTTATATAAGTTTAAAGTTGATAGCGATGGGAAATATATTTATAAAGTTGATGGCAATGGCCAAAAACAAAGAATTGTAAGTTTAGTTGATGGAATACCAGAAGCTAATGACAATATTAAACCAACAAAGTTTAAAAATTTATATAGTAACATTTTAGATTTTAAAGAACTTTTTCCTAAATATGAATATAGAGTTTATGCTTATACAAATGTAGAACTTCAAAAATACTTTCCAAGTGTTTTTAGTTCTTCAAAATATGCAAAATATAGAAATAGAGCCGATGTTTTATTTATGAGTATTTTTTATATTCCTAAATATAGATTAATTGATTATGGCAAAGCTCCATATCCAGCAGATGCAGAAGTATTAGAAGATGAATTAACCGTTGATCCAAAATGAAAAGAATATTTAGACCAAGGGTTTAACTTATTTAGTGATGTAGATAAGTCTAAAATGGCTATTAGAAATCCCGGAATAACTGGTTATCATAATTATTTAGAATATGCTTGACCATTTTTCCCATTAAAATCAGAGTCTAAGACATGGACTTTAAAAGATTATACTGACCCAATTGTAATTCCATTTGAAACTGAGTAATTAGGAGAGTAAAATGACAAATAAAATTAGAACAAGATATGCACCTAGTCCAACAGGATATTTACATATCGGTGGAGCTAGAACAGCGTTATTTAATTATTTATATGCAAAGCATTTTGGCGGTGAATTTATTTTTAGGCTTGAAGATACTGACATTGAAAGAAATGTTGAAGGTGGAGAAGCAAGCCAATTAGATAATTTGGCTTGACTTGGTATTATTCCTGACGAAAGTCCACTTAAACCAAATAAAAAATATGGTAAATATCGTCAAAGCGAAAGACTAGATCTTTACAAACAAATTGCTGAGGATTTAATAAAGCATAATTTAGCTTATAAAGCTTATGATTCGACTGAAGAATTAAAGAAACAACATGATGAACAAGAAAAAGCAGGTATTGTTTCTTTTAGATATGATCGTAACTGACTTAAAATATCTCCAGAAGAGAAAGCTAAAAGAGATAAAAACAACGAATATTCTATTCGTTTAGCCTTACCTAAAAACGAAGTTTATGAATGAAATGATTTAGTTAGAGGTCTAATTTCTGTTAATAGTGATGATATTGGTGATTTTGTCATAGTTAAAAGTGATGGATATCCAACTTATAACTTTGCTGTTGTAGTTGATGACCATAGTATGGAAATTAGTCATGTGCTTAGAGGCGAAGAACATATTACTAACACTCCTAAACAAATTGCTATATATAAAGCATTAAAATGAGATATGCCACTTTTTGGCCATTTAACTATTATTACAAATATGGAAGGCAAAAAACTTTCTAAAAGAGATACTAGTCTTAAACAATTTATTGAAGATTATAAAAACGAAGGCTATTTACCTGAAGGTATCTTTAACTTCTTAGCACTTTTAGGTTGAACTTCAGCAGATGCTAAAGAACTTATGACTAAAGAAGAACTTATTCAAAAATTTGAACCAGAAAGACTTTCAAAGAGCCCATCTAAGTTTGATATTATTAAAATGGATTGATTCTCTAAACAATATATGAAAACTAAAAGTAATGAAGAACTAAATAAAATTCTTAAAATTAAAAAAGACAAAGAATGAACCACTTTATTTTTAGATACATATAAACAAAATGCTGTAACTTACAATCAGCTTAAAGAAGACTTAAATATTTATTTAAAAACCAAAAAAACTTTAGATATTCCTTATGAAAAAAATAATGTTTTGAGTACATTTGCTTCGATTCTTTTAAATAAAGAATTTAGTATTGAAAATATTCAAAGTGCTATTGATGAAACCAAAAATAAATTAAATGTTAAAGGTAAAGACTTATTTATGCCAATTAGAATTGCAACTACTTATGAAGAACATGGCCCCGAACTTGCTAAAGCAATATTCTTATTTGGTAAAGAAATAGTATTCGAAAGACTTAAAAAGTGAAGTTAAAATATAAATCTATTTCAACTAATGCTCTAAATAAAGAATCCACTACTTTTGAAACTGCTTATATTGATTTCAAAGAAGAAACAAGAGATCAGTTTATTGTTTTAAATTTTAGTGATGGAAAAAACGATCATCATCTAGAAATTAGTAGTGAAGAAATATATTTAGAGTATGCTAATCAAAAAGTTCATATGATTTTAGATTCTAAAGTGCCTAATGAATATAAAGGGCCTGAAGGCAAAACTATTTATTTTGATTGACATTTAGAAACTATTAATATAGGCCTTAAGCAAATTTCTTTTTTCTATAATATTTCAGTCCAAAACGAAGTTTTAACTGAGAATCAAATTTATATTGATTTTATTAAATAATTAACTTTAGTCCAATAATTAAACATTATTGGATTTTTATTTATAATTTTATTAATTATGAAATTTGATTGAAGATATATTTGAATTAATTTAATTATTTTAGTTTTAGCTTATTTAATTGGTTCAATTAATATTTCTATTTTGCTATCTAAAAGAATGGGCAAAGATATTAGACAAATAGGTTCAAGTAATGCAGGCACTACAAATGCTTTAAGAAACTTCGGTTTTAGTTTTGGATTGCAAGTATTTATTTTTGATCTTTTAAAAAGTTTTATACCTTGTTTATTCTTAGTACTTTTACAAAGATATATGATTAAAACATCAGCAAATTTTAGTTATGTAATTCCTTTAGTTGCTGGCATTGGCATTGTAATAGGCCATATTTTTCCTATCTTTTTTAAATTTAAAGGTGGAAAAGGAGTTGCTTGCTTCTTTGGAATAGTTTTAACATTTCATATTGTCTTATTTATTTTATTATTTATTTTTTATATTATTATCTTACTAATGTTTAGATATATTTCTTTAGCTTCTGTTTTAAGTTCAATTGTTATTTCTTTATTATCTTATATTCCTTTTTATTATGATCATAACATCTTAATTAGCTTTGCTAATCAAAATGTATATTGACCATTACACAGCATTTGTTTAGTTATAGTTTCTGCTCTAATACTTTTAATGCATATACCTAACTATATACGTATTTCCAATAAAGAAGAATCTATCTTCGATTTTTATAAATATATGAAAAATAATAGTGAACAAATTAAAAATAATTAGTTACTCATTTTCATTAAAAAATATTTCAGAATTATTTTAAAAAAACGATATTTTATGTAAAATAGATATCGCTAACTTTAATTTATAAGAAAGGAAAAAACAATATGAAAAACAAAAAAATACTTTGAGGCGCTATAACATTAGCTCCCTTATTAGCTCCATTTGCTTTTGTTTCTTGTGCATGCAACAAGAAAGAAAAGAAAGAAACAAAAGAAACGGAAGACCAAAAACTAAAAAAAGAAATTGAAACTAAAGTTACCAATTTGAAAGCTAAGAGCGAATTGCTTAAAGAATTAGGAAATTTTCAAAATACTTTTAATGAAAAATTAGATGAAATTTTAGGAAGCATAAAAGATTTAAATGACCTTGATCTTTTAAAAAGCATATTAGTTAGCCTTGATTTAGTTTCTAAATTTTTTAATGAAGAAAATTTGAAAGTTGTAGCAGAAAATTTCAAAAATATTACAACTATATATAATAGTGTTAAAAATGGAAAATTACCACATGAAGCTAAAATCAAAGCTGATTATGAAAAATTACAAGAATTATTAACTAAAGACTTTTTTACTAACCAAAATGAAATAGCTACAATACTTGCATCTCTTCAAAAAGTACTAGATAAAACTATTTATGGATGAACTAATGGAAAACAAATTATAAATATTAAATTTGCAGTTAATGGTTTATTAAATCCTACTAAACTAGATACCATTTTTGGTGCTACAGGATTAAATAAAAGAGATGAAGTTCAAGGTGAACTTGAAGCTATCTTACCAAAACTAGATGCTTTATTATCAAAAGAATTTGATAAAAAAGACGACTTTGCTAATAGCGAAGTTCAAACATTAGGAAAAGAAGTTGCAACTTTATTTGCTAAATATTTTAGAGATATTACAACCAAAGACTTTAGCGCTGATCTTTTAAAAACTACAGAAAAAGAATTTAATAATGCTAAAAATGCTTTTGCTGCTGGTAACAAATTTGTTATGTTTACAACAGCTGTTAAAAGCCATCCTTTTCAATTTTGAAGATCGGAATATACTTTAATTGATTATTCTAGAACATTATTAAGGGATTATATGTCCTCAGCTTATAACATTATTAATGTTGCTACTAAAGAAGAAAACAAAGGTAAAAAGTTTGATCATGGTGCTACTTTAACTAACGCCGATGAAAGCAAACTTACACTTGAATTTGTTTTAGTAAACAAAATTTTATGAGATGAAAGCACTGATGATCATAGTGCTTCAGTTATTGATGGATATGATAATTTCAAATTTGAAATTACTAAAAAATAATTTTATATATTAAAAAATGATGGAAATGAAACCATCATTTTTTGTTTCTTATTTGCCAAAACCATTATTTATATATTGTTTAATTTTTCTTTTTATTGACATTGTTAATGGATAAAGGAAATAAATTATTGTTGTATAAATTGGAATTTCTATTAATGTTTTAAAGATTATTGGGGTCATAAAAATAGCAAAATAATCGCCATATTTTCACTTAGTTCCACCTTTAATATGAAATCTATTATGATAAGTTATATAGGCAAAAGGACCTCAAAATCATCTGCAAATCACAAGAATTATAAAAATGCTAACTAATATCACAAAAAGCAATTGAGCGCGCCATTTGCTCTTAAAACTCATATTTTTAGCATATATAATAAATAAGCCAAGCGCAAATATCCAAATTCCACTAATACCTATTCCACTAATTATTGAAACAATATATACTGGAACAAGGTCTGTTTTTTTTAGTTTTGCTTTGTTTTCATTCCAACTTATTACGTTATATTTTTTTAGTAAAAATACAACTAAAAATATTGTTGCTATTACTAAAAAAATGAAACCTAAAGTTCAAATATTTTTTCCTTTAAGATTAATAAGGCGCATAAACAAAGCACTAAGAATAGCAATCATTGGAGGAATAATAGCATATTCAATCATTCAATTTCCTATACCAAAAATTGTCATTTTTAGAGTATCGCAAAGCATACCTAAAAATGCACCTTTTATAGCACCTAACATAATTCCAAATAAAATAAAAGCAGCATAAGTTAAACTTATTCTAAATTGCTTTGGAAATAAATATTTTTCCAAAGCAGCTGTTATCATGTAGATAGCAAGTAAAATACCTAATAAAGCTATTTCTAAAGTGGTTACTTTATATTCTTTATTTTTTATAATACGTCTTGCTGAATAATAAGAATTAATAAAAAAGAATTTACATTCCCCCTTTTAATTTAATAAATTAAGTTTATATTATAAACCTTTATAGTTTATCTTGCTTAAATCTTGCTTAATATCTTACTTAATTATATTTAAGCAAGATTCAATATTTATATAAATTATTTATAGTATAAGCATAAAGTTTGCTTTTGTTTATACTTAGTGTATAATAGTTTTATATTTACATATAAATATTTTAATTTGAGCTTTAAAGGAAAAAATATGGCACAAAACAACGAAAGAGATAAATTGCATTCAGCAATATGAAAGGTTGCTGATGAATTACGTGGATCAGTAGATGGCTGAGATTTTAAGGAATATATAATAACAATTTTGTTTTACCGTTTTCTTTCTGAAAACATTACTAGATATGTAAATGAGCAAGAAAATGATCCTGATTTTAATTATGCAGATTCTAGCGATGATGAATTTAAGGATGACATTATAAAAAAACAATTAATTAACGAAAAAGGTTTTTTTATTAAACCATCAGAGCTATTTTGTAATGTTGTAAAAAGAGCTGACCAAGATGAAAATTTAAATGAAACTCTTGAAAAAATATTTCAAAACATAGAAAGTTCTTCGATTGGTTCAAGCTCTGAAGAGGATATAAAAGGTTTATTTAGCATACTAAGTTTAAATTCACAAAAACTAGGGAATACTGTAACTGAAAAAAATAGAAAATTAGCTAATGTTTTAAAAGCCATTAATGATTTTAATTTAGGCGACTTTAGGAATAATTCTATAGATTTGTTTGGAGATGCATATGAGTTTTTAATGACTATGTATGCAAAACATGCTGGTAAATCTGGCGGAGAGTTTTTTACACCACAAGAAGTAAGTGAGCTTTTAGCAAGACTAACTATAATTGACTACAATAGTGAAGACAAAAAAGATAAAAAAGAAATTGAAAATGTGTATGACCCTTGTTGTGGTTCTGGTTCATTATTACTAAAGTTTGCTAAAATTTTAGGAAAAGATAATGTTACAGGTAATTTTTGTGGTCAAGAATTAAACTTAACCACTTATAACTTAGCAAGAATTAATATGTTTTTACATGATATAAACTTTAATAAATTTCATATCTTTTTTGGAGATACTTTATTAGATCCAAAACATAATGATTACAAACCTTTTGAAGCAATAGTTTCAAATCCTCCTTATTCTACAAAATGACAAGGAGATAAAAATCCTACAATTGCTAACGATGAAAGATTTAGAGTAACTGCTTTAGCTCCTGCTAGCAAAGCAGATTTTGCTTTTGTGCTACACATATATCATTATCTAGCTTCATATGGAGCAGCAGCTATTGTTGAATTCCCGGGTATTTTATATAGATCTGGAAAAGAAGCAGAAATTAGAAAATATTTAGTTCAAAACGAAAATGCCATTGATTCTATTATTCAACTTCCTGATAACTTATTTTTTGGAACAAGTATTTCAACTTGTATTATTACTTTAAGAAAAAATAAGTTAAATGATACTAGTATCTTTTTTGTAGATGCTTCTAAAGAATTTGTTAAAAAAGGTGATAAAAACTCTTTAAGTGATGAAAATATTAGTCATATTATTGAAACTATTAGACATAAAAAAGAAATTGAAAACTTTTCTAGATTAGTGCCTCAATCTGAAATTATTAAAAACAATTTTAATTTATCAGTTAATTCTTATATTTTTAAAGAAAATGCAAAAGAAAAAGTTGACATAAAAGTTCTTAATCAAAAAATTAGAGATATTGTTAAACGCAATGATTTTTTACGTAAAGAAATAGATACAATTGTAGCAGAATTAGAAGAAGGTGAAGATGAATAAGATCGGTCAACTTCTTAAAAAATATTGTCCTAATGGAGTGGAAGAATATTCATTGCCAGAAGTCGCAACAATAAAGAATGGAATGAGAATCACTAAAAAAGAGTTATTAGAAAATGGTGAATTTGATGTTTATAATGGCTCAATTAATGTTTTTGGGAAATATAGTAAATGAAATACCAAAAAGAATGCTTCATTAATTGTTAAATATGGTTCTGCAGGCTTAGTAACTTTTCTTGAAAAAAATTCGTGAGTTGGCGATCCCAGTTATATTATTGAAACAAATGATCTAAATAAATTAACGCCAAAATATTTATATTATTTCTTAAAAAGTAAAGAAAATTATTTTATTAAAAATAAAGGTTTAGGTACTCCACCAAATTTACCTAGATCAGTAGTTGAAACTTTTAAAATTTCAGTTCCTCCAATAGAAATTCAAAACAAAATAGTTGAAATATTGGATAATTTTAGCGAGCTAGAAGCGGAGCTAGAAGCGGAGCTAGAATTTCGCAATATTCAATACGAGCATTATAATAATAAATTATTAGATTTTGACAATAATCAATCTTTATTAAGAAAATTAACAAATGATAATTTTCTTAATAAAGAAGTTAAAAGTTATAAATTAAAGGATATATCAAAAATAAATATTGGCCAACAATTAAATAAGGAACTATTTAATAATGGTGAGTATTTTGTTTATAACGGTGGTGTAGATCCTTCTGGAAAATATGACAAATGAAATGTTGAAGAAAATCATATTGCTATTTCTCAAGGTGGTGAATCAGCAGGCAATGTTAAATTTATAAAAGAAAAATTTTGAGCAGGCGCACATTGTTATTATATTTTTTCGAATAATGAAGAAAAATATAATCAAAAATATTTATATTACTTTTTAAAAAATGAACAACCAAACTTAGCCAATAAAGCCAATGGGGTTGCTATTAAAGGTTTATCAAAATCAGCACTAGAAGATTTTGAAATTAAAGTTCCTTCAATAGAAATTCAAAATAGAATTGTAAGAGTTTTAGAAAAACTTAAAACATATAATAAAGATGTTAATACAGGGTTACCAGCTGAACTAAATGCTAGAAAATCTCAATATGATTATTACCTTAATAAATTGCTAACCTTCAAGACGGGGGGGGGCAATAGGTAGTGAACAACTTGAAAGTTTAAAACTTCTAGAAAATATTTTTTTATATATAGTTGAATATAAAAAAGTTGATGAAATTTGTGATATTACCCGTGGTAAAGTTTATTCTAAAGACTATATAAAAAATAATACTGGAATATATCCTGTTTATTCTTCTCAAACCGAAAACAATGGAGAATTAGGAAAAATCAATACTTATGATTTTGATGGTGAATATGTAACATGAACTACTGATGGAGCTTATGCAGGATCAACATTTTATAGAAATGGTAAATTTTCTATTACAAACGTTTGTGGACTTTTAAAAGTCAAAAATTTTAATGAATTAGTACCTAAATATTTACATTATATATTAAAAATTAATACACACAATTATGTAAACGGGGGATCTGGTAATCCCAAATTAATGAGTAATGTAATGTCAAATATTATTTTGCCAATTCCTTCACTAGAAATTCAAAATAAGATTGTTCAAATATTAGATAAGTTAGAAATTTATTCAAAAGATATAAATACAGGTCTTCCTTTAGAAGTAAGCGAACGTAAAAAACAATATGATTATTACCTTAATAAATTGTTAACCTTCAAGACGGGGGGGGCAATAGGTAGTGAACAACTTGAATGCCTCAAGTTTTTAGAAAACATTTTGAATTTTACCATTGAATATAAAGAATTGTGATCAATTGTAAACTTTGATAAGAAATTTAAAGGTGTGGATAAAAACAAACAAGAAACAATTTTGAAGTTTAAACATATTTCTGCAACTAATTTAAAAAAATATTTTTTGGTTCCAAATTGTAATGAAGTTAGACTATTATCAACCGGGCTTTATGATGAATATACCAAATATAATAAAAAGGATTTAAATATAAATTATGGTGAAGTAATTTCTATTCCAAGTGGTGGCGATGCTATTTTAAAATATCACCAAGGCTATTTTATTGATAGTCTAAATATCTTATTTTCATCAAAAGATCCAAAACAATGAAATTTAAAATTTATTTATTATTTTTTGAAAAGCAAAATAAATTTTATAAGAAACAATTTTGTAGGCTCTTCTATAAAACACCCGAATATGAAAGAAATTATAAATTTAATTATTCCAATCCCTTCTCTTGATATTCAAAATAAAATTGTTCAAATACTTGATAAACTTGAATTATATGCAAAAGATATAAATGAAGGTTTACCTCAAGAAATTAAATTAAGAAAAAATCAATTTGATTTTTATCTAAATAAATTGCTAAAATTTAATAAATAACTAATTTTCTTTATTAAAGGAGCAAAATGATTAAAAACGTTAATAAAAGCCAAAGAATACTTGTTGATGATGGAACATCTACTGTTTTGGCTGAATTTATTTCTAAAAAGTTAAAGAAAACTACTTTTCAAACTGAAGCTGATTTAGAAAAAGAGTTTATTGAACAGCTTCAATCTCAAGGTTATGAATATAGAACGGACTTAAAAACTGAAGAAGATTTAATTAAAAATTTAAAAGAACAAATCGAAAAATTAAATAATTATAAGTTTACTAATAATGAATGAAATGAATTCTTAAATAAATATTTGCTTAACAAAAATGAACACATTCAAGAAAAAACCAATAAAATTCAAAAAGATTTTATTTATGCTTTAACTTGTGAAAAAGATGGAAGTACTAAAAATATTAGATTACTTGACAAAAGCAATGTTCATAATAATGTGCTTCAAGTAATCAATCAATATGAATCTATTAATGAAGAAAAAGATGGAAGAAAAACAAGATATGATGTAACTATTTTAGTTAATGGTCTTCCTTTAGCTCATATTGAATTAAAGCGAAGAGATATTCCTATAAAGGAAGCCTTTAATCAAATTAAAAGATATGGTCGTGAATCATTCGGAAATGGACAAGGTCTATTTGAATATATACAAATATTTGTTATTTCTAATGGTCGTGAATCTAAATATTATTCAAATAGTACTCACTATTTAACTATTAAAAATAATGAAAATAATTCTACATCAGAAAAAACAACAAGTAATTCATTTGAATTTACATCATATTGGTCAGATGCTAAAAACAATAGAATATTTGATTTAATAGACTTTACAGAAACATTTTTTGCAAGACACACCATTATAAATATTTTAACTAAGTATTGTGTTTGAACTGAAGATAAAATTTTAAAAGTTCTTAGACCTTATCAAATTATTGCTGCTGAAAGAATATTTAATATTGTTAAAAATAATAAAGATTTATTTAATAGTACTCACAAGGGTGGCTATGTTTGACATAGCACAGGATCTGGAAAAACTCTAACATCTTTTAAAGCTGCTACTTTAATAAAAGAACTTCCTGAAGTTGATAAAGTACTTTTTGTAGTTGATAGAAAAGACTTAGACTATCAAACCATAAAAGAATATGAAAATTTTGAAAAAGGGTGTGCTGCTACTAATGCTACTTCTAATCAATTAAAAGAATTGTTAGAAAGTTATGAGTTTAGTTCTAAATTAATAATTACAACTATTCAAAAGCTTGGTAAATTTATTGATAAAAATTCTAATCATTCGATCTTTAATAAAAATGTGGTTATTATTTTTGATGAGTGTCACCGTTCACAATTTGGTGAATATAATGAAAAAATTTCTAAAAAATCATTTAAGAAATTTATATTATTTGGTTTTACAGGTACGCCAATTTTTAGTGATAATTCAAATTATAAGAAATATATAAAAGAAGAGAATATTAGAAAAACAATGACAACCAAGGAATTGTTTGGGAATCCAATCCATGAATATACTCTTGTTGAAGCTATTATAAATAATAATGTTTTACCTTTTAAAATTGATTATGTTGGTAAAACAGAATATAATGAAGATATTAGTGATGAATTAATTAGAGATATAGATCGAGAAGAAGCTTTTATAAATACTAAACGTATTTCTAAAATTGTTGAATATATATTGAACAATTATAGTTCTAAGACAAAAAGAAATGATAAATATTTTTATCACTCAATTATTACTAATGTTAATGAAATTGTATCTTCAAAAAATGAAACAGCAAAAAAACAAAAATCATCTCTTAATGGATTTAATTCTCTTTTGGCATGTCAATCAATTAAAGCAGCCAAAATTTATTACGATGAGTTTAAAAGGCAACAAGCTTCAAAACCTGAAAACGAAAAATTAAAAGTAGCTTTAATTTATAGTTTTTGTCCTAATGAAGCTGAAGATGAATTGGGTGATGAAAATAATGAAAGTGCTGAAGGTCTTGATCAATCCTCAAGAGATTTTTTGGATGGCGCAATAAAAGATTACAATGCAATGTTTGAAACAACATATTCTACAAATGTTGATAGTTTTAATAATTATTATAAAGATTTAAGTTTAAGAATTAAAAATAGAGATGTTGACATTGCTATTGTGGTTAATATGTTTTTGACTGGATTTGATGCCACTACTTTAAATACTTTATGATTAGATAAAAAATTAAAACAACATAGTTTAATACAAGCAATGTCTAGAACCAATAGAATTTTAAACTCAGTAAAACAATCAGGAAACATTGTTTGTTTTCAAAAATTAGAAGATGAAATTAATAATGCAATTGAATTGTTTACCAATAAAAATAATAATGCAATAAACATTGTTAAGATAAGATCATTTAAAGAATATTATTACGGATATGTTGATGAAAAAAATGAAAGACATATAGGTTTTGTTGAATTAATTGAAAATATTAAAGCTTTATATGATTCGATTTGCAATCAATTGCCTACTGATAAAGAAGAAAAGGAATTTGTTAAAAACTTTAATCAATTTTGTAAATTAGAAAATATGCTTAAACTTTTTGATGAATATCAAGAGCATGAGCCCGATAAAGTTATTAACGATAGAGAAAAGCAAGACTTTACTGGTTTATATCTTACATTATATGATAAATATCATACAAAACAAATAATGGAAAAAGTAAGCATTTCTCATGACCTTGAATGAGAAATAGATTTAATTAAATCTGATGATATTAATGTTGATTATATTTTAAAATTATTAAATGATAAAATGACAACTATTGATGTGCCTAAATTCGAGGATATTAGTGCATTTATTGATGCTAGCCCAAGTTTAAGACCAAAGAGAGAATTAATTAAAAAATTTGTTGAAAGTATAAATATTAATGTAAACGCTCAAACTGATATTTTTACAGAATTTAGAAAATTTGAAAAAACTAGCTGATTAGATGATATTAATGCAGCTATTAAAAAATTTAATCTAAATAAAGATAAAACAATTAATTTTATGAATAAGGCTTTAGAAAAAGGATATATTAATTATGAAGGAACTGATTTAGTTAATATAATGCCTAAAATTAGTATGTTAGATCCTAATAGATACAAAATAAAACAAGAAATCTATAAGGCTTTAGAAGAAATACTAATTAAACACCAAGATAATTAAAATTAAAATAACAAAAATGCAACTAGTAATTAAGTTGCATTTTCTTTTAAATTATTATTGGAATTATTTTAATGACATTTCAACTAATGTTTTAACCATTGCAAACATTGGTTTTTCATCAATATCATTTGTTCCAGCAATGTCACAGTGAATATATTCAACTTTGTTTGTAAATTCACGTAAGAACATAGCGGCTGAACATGATCCTGCATTTCCTGTGTAATCTGTATTTTTAAGATCAGCTACAACTGAACCTTTCATAAATGCTTCGTAATCGTCATCAAAAGGCATTCTTCAAATTAATTCATGTTGAATTTTTGAAGCCTTTTTAATATCTTCTCATGCTTGTTCTGAAGTTGCTCAAATACCAGTGTGACTTTCTCCTAAGGTTCTAACAATAGCGCCAGTTAAAGTTGCTATATCAATTAAACGAGTTGCATTTAATTTTGTAGCGCCATAGAAAAGTCCATCGGCTAATACAAGTCTTCCTTCTGCATCTGTATTATTAACTTCAACAGTTTTTCCACTCATTGAGGTATATACTGAATCAGGCAATGAAGCATCTCCATTAATTCTATTATCAGTAATGCACATAATTGCAGCGGCATTAACTTTTGGTTTAAGTTGTGCAATAGCTTTCATTGTTGCAGCAACTATTGCTGAACCTGACATATCGTATTTCATACCTAACATAAATTTAGGTGATTTAAGAGAATATCCTCCAGCATCAAATGTAATCCCTTTTCCAACATAAACTGTTTTTTCTTTGCTTTCTGGATTTCCATTATATTCAATAATTACAACTCTAGCTTCATACATAGAACCTTTATTAACTGAAAGCAATAAGTCCATTCCTAATTTTTGAATTTTTTCTTTATTAAGAACTGTAACTTTTAAGTTCTTGTATTGTTTTAAATCTTTGGCAACTATTTCAGCAAGTTGTTCACTATTTAATTTGTTTGGAGGTGTAACACCTAAATTTCTTGCAAAGTTTTGTGCATTAATTAAAATTAAAGCTTTATTAAATGCTTCAAGGTTTTCTTGTGTAACATTTTCTAAGTAAAGACTTAAATTATTTTCATTTACTTTTCTAGTAAATGTTTTAGCATTTCAATATTCAAATGCTGAAAAGTTAATTCCTTTAGTAAATGCATCAATAACTTCGTTTAAAGTTAATGATTCAGTTACAAATGATACAAGATCAATTTGGTAGTTTCTTGCAACTTTATCAATAAGTGATACTGCTAATGAATATAATGAATCATATTTTAATTCTTCTTTTTTTCCTAAATAAATGTATGCTAATTTATCGCTTAAAAATTCAGTAATGTATCCTTGCTTTTTAACTAAGTTAGTAGGAAGTTTTTCTTCTTCGAAAATTCCTTTTAAAAGAACATCTTCATTTCTTTGATTGTCGATTTGATTAATTAATTTCATTTTATCTCCTTAAAATTAGTTTTGTCTTTTAGCAAGTTCAACTAATGTTGAAACTAAAATTCCAAGTCCCATTCCATTTTTATCAGCAGTTCCGGCAACATCACAATGGATGTAATCTACATTGTTTGTAAATTCTTTTAAAAACATAGCAGCAGTATTACAATCTGATTTTTCTGTTGTTGAATAGTTATTTAGGTCAGCAACTAATGATAATTTATTAGGTTTGTGGAAAGCTTCGTGTAAAGGCATTCTTCAAACTTTTTCATGAGCTTCGCTAGCTGCATTATTAAATTCGTCTCATCTTTTGCAACTTGTTGAATATATACCTGAATATGTTTTTCCAAGTGCAGTTAACATAGTTCCTGTTAAAGTAGCAACGTCAACTAATAAACTTGCTTTCAATTTTGTAGCACCATAGTAAAGTCCATCAGCAAGTACAAGCCTACCTTCAGCATCGGTATCAGTAATTTCAACACTTTTACCACTCATTGATTTAAATACTGATTCAGGAAGTGTTCCGTGAGTATCAATTGCATTATCGGTTAACATCATAATTGCAGCAACATTAGTTTTTAATTTAAGTTCAGCAGCAGCTTTAACAGCATAAGCACATATTACAGAACCCGACATATCAAATTTCATGCCTTCCATGAAATATCCTTTGGTGTTATATCCACCAGTATCAAATGTTATTCCTTTTCCAACATATACAAATTTTTCTTTTGATTTTGCATTACCTTTGTATTCAACAATTACTACTCTAGGTTCATGTGAACTTCCAGCATTAACTGCAAGTAATAAGTTCATACCTAATTTTTCTATTTCTTCTTTGGCTAAAACTTTTACTGTCAAACCTTTAACTTTCGCAAATTCTTTTTTAATTTCATTTGCAATAAATACTGAAGTTGCAATATTTGGAGGAGTAATTTGTAAGTTTCTTGCACCATTAATTGATGAAGCAATTATTGATAATTCTTTTACAAAACTTTGTTTAGAATCATCTTCTAAATATAATGAAATTGAAGGTTTTTCTTCTTCTTTTTCTTTTGACTTAGCACTATATAATTTTGCACTATGAAATGCTTCTCTCATTACAAATGCTCTTAAAACTTCGTCTAATGAGATGTTTTCACAAATAAATGAATTTATATCTATTTGATAATTTCTTCTTTCACTCAAAATAATTGAGTCAATTACTTTAAGTAAGTCATAGTAGTTTTTTACTTCTTTTGATATAAAAATGTACGCTTCATTTTTATCAAAAAATTCAGTAATAAAGTTAGCTTTTTTAGCAATTAATGAACATGTTTCTTTATTAACATCTTTTTCATACACTGCCTTTAAAAGCATATCTTTATTTCTTTTTGTTAGATAACTAGATATCATTTTTTTCCTTTCACTAATTATTTTTACTATTAATTTTTTCAATTCTATAGTATGTTATATTATAAAACATTTTTAATTAAAAAAGAAAATAGGTTTAATATTTAGTTTAGAGTGAACCCCAAATTCCGGACTTTTTGGAAAGGGGTTCATTTTTATGCAATTCAAATTTAAAAAAGAAAAAAGAAGCAAATGAAATAGAGATATAAAAGGCTATTTGAAATTAAAACTTGATCAAAAAATAAAAATTGTTGAATTATATCTTCAAGATTTTAGCATTTTAGAAATATCTAAAATAATGAAAAATTCTTATTCAGCATGCTATTCAGTAATAGAAAAATACAAAAAGTTTGGTTATAATTCTTTTGCTATGGAAAAGAAAAAAGGAAGAAAATCTAAAATAAATTTAGATGCTCAAAAGGCAGCAAATTTTAAAATCAATATTGAAA
>NZ_ATUH01000003.1 GCF_000420105.1 Metamycoplasma orale ATCC 23714
GAGAAACAAACAATTCAAAGCATTTCAAGAAAAGGAAATTGTTTAGACAATAGTCCCACTGAATGTTTATTTAGTGTTATAAAAAGAGAATTTTGATTTGAAGAAGAAAATAGATTTAAAAGTTTTAAAGAATTTAAAACTGCTTTAGAAAAATATATTTCATATTATTATAATAATGGCAGAATTGTTAATAAATTAAAAGGACTTAGTCCTGTTCAATACAGGAATAAGTCCAAACACAATTAAAAAGTCCAATATTTGGGGTTCATACCACTTAAGGATTTACTTTTTTATTTTAATAATTTTCGGATTCAACTTAATCTATTAGTTACGCCATTGCTAAGCAATTTATCAACTTCTTCATTAGTTGAATTTCCCTTAAAAATTAAGCTATTTTCTTTTACTCAACAAATTGCCATAGTTAAACTATCAATTTCATTAGTTGAACGATTAGAAAATTCATCAACATATTTTTCATAAGCTTCCAATAAATCTTGTGATTTTTTAGGATCTATATCTTTAATACCGCTTTTAATTTCTATAACTAATTGATGTTTTTTACCATCTTTTTCAATAGCAATTAAAACATCAGGATATGAATTTGCTACAGAAGTATTATTTTCTGAATAATATTGATATGAAATTCCGTCATGAACAGGATTTTTAGTTCATATTTTAATATTTTCTGTTAAATCATCATTGTCGGCAATGAAATTAATTATTCTATTAAGAAATTCATTTTCTGCTTCACTATCTGTATAATATTTGTTATTTTCAGAAGTTTCTATGATATTTTTATATGCATAATGTTCTTCTGAAATATTTATTTGTTGCTTGCCTTTATTTATACTGAATATTTCAGGCAATGTATTAGTAAATTCTAATAAATATTCTTTTTCAGTTGTTTTTCTTTTTTTAATTTCCAATTCTTCTTTATATTTGTTAACTATTGCATCAAAATAATTATTTTTTAATACATACCAAAATAAGTGAATTGATTTCCCAAAGTTTTGCTTATAAAATCAAGAATTTATATTTGAAATTATATCTTCGCTAAAAATTTTAGAATTTTGTATTTGAAATTTCTTATTAAATTTTTGTAATTCTAAAATGTTATAAATTTTTTGATAAATACAATCTCTTTCACGATTATTCTCATCTTTATATTTAATTACCAATCCCTTTAAATAACCATTTTTGCTATAGTAATCTAATTCTTCATCAAGGTAAAACTGAACTTTATTTTTATCTAATAGTGCAATAATATTTTCTTTGCATTCATTACTATTTAAAATTTCTTTATGAATTTCTAAATTAATTTTTCCTGAGCCAAATTTTATATGATCTTTTATATATTGATCTTTTAATCTATATGTAACAATTTCATCAGAATCTTCGACTTTATTATTTGTATAAATGAAATATTGATTAGCAATTGAGCTTTCCAAAAAAGGATAATCAGGATTAGGATTTCTTTTAATTCTACCAATTGTTTGTTTATTTAGAACGTTAGATGATACGTTTCTTAATTGTATTAACATACAAGCTCTAGGAATATTCCACCCTGTTGCTGGCCCAACTTTAAATATTATTGCATCTATGTCAGAAGAATTTCTTGATATATCTTGTAATGATTTTATTGTTCTTTGGTCTGAATCTATTTTTTCTGAACTAAAATATTTTGCATATGTTAAATTATTTTGTTTTAATGTTTTAGTTATTAAATCAATATTTTTTTCAAATTCTTTTTCATTTTCCTTATATTTATCTGAAACTTGAATTAACATTGCTGGATTTATATTCACTAAGCCTGGTTCTTTTTTATGATCAATATATTCTTTCTTAATTTCTTTAAATTTATTTATCGCAATTTGAAGCAATTTAATATTATCTATACTGCTTGATTCTTCTAATTCAAGCCCCAAATTTTTTTAAGTTCATTTTTCAACAAACGAATATTATCGCTTTCTAAATCCTTTTCGGTAATAATGACTTGTTTATATTTTCCTTTAGGAGTTGCAGTCATTTTTATAATAAAAGAAGCTGCTTCTTGAATTTTTTTCTCAAATCTTATATTTTCATCTTTTGATTTAGTAATAGCATCATCATAATCTAAATATTTAGACGCATCTTTTTCTTCTTTTTCAGATCCTACATGAGCTTCATCGCGAATATAAACTAATTTATAATTTTCTTTTTCTATTTGATTCAAAAATGCATCAAATGCACCAGTATCTGTGTATATTCTTTTTTTACCAAATGATTGAGTTCCAAAAATTATTATTTCATTATTATTAGCAATAATACGATAATCGCCATCTTTTAACTTATCTGAAGAGCTAGAAGGTGAATCATATCTTTTAACTTTTAAATTCTTGTTTTCTAAATAGGCTAAATATTCATTAATATTGCTTTCCATTTGAATTGGTAATTTAGCAGATGATAATGTAGCAATGACAAAAACAATTTTTTGGTCTTGATTAAAATCATGATGATATATTGATGCTTTGTCAATAAAATTACTAATCATAAATGTTTTACCTGAACCGGTAGGAGCTTTAAATTCAATAATTTTATTTTCATTATTAATATATGATTTATTAAAATGTTCTAGCAATTCATTAACAGCTATATTTTGAATTTTACTTAGATTCATTTGTAATTTCTTTCTTATCTAAAGCATTAAGCTCAGTTAAAATATTTATTTTTTCTTGGCTATTAATATCAATTGATTTCAAATTGAAAGAATTTAGTAAATCATTAAGTTTTTTTAATAATTTTAATGAAATATCATCGGTTTCATCTTTTTCAGGATTGTTTATTGATGCATCAAAATATTCAATGCTATAGACATTTAAATTTTGTTTATATGGCTCATTTTTTTCTAAACATTTAAAATCAGTTTCGCCTTTAGTGCCTTTACCATTATTAATACGATAAAGTCTTTCATATGTAACATTAGAACCAATATTATTTTCATCATTTGTTACAAGCGTATAAGTTCTAGAGCCACCATCTTCACGATTTAGTTCTAAAGTGGCATGCCCAGTTGTTCCTGAGCCTGCAAAGAAATCTAAAATACGTGCATTTTTATTTGGATTAAGATTAATCAGATATTTTATTAAATTTGTTGGTTTAGGATGATCAAAAATTTTATTTATAAATAAGTCTTTTTGTTCACTTGTTCCCTGTGTACCATGATGATTGATAATTAAATTAGAAAATTTATGTCTTCTTTTTATTTGATTATCATTGTTATCAACAAATTGATATTGTTTTGTATATATTTTATTATTTTTAAAAACAATAAAATCATTTTTTAACCCTCATTCAAATTTTTCTTTTGATCATCTTCACTGCCAATCTTTAATAGCATGCTTTCCATTGTGTCTATTTTTATATTGTTCTAATGATCCACCTGCATAATATTTTTTGTTTTCATATTCAATAATATAATCAAGGCCTTCAGATCATGTCAAAGAAGCCCTATCTAATTGATTAAGTTTATACATTCCTCTAGTTTTATAATATTGATCTTTTAAATTGTAATCACTGTTTTGTAAATCATCTTCATAAACGTTAGTTATTAATTTTGTTATATTTTTACTATACATTAAAACATATTCAGTTAATATTTTTATATAAGTAGAATCTTCCGCTGAACCTTCATTTTTCTTTTGTCATATAAAATTGCATACAAAATTCTCTTCGCCAATATTTCGTCCATTAAGACCTTAAGATATGCTTGTTCATTGTCATCAATTGAAACAAAAATAACACCATCTTCTTTTAATAGCTGGCGAGCCATTACTAGTCTTTCTTTCATCATATTTAGTCAACCATTTCGACTAAATTTATCTCTATATATAAATTTTGAAGCAGAAATGTTTTCATTGTTATTTGCCGATACATTTCCATCGGTTTTTGCAGATTCTGTATTATAAGGAGGGTCAATATAAATTACATCAAAATTGCTATGCCCCCCCCAGTCATTGCTCTAATTTTTTCAATTTGAATTAAGTTTTTCAAAGCATCATAATTTTCTCCAATTATCAATGAATTTTCAAAATCAGATGCATTTAAAACATTATTAATAAAAGAACGTTTTTTATCTTGCGCTAATAAAGCAATATTTGTTTTGCTTGTTGAAGGCGCTTCATCAAATGTAAAACCGGTTTTCACTCTTTGATTTAACATTTGATAAGCGTTTTGAATATATTTAGGGTCAATTTTAGTTAATATTTCTATGATTAATTCTTTTTGATCTTGATTTAATTCAATATCAGGAGTATTTTTCACTTTTTTAATATATTCATCTATTAATTGTTGTTTTGAATTTTCTATATTCATTTTATTTCTCCTTATAATAAAAAAATTCTTATTTAAATTTTACATTAAATAAGAATATATTTGCATTTAATTTTTATAGTAAAAGTTTAGATTTTTATTCTTGTTCTTTTAGTTTATCAATAACTAATTTTTCAATTTTATCTTTAAGTTCTAAATTTGTATTTAATAGAATTTGAAGGTTTGCATTTCCTTGAGCAATATTTTGTCCTTCAAAGCTATATCATGCACCTTTTTTTTCTAAAATTTGAAATTCTTCTGCAAAGTTAATAATTTCAGAAATTTTAGAAATACCTTTTGAAAATATAATTTCTATATTACAAGTTTTATAAGGCGCAGCTAATTTATTTTTAACCACTTTACATTTTATAAGGTTACCAAATATTTCGCTACCATTGGCTAAAGATTGAGCTTTTCTTACTTCTAGTCTTACTGAAGAATAAAATTTCAATGCCCTTCCGCCAGTTGTAGTTTCTGGATTACCAAATAGAACACCAATTTTTTCTCTAATTTGATTTATAAAAATAATTGCTGTTTTATTTTTGGAAAGTGAACCAGTTATTTTACGAAGTGCTTTAGACATAAGTCTAGCTTGAGCACCAACAACTTGATCGCGCATTTCTCCGTTTAATTCAGCTTCAGGTACTAAGGCAGCAACTGAATCAACAACAATTAAATCAATAGCACCAGTTTTTGATAAACAATCAACTATTTCCAGCGCTTGTTCGCCAGAATCTGGTTGAGATAAAATTAATTTATCTACATCTACACCTAAATTTTTTGCATATATAGGATCTATAGAATGTTCAGCATCGATAAATGCAGCTATGCCTCCATTTTTTTGAACTTCAGCAATTGCATGTAATGCAATAGTAGTTTTTCCACTACTTTCAGGTCCAAATATTTCTACAATTCTACCTTTTGGTCATCCATTAATTCCTAATGCCTTATTTATTGCTAAAGAACCGGAATCAATAACATCAGGAATAATGTCACTTTTTTGTCCAAGAATCATAATAGATTCTTTTCCAAATTTTTTTTCAATTTCTTTTAATGCTTCATTTAAAGCATCATTGTTTGAAAGGTCCTTTGTATTTTTATTTATGTTTTGTTTCATTTTTTCTCCTCACATATAAATTTACACAAAAATTTAGCACAAAGTTTAAAAATGGACTAATTTGAGAAAGGTTTAGGAATAAACATATGATTTTTCCACATTTTTATATTTTATATAAAATATAAAAAGATATTGATTAAATTTTAAATAGATAGCAGAAATAAAAAGCAACATTTAAGTTGCTTCTACTACAAAATTGTAGTTTTCTTTAAAGTACAATATTTTAATGTTGCAAAGGTAAGCTTAGATCTTGTATTGCTTCAGCACCTAAGTTAATTAAATCGATATTTGCATTTTCTTTATCGTTTGGACTAGGAACTACGCAATATATGTCTTTGCCAAAATTTAGAAATTCATCAATAATTCCATATAATTTTTTATCTTGAGTAGCTAACAATACCATTGAATTAGAAAGCCCAACTAATAATCTATTTCTTAAATATATCGATGCTTTAGTTGTATGACATGCATTAGGCAATTCTGAAATAATTAAATAGTTAGTATATTCGGCTGGAATTAATTTTTCAAAATAATTTAAACCTATTCCACATGGACTTATTAAAATTAATTTTTTATTAAATTTAATAGCGGTTCTAATGATATCTTCATCTAACCCTTTTCATCCGCCATTTACAATGGCACAATTATCAGGCACACTATGAATCAAACTTAAAACTTTATCTATATTTTCACTTTTATAGTTACCAGTAATGTGAATTTTTCTTTCACTGTTTAGTATATCTTTATTACCTTTTCAATATAAAATAAATGGCGGCTTTGAAATTATAGATAATGACATTGGATAGTCATCACTTAATATAGATATATATCCTTCATCTTTGTTTCAAGGTTCATTAGCTATTTTATTTATAATTTCTTTATCGACTTGTTCGAGATTTTTTATTGCATTGTAAACATCGTCTCAATTTCCTTTGTACTTTTGGTTAAAATATAATAAATAATTTTCTATCATTTTTTTCTCTCCTCATTTATAAATTTATATAAAAAATAGCTTTTTTTATAAAAACATACTAATTTGAGAAAGAATTAGGAAAAATCATATTGTTTTTTCTAAATTAAATAAAAAACTCATGTAACAATTTACATGAGTTCTAAATTAAAGTCATATTAATTAGTTGTTTTATAGTTTTTAATATCTTCAACATGAAATGATTTTAGCATTTGAATATCAGCTTCGATTTTATCTAAACGTTGTTCGATTTTATCGACTCTTTTTTCAAGAGCGTCTAAACGTTGTTCAACTTTATCTAATCTCACTTTAATTTCATCGATATCAGGTTGTATTAATTCTTTAACTGCAAAAGCTATTTGCATAATTATTTCTTTTGTAATAATGGGCTCTACTTTTGGCGGGGTTAATGGTTTTACTTTCATATCTTCCTCCTGATATTTAATTACTAGAAACTTAGAATCTTTGTAATTGCTAAATTGACATATTGCACAATTTAAATTGCTATATTTATTCATAAGTTTTTTAATTTCAAATGAACTAACTTTTGTATATGATAGCATATTGCCTAGTGGTCCGTTGAAATTATCATTATTATTTTCCATATTTTCTCTTCTTATATTTTATATGAAATTTTGTGCATTTAATTAAAATCTTAGTTTAAACAAACATTAATTTTTAATTAAAATTTTATGAATAGTATTAACTATTCACCTTTATTTTTGCATAATTTTTATTAACATATTAAAAAATGGACTAATTTGAGAAAGAATTAGGAAAATCATATTGTTTTTCTTAATTTTAAAAAAATAAAAAATGTTGGAAGCCCAACATTTAAAAAGTTATTTTCTAATATTCAATTCTTTAATAGTTTTTTCATAAAGATCATAGTTTTCATTTTTTAAGTGATTTAATAAATCTTTACGGTGATTAACTTTAGCCATGAATCCACGCATTGAATGAATATCATTTTTATTAGCATTGAAGTGAACTTTTAATCCTTCAATTTCTTCAGTAAGAATTGCTATTTGAACAGGTAAAAACCCTGTATCTTTAGCGTTTCTTCCAAATTTTTTAACTAATTGTAGTTTTCTTTCTTTAGAAACCATATTTTTCCTTTCATAACCTAGCCTTAATCTTAATTAAAACCAAGATATAATTTTTTAATTAACTAATTATATATTAAATTAATCATTTTCTAATAATATTTCGAAATATTTTTTAGCTATTTCTAAATCATTATTATTAATTAATGATTCTGCTTTATTTGATGTATATCTTATTGCGTCTAAAAATTCTATAAATATCTCTTGATATTTATTTGGTACATAATCAATATCAAAAAGATACAGCTTATTGTCTTGTATATAAGAAGATTCATCAGTAAAGGTGACATTTATTAAGCAAAGACCATGGTATTCAACATTTTTTATAACTGCATTAACTATATATATACCGTTTTTTAATTTATTTAATTTAGGTGGTATTTCAAAAATAAATTCATTTACATTAACTATAAAAGCATAATTGTCGATTAATAATTCATTTATTAAATGAATGTTTCCCTCTTCTATAAGTTGATTAATTAAAGTTGAAGATATCTTTTGTTTATTAACTTTTTTTTCATTAGCAACAAATACTTCAAAATTTTTCTTTAATAATTTAATATCGCCTTTTTTATTAAAACCAAATTTATAATCAGGGCCACATACCACTGCTTTTACATTATTATTTTTTAAAATATTTATAAATAGATTAGCATCATAGTTTTTAATTTCATCATTATATTCTGAAATAAAAACATAATCAAAATTTAAGGCATCTAATGTATATAATCTAGTTTTTAATTGAAAAGCTTTATTATCAATAATTTTAGAGTCCTTAATTTTATTTTTAAATAATAAAATTGCACTTTTATAATTACTATTAGTTTTCGTATAATCAAAAGCTAATTTAAAAAGTTCATTGTGACCTTTATGCAAAGTCTCAAATGAACCTAAACATAATATTAAATTATCATTAATATGTAAATTAGTTTTTAAATTTCAATCAAATATTTTCATATTATTAATTTTATAATAAATTAACGATAAAAACCTTTTTCTCTTAATTTAAAATAAGGACCATCTTCTGTAACGGGTAAACAAATTTCGTTTGCAGCACCTTTAGTTACATCTTCACCATTACCCATTGCAATACCTAATCCAACAGCTTCTAACATTTCCACATCATTTTCACTATCGCCAAAAGCAACCATTTCATCTAAAGAACATCCTAAAATGTTTGCTAAATTTTGAAGACCAACTGCTTTTGTAATACCTCTAGCTGAAATAAATACACCACCTGTTCAATAAGCAAGTACTCAAATATCCATTTTTTCTTTTTCAAAGAAAGCATTAAGATCTTCAGAAAGTTTTTTAGAGTTTTTGCTACTTACTGTAATTAAATAATTCTTATCATTTTGCTTTTCAAATTCATTAACAGAGATAAATGACTTTTTAAATGGCTTATAAAATCAATGATCAATATTAAATGTTTCATTATAATATCCTCACTTTTGTCCAACAAATGAAAAAGCTAAATTGTGTTCATTAGCATACTTGTGGAATTTTTTGTAGTCATCATAATTTATCGTTCTTTCAAAAACATATTCATTAGTTTTTAAATCTAAAATAAAAGTTCCATTGGCACCAATAAAATAGTCCACATATGGATTATGAATTTGTTTTCCTACTGTGAAAATATCTCTTCCAGAGCAAAGAACATTAATATATCCATTATATTTTAATTTTTCAAACATTTCAACCATTCTTGGTGATAAATCTTCAACACCAAATGGTAGCAAAGTACCATCAATATCAAATACTATTACTTTATATTTAGTCATTTTTACTCCTTAATATTTCATTTATGCGGCCATAAAAAACTTTGGTAAACTTAACATTTCCAAAATTAATTAGACCATATGCAATTATTTGGTTATCAAACAAAAATAAATAATTTTCATTTTTGTTTTTTAATTTATCAAAATAAATTTGCTTTTTTTGTTCAATATCGTTTAGATATTTAACATTTAAGTTTAATAATGATACATTAAAAATCAAGGAATAGTCATTAATTTTTTCATTTTTTTTACCAGCTAAAGAGATATTCCCTATTTTAGTTCTAATTAGCGACGTAACAATAGCATCGGTTTTTAAACTAAGTCCAATATCATGAATTAATGATCTTATATATGTTCCTTTAGAAACTAAACATTTAATTTTAAATGTTTGCTTTTCATAATTAAAATCTAAAAGTTCTAAATTAAATATTTCAATAGCTATTTTATTTAATTTGACTTCTTTATTTTCTCTAGCTAATTTATATGCTCTTATTCCGTTAATTTTTTTAGCTGAAAATTTGGGAGGGAGTTGTTCTTTTATATTCTTAATTATATTAAGAGTTTCTAATAATTCTTCTTTAGTAACTTTTTTTGAATTTTTTAATTTAATTATTTCTTCGCCTTCATCATAACTTTCAGAGAAATAATGAAGTTTAGCTTTTACTATATATTCTTTATTAGCTGAAAAAATATATTCAAGCATTTTAGTATCATCATTAGAAGCAACAACCAATAAACCTTCTGCTAAAGGATCTAAAGTTCCGCAGTGTCCTATTTTTTTAATATTGTTTTCCTTAGCAAACTTTTTAATTGCATTAAATGATGAAATACCTTTTTCTTTATATAACTTATAAAACATTATTTCTCCTTATGCTTATTTTAAAAAACTAATTTTTAAAATAAAATAACTTTTATATTATAGTAATTAAATTTTTCATAAATTAAAAAAAATAAAAAAGCAACATTGTTGCTTTGTCTTAAACATATGGTGTTCGAGAAGGGACTTGAACCCTTACGCGATAAAGCATTAGTGCCTAAAACTAACGTGTCTGCCAATTTCACCACTCGAACATGGTGCCGTTTATAGGACTTGAACCTACGACCTACTGATTACAAGTCAGTTGCTCTGCCAACTGAGCTAAAACGGCCTGTTTATAAAAACAATATTATTATATAGAGAATTTTATTTTTTTTAAAATTTTTTTAATGAAATAAAAAAGATCATTACGATCTTTTTGGCGATTTAACAAATGGTGGAGAATGAGGGGCTCGAACCCACGACCCTTGCCTTGTAAGGGCAATGCTCTCCCAGCTGAGCTAATTCTCCATGGTGACCCTAGCGGGACTCGAACCCACGCATGTATGGATGAAAACCATATGTGTTAACCACTTCACCATAGGGCCAAATATGGCGCCGACTATTGGGTTCGAACCAACGACCAACTGGTTAACAGCCAGCTGCTCTACCGCTGAGCTAAGTCGGCAACATAATTTGCTATATTATTATAACTAAAAAAAGATATTTTTTCAAATTTTCTAAATTTTTTTAGGGTGTTATTACAAATGGTGCTGATTAGAGGGATTGAACCCCTGACCCATTGATTACGAATCAATTGCTCTGCCAACTGAGCTAAATCAGCAAAAATTTTACATAACAAAATTATTTTATACAAAAAACCCACTTTTAATCAAAATTAACAAAAAAATATTTTCAAAAAAATTTATCTTTTTTTACACATCCTGAAAATATATGGTAGAATAAGAGTGATAGTGGGAGGAAATGGGAATGTTTGGGAAATTTAACAGAAGCATCGATGAAGCAAACAGATTAGTTGTTCCAGCCAAAATTTTAAAAGAATTGGGACAAACTTTCTTTGTTACAATTGGCCTTGACAAATCACTTGTATTAAGAACACAAGACGAATTTGAAAAGTTAAAAGAACGTTTGGAATCAAATAATCAGCTCGATAAAGAAGTTAGAAACCTAACAAGAATAATTTTTGCAAATACTGAAGAATTAACTTCAGACAAAGTTGGAAGAATTATTATCCCTAAATATTTACTCGATAAAGCCGCTATCACAAAAGAAGTTGTTTTCATAGGTTCTGGAAATAAATGTGAACTTTTTGCAAAAGAAGTTTATGAAGAAAATGAAAGAAAATATGAAAATGAGGAAAGTCTTGATATTCTAGCAGAAAAACTACTTGAAAAAGGAGTTAAGCTATAAAACATATACCAGTACTTTTAGATGAGGTTATTGAAAATTTACATATAAAAGAAAATGGTATATATATAGATTTAACGCTAGGACGCGCAGGGCATAGTAAGGAAATACTAAAAAGATTAAAAAATGGGACATTAATTTGTTTTGATAAAGATATTGAAGCAATTAATGAAAGCAAAGACTCTTTAAAATCTTCAAATTCTAAAGTAATTCTAATTAAATCTGACTTTAGATTTATATTAGATGAACTTAAAAAACTAAATATTACTAAAGTTGATGGTATTTTAGCTGATCTTGGAACTTCTAGTCCTCAATTGGATAACACCGATAGAGGATTTAGTTATAAAGAAAATGCTAAGTTAGACATGAGAATGGATCTATCATCACCATTAAAAGCGTCAGATATACTTAATAATTACTCTGAAGAACAAATAGATAAAATTTTATACAAAAACGCTGATGTAAAGTTTTCTAGAAAAATTGCGAAAGCCATTGTAGAAAATAGACCATTTGATTATTCAAATAAATTAGTTGAATTATTAAGAGATATTTTGCCAGCTAAAGTTGTAAGAGAAAAAAATCCTGCAAAACAAGTTTTTCAAGCACTTCGTATAGAAGTTAATGATGAACTTAATTCTATTAAGGAAATGTTGGATTCTTTACCACAATTAATGAATAAAGATGGAAAAATTCTCATAATCACATTCCATTCAAAAGAAGATTATTTAGTTAAAAAATTTTATCAAGATCTTAATTATGTTGATCCCATAAAAGCTAAACTTCCAACTTTTGATGAAAATAAAAGTTGAAGTCAAAAAATCATTTTCCCTAGCAAAACGGAAATTGAAACTAATAAAAGAGCCAAAAGTGCAAAATTAAGGGTTATTACAAAATTGTAAAATGAAAAGAACTATTATTACTACTTTAAAATTTTTTGATAGTTGCCTTGAAATCGAAGCTGTTGAATACACTTCAAAAGGTATTTTTCCAATTTTCTTAAATAGTATTGATAGTAAAAACACCTCTGATCTTGAACAAAAAGGTTTTATTAGAGATTCAAAAATAGCCATTGAAAAACTAATTAAAGGAAAAATTACTGAATTAATAGTGATAGTTTCTAATAAAAAAGAAATCGAATTAAAAACTTCACTTTATAATTTCGAATTCTCATTAAAACAATTTAAAAATACATTTTGTGGCAAAGATGTCGATACACTTTTAAATAAAGACTTTAAAAAGAATTCAAAATATATTATTGATTCAGTATTGGTTAATCAAAAAACAGTAAATGATAAATTATATGTTGTTAAATCAATTACTACAATTAGTAATGATTTCTATAACAAAATAGTAGAATTTACTTCTCAAAACAAATTAAATATCGCAAAAATAATGACTTTTGATTTTACTAGATCACAAAATTTCAATACTAACAAATCATTATTTATTGACATATACAAAAATGTTATAAGTTTAAATTACTTCTCAAAGAACATATTAACTAAAAGTGAAATATTAGAAGTTGGACTCAATGATGTGTCTAAACATTTAATTGAAAATAATTTCGTACAAAACACCTCAGATGCATATATGATTGTAAAAAAATTATTGTCAAACAATTTTAATAACATATTAATTGATGGAAAGATAATTTCAAGTGAAACACTTAAATTATTAATGAATAGCTTCTATGACGATATTTTTAGTTCAATTAAAAAATACATAGCAAATAATAAAATGGCAAATGGTAAAAACCAATTGACAATTAATTTATTTGTTAAACCAAATGATGCTCTTTACGAATGTAATTCATATAAAGAACTTATAAAAGATGAAAATTCAATAATTATGAATGTTGTTCCAGCAACAAATAATTTTGATGTAATAAGTTCAGAAATGAATGGAATTATCAGAATAATAACTAATATGGAATTATCATCACAAATATCAATGAATGAAGAAAAGTTACTAACTACTGAAACTTTTGTGGTTGATACTACAATGTTAAGAAATAGTAAATCATTTAAAAGAAAAGTATTATACATTTAAATATTTAATTAATATATAATTAATTATTAACGAGTTTTATAATTAATTTTATTAAGGAGAACTAATATGAGCGATTATACCACAGAAGAATTATATAATCCAGTTGCTAACATTAAAGTTATTGGTGTTGGTGGCGGTGGAAATAATAGTATTAAAACTTTAGTTGGAACTAAATTAGATGGACTTGAATTTATAATAGCTAATACCGATAAACAAGTTTTAGAACAATTTGATAAACCATTAAGATTACAATTAGGCGATAAAAAAGGTTTAGGCGCAGGTGCAAAGCCTGAAATAGGTAGAGCAGCTGCACTAGCAAGTGCTGATGACATTAAATCAAGATTAAAAGGTGCGGATTTAGTTATAATAACAGCAGGAATGGGCGGGGGAACCGGAACTGGTGCTTCTCCTATAATTGCTAAAATAGCAAAAGAATGTGGCGCTTTAGTAGTTGCCATAGTAACTACACCATTTGAATTTGAAGGACCAAAACGTACTAAAATTGCGAACGATGGAATGCAAGAATTAATAAATAATGTTGATTCATATATTATTATTTCTAATAATAAACTCCTTATGCAATATGGTAATGTTTCTTATAAAGATGCATTTGTTTGTGCAAATAATGTACTTAAACAAACAATTAGAACTTTAATTGATGTTATTGCTGTTCCAGGGATTATTAATTTAGACTTTGCTGATTTAGAAACTATTATTAAAAATAGTGGTGAAGCAGTTGTTGGAATCGGTTCAGCTTCAGGACAAGACAGGGCAATTAAAGCAATTACTGCTGCAATATCTTCTCCTATTTTAGAATCTTCAATAGTAGGCGCAACAGATGCAATTGTTTATTTTATCGCAAGTAAACAAGTTACATTGAATGAAATTCAAAGTGCTTTAAAAGCTATGCGTGAATTAGTTGGGCAAGATATTAATATTATCTTCGGCCTAACAAACACAACAAGCGAAGAAAGCGAAAAATTAGGCGAATTATTTGTGTCTGTTATCGCAACTGGTTTAAAAGAAAATGCCCCTAAAAATCCTGCCGATATTCAAAAAGAAATTTCTAAAGGATTATCTAAGACTAAAGGCATAGAATTTGAGAATGCTAAGACCAAGGAAGCCTTAATTGGCAACCCTTACATTCCAAGTGACTTTGCACAATCAGGTGCAAACAATGTTAACGATGATTTAGCAGATATTTTTAACAAAATGTAGATGATGTAAGAAATTGACATTTAATTAAAAATCTACTTTATCATGAAGGGAAAACTATCAAGTTTTCCCTTTTGTTTTAATTAGCAGTAATTAAAAATGAACCTACTATTTTATAGGTTCATTTTTTTAAGTTTATAAAATATTATTTTTTATCTAATGTTCTAAATCTTAATGATAAGCAGCTAAGTCCACCATCAAGTTTTCTAAATTCACTAGTATCACAAGTAATAACTCTATAAATACCCAAATCTTGAATAGCTTTTAAAGTTTTTGGATATCCTTCAGGTACTATAACAGTTTCGTTAACTCAAATACAGTTTGCTGCATAAGCTTCATCAGCAGGAACTACAATTTTATTAAATGAATCAAATGTTGGATAGTTAACAAATTCACCTGTAATTAATAAGTTATTGTGTTCAAGATAGTTAACTCCTGATTTAAGGTGTAACATTTCTGTCATTGGCACAGGAATTAATTTCTTACCAATTTTTGCTAATATATTGTGGAATTGTCTAATTCCATCACGGTTAGTTCTTTCAGACATACCAATGTAGTATGTATCTCCAACCATCATAACATCCCCACCATCAACTGTTCCGGGAGCTTCAATTTTTGCAATGTGTCCTTCATCAAAATATTTCTTTAATGCTGGAAGCATTTCAACTTTTTCTCCATTACGTGTTTTTGCCCCTGGGTTAGTTAAAATAGCTAGTTCACCAGGAATAATAACAGCAGCATCTTCTACGAAGCATGAGTCTGGGTATTTTTCGTTTAAAGGTAATACCGTTATATCAACACCACAAGTCTTTAATTTTTCAATATAATCTTTGTGTTGTTTTTTAGCAAGTTCATAATCTGGATGTAAGCCAGCTGATGAAATACCATTTACCATAGCAGCACATGGTGTTTTAACAATAATGCTATTAAATTTATTTTTTAAAGGTTTTTCGCATGATTTGCAGCAATCTTTGCAATCATTACATTTTTTACAATTACACATATTTTTCTCCTTAAATATAGAATGTTTTTATTAATATATAGCATATTTTTAACAATTTGCTATATTAATAATTATACCACTTACATAATATAAAGGTAAATTAGAAATATTAGATTTATATAAAAAAAATGCATAACCATAAATTTAAATTTAAAAGTTAAAATTTTATTTTACTGTGTATAATAATTAAAATATACTTATTTATCTTATTTTTTGTTTTAAAAGGTGATTAAAATGATTAAAAATAATATCAAAATAGATAACAACGAGAGAGAGAGAGAGAGAGAGAGCAATCTCAATTAGAATCTAATCTTTCAAATAAAACAAAAAATAAATTAACACATAATAATAAAAACAAAATTGTAGTTTGAGCATTATTTGATGATGCTGCATCATCATATAAAAATGGTATTAAACAATATTTTAATAAAAATAGTGACAACTTAAAAATTGAAGTTCACTCAATAGGAATTAATGATATTAAATTTGCTGAATCACAATATTATTTTTATCATCAAATTGATTTATCTATAACTAATTTTTTGCTAATAAAACAATTGTCTGCTTTACCAAAACCAGACATTATTTTAGCTTCGCCTCCTTGTGAATCTTGATCAGGAGCAGATTGCAATGGGAAAATAACTCGTTCAATTTCAAGTGAAGGTATATGGGAAGTAAAAAATAAACAATATTATGATGAAAGAAATAAAACTTGCCATCCTGTAAAACGTAGGTTTTTTGAACAAAAAGAGCGGGGCAGATTAGTAGGAGAATGTACAATTGGTGGAACTATAACAATTATCGATTATTTTAAACCTAAAGTTTGAGTAATTGAAAACCCAGCAACATCTAAAATATGAGAATTTCAAAAAAATCATTGGAACTTTAATAATGCTTATATTAATAAAACATATTATTCTGCATATGATGAAAACTTTAGTTTAAAACCAACAATATTTAAATCTAATATTAAGTTAGATTTAAAAAAAGAACATAAGAAAAGTAATAATGAGCACATGGCTTTAGGTAGTTATTTAGTGCGAAGTTTAATACCTAAAGAACTTGTTAAAGATATAATCGAACAAAGCTTAGAAAAAATTAATATTTAAGGGTTTAATATGGCACAAAATAAAAGCAATAAGATTGAATATTGAAAAATAGGAACTAACTTTTTGAATTATTATAATGTAATTTTATATTGATTAAAAAATCAATTTTTTTTAGATATGATAGAAAATAAATCAAATTATAAAATTCTTATTGAAGATGAAATAAGCTTAAATAATAATGAAAAAGAAGTAAAAAAAATAAAAGCCTATTTTATGGGAAATGAAAATATTAAATTATACGAAAAAAATTTTCAAAATATAAGCTGTAATGGAGAAATAAAAAATGTATATAGTGAAAGTACTTTAAATCAATTTATAAATTTTTTAGAATTCTTTGATGTTTATGAAAAATTTAACAATTCATGCTTAAATATAAATGAAAATTTTATCAATAATGTTATAACCGAAGTTTTAAAAGATAATTCAAATGCTAAAAAAATTTTATCTGACTATATTAGTAGAATTTTAATTTCTAAAATAGAAAAAAAGATAAATTCAATTGAACATTTTGATTCGGATATACAAGAAGATGATTATGAATTAACAAAAAGAGATGATCTAATTATTAATTCAATCACTATAGATATAGCTAAAAATAAATTTAAAACCGGTTCTTCTTACTATGATACTAATTTTAACTACTCTGGTATAGTCAAAAAAAGCGTTGCAATTCAAAATTATAATAATGAAAATATTAAAAAGTCAAATTATTTTTTTTCATTAATAGAAGAAATTGAAAATAATATAGCCGATCAAGATTTTAATAATTTAATGAATATAGTCAAAGAATATATAAAGGTTTTGTCATTAAATAATAATTGATATTTAGAATGTGTTCCTATTTTAGAATTTAAAACTAAAAATAATAGTCTTGAAATAGTTAAAATATTTGAAAATGAATTAAATATGTTGGAAAGATTAGATGAAGTACAAAATAACAACTCAAAAAATTTAGAAATTGGAAATTCATTTTTAACAAATATATATACTTTGCTTATAAAAAGAACAAATGCTAATAACAAATTGTTTTTACCATTATTTCAAAGAGATTATGTTTGGAATGAATCAATTGTAAGTAATTTTTTATCAAGTTTATTTGATGATATTCAAAATGATAAAAAAAGTTATTTAAATAATATTATTTTTGTTAATAAAAGTTGTTTAACTTCTAATGGTATTACAGAAACTTATTGTAATATAATAGATGGACAACAAAGAATCTTTACAACTTGACTAATTTTATTATGTCTTTATAAAATTTATGCACATAGAAATAATAAAAAAATGGAAGTACTGTCTAAGTATTTCGATGATAGTTTAACAATAAAATCAATCTTTATTAAAGATACAAGTAATAATCAAAATTCTAGTGAAAATATTGAATCATATACAAATTTTTATAATATTTTAGATTTTAGCGATGGTTATAATGATGAAAATAATAATATATGGCACTTACTTCTTTCAATTGTTAGAAATATTGTAAAGTTTGATAAAGAGCAACATGTTATTTCTCCAGATCGTGATTGAATAATAGAAATAACTAAACAAATTCTTTTTAACACATATGTAACTCAAACATACTTAAACAATTTTGTAGAAAATAAAGTTTTTAGAAATTTGAACCAAAATGTTAAGGTTTTAAATGCTTTGGATCTATTAAAAAATGAAATTTTTGATTTATGTCATTTAGATGAAAGTATAAAATTTGCTAATCTTGATAACAAAACAAGCAAAATTAAAGAAATTATTAATTTATATATGGAATATATTAAGCCATTTTATAATGACAAAAATTTAATAAAAAATAAAGATTTAGAAAACTTTGCTCTTGTATTATTTGAAAGAGAAAAAAATAATAATGAAAAAATAATACTTGATAAATCCGACTCTAATATATTTGTTTTTTCAAAATTACAATATTGCATTAAAAAATGATTTACCAAAACTAAAAGTATTGAAGAAACTTTAAATATTTTTAATGATAATATTAGTAAATATTTATTATTTAGTTTACCGATAACTGATTATAAAATAGATAAATTTAATTTTAAATTTAATGGTTTATTGTGCCAAATATATGGTGTGACCCTTGGTGGGAGTTTAACTATAACTTATCCTATTATTTGAAATTTATTAGATAAATATAATATTTGAAATATTGCAAGTAATAACTCAAATATTTCACGTAGTGATTTAAATAAAATAAATGAAGTGTCTAAATGGCTTTATGAATTAGAAAAATTCATAATTGTATGAAAAATATGTTACTTTAAAGGCGATTCATTAACTAATAAATTTTTCGAAATTAGTAAAGAAATAATAAATAGTGATAAAGGTAATAATAATTATTCTATTAATAATTTTAGAAATGATTTATTAAATATAAAAAGTTTAAATAATGCCCAACAAATAAATGAAGATTTTGGTAAAGAATTAAATAAAATACTGCTTTCGCAAGTAGAAAACAACAATTTTGATAGTTTAACTAATAAAATGAAAACATTGTTTTTAATTAGAATTAATTTTTATTTAAACAATAAATTTTCTTTAATCATTAATAGTGATGATTGAAAAGATTCTAAAACTTATAATGATAGAGAAATTTCATATGAACATGTTTTAGCTACCACACAAAAAAATAACTTAAAAGCATTGGACAGTGAATATAATTATTTAAAAAATACAAAATTTTTGGGAAATGGTGCTTTACTAAAAAAATCACAAAATAGTAAAACTAATAATAATGAAATATGAGTTAAAATTGAATATTATAATAATGCTATATTTTTATCAAATTCAATTTTCGATGGACAAAAAACTAAAAATGAAAAAAATAAAGAAATATATAAATTAAATCCTTTATACACCGAAAAAATAAAAGAGTTAATTAAGGAACGCAAAGATATAGAAAACAACAATACAGAAGAAAGTATATTAAAAGGCATTGAAAAATCAATATACGATAGATTTGTTGAAAATATTAAAAAACGTACTAATCAAATGATTGACATCCTTTGTGAAATGTATAAATATGATGTTAATTCAAAATCACAAGATGAAAAGAATACAAATAAATAATATTTAAAAATTGTAAATTTTGGCTTGCAATTTACTACATTGTAATATGAAGTGCAACACTTGACAATTTTGTTAAAGTTGTTGCACTTTTTTTATAAAATAAAATTGAAGGAATACTTTTCCCTTCAATATAACTCTTGTGTATTGCTTAAAAAAAGAGGTTACAATATTAATTATAACACATTAATTATGAAGAAAGAGTTTTAATTAAATATTATTTTAATTTAAATTATTCAATTAATAAAATTGCTAAAGAAATTAATAGATCTCCTTCTACTATTTTTAGAAAATTAAAAAAACTTGGATAACAGAATAATTAATTACAAAATAAAGCTTTACAAGTCAATTAGCACGAAAAAGAAGATATCATATTTTCAATTTTTAGTTTGTAATTTTTTAATATTTTAATTCGTTTGTAATGAATAAAGTTATAAGTAAAAGTGTTATACTTCATACTTCAATCAAGCCTGTATTTAAATAAACCCAACCATATATAAAACTATTTTATTAAATTCTTTATTTTAATAAATTTTTAATCATTAAACATTAAAACATATATTTTCTTAAAATAATGTTGAAATTAATTTTTGCATAAATTAAATTATTCATATTTTTTTATTATTAATATTTATTTGCAAAAAAATTAAAAGTTAGACTTTTAAATCTAACTTTTTATATTTTATTATTTATTAATTATGCAACTCATTCAATTACACATTCACCAGGTACACCAGTAGAATTAGTAGAAGATGAAGAATATTGAGCCATAAAGTATGGGCTTCAAGTTGCAGGTCTTTGACTTTCCTTAATTACAAGCTTTACATTTAGTAAACGAGTTAATTTTACTTTTGCTTGTTCAGTTACATCATCATTTCTTAGTAATGAATATTTACTATCTTCAACAAACCCATATAAAATAAATTTACTTACTTTCTTAATATTTTTAGGCAAATAAATTGTTACATTTTCTGTAGATCATCAAAAAGCTTGTTGTTGAATTTCTTCAATAGGACAATTTCTAAAATCTAATGTTGTATCTCTTAAATATGTAAATGCTTCATCTTTTAATAATTTTAATTTAGTAAGTGAAGTTAAATTTGTTACTGTTTTAAATTGTTCCATAAATATACCAATAGATTTTGTATTTTCTGGAAGTCTAATATTTACAGTTGATGCTGCTAATTTGTTTGAAGAGTTTTCTAAAACATTTTCACCATTATCATTTTTAAAATTTGGAAGTTCTAAATTGTTAAGTGTATGGATACCATCCATAAGATTTTTAAAAGGAATTTCTTCCATTTTGTGGTGACTAAATTTTAAGTTTTTAAGATTTGTTAAGTTGTCCAATAAAAATCAACCTTTAGGTAAGTTATTAATTTTTAAATTTGGAGCTCAAAAATCAATTGTTTCTGTGTCTAAACCAGAGAAAGCATTTTGAGAAATACTTTCATATTTTAATTCGATATCTATTGTTTTTATCGCTTCTTTGTTATGGATAATTTTATATAATTTTTTACCATCAATAGATTCTAAAAATGAGTAGTTATTAATATATGATGTATTTAATTTAATAGTTTTGGTTTCACCGCTCTCAACTAAATCAAATTTAAATGAACCACGTCCCTGAACCCCACTATCTGCAGTTCAGTATCCAAAAAATTCACCAAATTGAAGAGCTAAAATAGGTGTATAGAAAGTAATGTAATAATCATCTGGAAAATTCATTCTATAATGATCTTCTTTTGCAATACTGTTTTTAAATCCTGTAAAAAGACCATTAATTTCTTTTACATTATCATACATTTTTAAATATGCTAAGTTAGATGACTTACCAACAATAAGATTATTAATTTTTTCAATAGATTTAGGTAATTTTACCGCTAAAATTTGGGCAAATTCCTTGCTTTCAGTATTCATAATTAAATTAGATACTTCTTTAATACCTTCTTCCAAAACTACACCATAACCTCTAAGATTTGGAGTTGCAGGTATATTATGGAATAATGTACCACATTTTATAACTTTATAATTTCCGATTTTAGCAGGAACAACAAAAACTTCTTTAGTTTTTCTTCCGTTTAAAAATGCAGCTTTATTACCTTCATATTCAATAACTTCATATGAAAAATCCTTTTCATTAGCGTCTGAAGTTTTAAAATCAGAAATAGTTTTTGTAACTTCAGCTGATTCTGTGCCTTTTGCTGCATCAACAACGGTGTATTTTACTGAAATTTGATTACCACTAGTTTGCTTTACACTTTTAATGTTAATATTAACTCTTGCATCTTTTACTATTGAATAATCACTAACAGTTAAATTATCTCAATATTCATAAGCCATTTTAGAAGCTTTTCCTATAGCGTCAATTTGAACTTCTCTTGCAAGCTTATCAACTAAACTTTTTGGCATTTTAAAGCCAGTGATTCTTGTTCTATAAAAATTAGAATAAATGCCTGGTTTACCATTTTTTTCACTAATTCTATAATTTAAATCAAGTGAAACTTCATCATTATTTTTAATAATTGTAAAGTTTGATGCATCAATTTGATATTTACTATCTAATGCAGAAATATTAAAATCGCTAAAGTTTGAAATATTATTTATTTCAGTATCATTTTTAGCATTGACTGTAAAAATAGCATCTTTATTTGCATTTAAATATTTATTTAATTCACTAGAAATTAAATATTGTTTAAAGTTTGAAATTGTTTTAACTTGGTTAGCACTTTCAAACTTGGTTACATTGTTTCTTAATTTATAAGAAACTAATAAATTAGTTCTTTTTGCAGGATTTGATTCATCTTCTTGTTTAAGTTCATATCCTGTATAAATTACTTCAATATCATCTTTTTTAGCAATTGAATCTAAACCAGAATAAGTTAAATTAATTTTCTTAGCTTCTGAAGCATAAGTATTTTCTTTATCATTATAATTAAAGCTTATTGCTCCTAATGCATCATTAATTTGTTTACGATCATCAAAAAATCCTGTTAATTCTATTTCTTTTTCATTAGACATTAAATTAGTATCTAAACTTCTTAATTGAATTCTAGCTTTACATTTTCTATTTGCAAAATCTTTTACTAAACTATTAACTTTTATTTCTAAGTTAGGGTCTAAAGCTGTTTTTGAAACAATATTTGTAGCAATTGCATTTTGAACATAAGTATTATTAGCATCTTGATATTCAAATTCAGTATTATTAATTAATGCTGTTAAAACAGTAGAAGTCTTAGCGAATGTATTTATCTTATATTCTAATGTATCAGAAATATAATTTGGATCATCAATAGTTTTAACTTTCAATTTATATGAAAATATTGCTTCTGATTTTTCATCATCTGCTTTAACATTAATGTCAACAATTTCATATTGAACATTTTCATTATTATTTTGCTTTAGTGTAATGTCAAAATATTTATATTTGCCATCAACTTTTTCTTCAACATCATGAGCTAAATGTTTAGAAGGGTCAAAAGAAGGGTCAAATACTAAATCAACATTTTTTGTTTTTCAATTAGTATTATCTATTTTTCCATATTCATTTAATTGTTGTTTAGTTCTAGGTGGAACTAAATTTCTAAACTCAAACATTTTTCAATCAGAAGTAATTTTATTATTTGATTTTCATGCTAAAGCAAATTTAGCTCTAAATGTTGTATATGGATTTTTATCATCTAAAGCATATTTATTAACTTCTTTAGTAAGATCATCAGTTTCAACAAGCAAAGTATAAAGTTTGGTGTTGATATTTGATTTGAAATCGGAAATACTCAAAACTTGTGCTTTGGTTTTTGATTCTTTATCAATAATATCAATTTTCGCTTTACTTAATTCTTTATTTAATATTTGATGTTTTCTTTCAGTTGAAAGAGAAGTTGCTAAAGCAGTAACACCTGTAACTGTTGCAACGCCTAATGCTGCTGAAGCTATAGAAACTATTTTTCAAGTTGGGCTTGTGTTACGTACCTTTTTTTCATTGTCAACTTTAGATTCAACTGTTTTTGAATCATTAGTTTTTAAGTTTTTATTTTCCATATTTTTCCTTTTTTGATTTTAATTATTACATTCTTAAATTATTCTAGCAATTGATAGAATTAAAATAATTATTGTGAAAAGTAAAACTACTCATGTTGCTGCTAAAATAGCATATAGTCATTTAGGAACTTTATATTTTATTGTAGAAATCTTTATTGATTGAGTTGCTTCAAAACCAGTGCTTTGTAAAATTTCACTAATTCTTGCAGAAGCCAATTGTGCTTCTGAAAATGCTAAGTTTTTGTTCAAAATACCAGTAACATGTTTTAAAAATACTTGTGATTTATTTTCACCTTGTTTTAAATAGTAATAAATATCAAGTTCATCATTACTTTCTAAGACATTTTCAATAATAACTTGACCATTAAAGTTTTCAATAGAAATTTTAAAGTCGTTTTTTGTTAATTCCTTAGGCTTTTTAGAATTATTAATTAAAAGTATTTTAACTTTATCTGCTAAATCATCTAATGTTTGAGTAGCTATTTGTTGATTAACTGCTTTAGTAACTAAACCAGTTGAGTCTTGAAACATGTCAAGTAATTTATTATCAACTAAAAAACGAATATTAACAGTTTCTGGAGCAACTTTTTTAGCTTCTAATGAATTAACTATAGTATGAGCTTTAGCAATTGATAATGAACCAATTAATTTGTTTTGTGCATAAAATAAGAAAATCAAATTCTTTTCATTTTCATATCTTTTAATTGCAGTTTTTAAAAGAACAACTAAATTAGCATATGCTAATGGTTTATCGTTTTTTCCTAATTCTGAAAGAATTGGAACAACTTTATTTACTTTTGGATGTAATAGTTCACGAACTATTAATTTTTTTTGTGCAGCTGTTTCAGCCATTTTTTGGGTCTCCTTTTAATTTTATATTTGTTAATTATTAACAAACAATATATTTATTAACGCATGTTTAATGTAAAATGCATGGTCTAATTATATACTTATTATTTTATTTATTAAGAAATTATTAAGAATAAGTAAGAATGAGAGAGAGAGAGAGTAAATTTCACTATTTTTTAACCTTTAAGTGTATCATTTTGAAAAAAATATTAATTAATGTTTTAAAAAAAATTAATTTGGTAAACTTTATTTTATGTATAAATTTTTTGTAACTAGAAAAGAAAACAATAACTTTTATTTTGATGATGAACAACTAAAGCACATCAAAGTTTTACGCATAAAAGAAAATGAAACAATTTACATTAATTATTTAAATGAATATTATGAATGCATCTATAATGCAGAAAAAGCAAAATTAATTAAAAAATTAGATATTAATAATGAACTTAAAAATGAAATTACGGTTTGTATACCATTAATTAAACAAAGCAATTTTGAATTTGCAGTCCAAAAAGCAGTTGAATTAGGAGCTTCTAAAATAATTCCTTTTGTCTCAGTTTACACTGATAAAAGTAATTACAATGTAATAAAAAATATAGGTAGGTTAGAAAAAATTATTTTTCAAGCCACTGAACAATCTTTTAGAAATAAAATATGCAAACTTGAAAGATTACATACTTTTGATGAAATAATGGATTTAGAATGCAAAAATAAATATTTAGCGCATGTAAACATTAATAATAGTGAACCATTTGAATTAATAGATAATGATGCACTTTTAATTGTTGGACCTGAAGGTGGATTTAATTTAAAAGAAATTGAAACAGCAAATAAAAAAAGTGCTAAAATTATTTCATTGACCAAAAGCATATTGAGATCTGAAACCGCGTTGATATATATGCTTTCTAGAATAAAAAAATAAATTACACAAAATATATCATTTTAAGATATACTATTTAACATATAAATATGTTAAATTTATTATTTAAAACCTTTTTTGTTTTGAGGTTTTAGCAAATTATATTTTTATAAAGGAAAAAAATGCGTCAAACTACTATTGTAAAAAAAGAAGACATCGAAAAGAAATGATACCTTGTAGATGCTAAAAACATACCTTTAGGTAAATTAGCAGCTAAAGTTGCTTCAATGCTACGTGGAAAAAATAAACCTTCATTTACACCAAATGTAGATATGGGAGACTGTGTAGTAGTGATTAATGCAAAAAGCGTATTATTAACAGCTAAAAAAGATGAAAATAAAATTTATTACCACCACACAGGATATCCTGGTGGACTTAAAAAAATTACCGCTGGTAATTTAAGAGAAAAATTCCCAGAAAGATTAATTGAAAAAGCAGTTAGAGGAATGTTACCTCACACCAAATTAGGTAGAAAACAATTCAAAAATCTTTTTGTATATGCTTTTGAAAAACATGCTCAAGAAGCTCAAAAACCAGTTAAAGTTGAGGTTAAATAATGGCAAAGAAAGAACAAACTAAAAAATCATCTTCTAATGAAATTAGATACTATGGTTTAGGTAGAAGAAAATCTTCTGTTGCTAGAGTATATATAAAACCAGGAACTGGTAAATTCTTAATTAATACCAAAGAAGCTAAACAATATTTAAATTCAGATATTTTAATTAAAGATGCTTTAAGCCCATTTGAAGTTACTGGAACACAAAACACATTTGACATTATTGTTAATGTTAATGGTGGTGGTCTTACAGGACAAGCAGGTGCTATTAGATTAGGAATTGCTAGAGGTTTATTAGAAGCTTCAAACAATGAATACCGTAACAAATTAAAAGATGCTGGTTTCTTAACTGTAGATTCAAGAGTTAAAGAACGTAAGAAATACGGACTTAGAAAAGCAAGACGTGCACGTCAATTCTCTAAGCGTTAATAAATGAATATTTAAAAATTTTAGTAAGATATATATAAATTATGTTATTATATATATCTGTAATGCGAGCGTAGCTCAGTTGGTTAGAGCACACGGCTGATAATCGTGTGGTCGATGGTTCGAGTCCATTCGTTCGCACCATATCAAGAAATTGAAAATAAATATCACTAATTACTAGTGATATTTTTTATTAACTTTACGATCATTATAATAAGACACCAAAAAATAATATAATTTATATGTAGAATATTTTTTATTCTAAATAAATATAATGAAAAAAGGAAACATATGAAAAAAATAAATTTTGCGTGATTATTAGCAATCACTCCATTAATACCTTTAACTGTAGCTGCTAAATGTACTACAACAAAACCTGTAGACCCTCCAAAACCTGATCCAGTGGAAGATGAAAAATCAGATGTTAAAATTGAAATCATTCTTGACAAGAATGAACCTGATAAAATTACCCCTAAGGAAGAATATAATACCTTATCAGTAAATGATTTAGGACATGATAATTTTAAATTAACAAGTCTTTCTTCACAATATGATTATGAGTTTGAACTTTTAGAATCAAATGTAGAAAATGGAACTATTACCTTAAAAGTTGATCAACTAAATAAAAATGATCAAAAATTGATTAAAACTTATGAAATAAAAGTTGAAGGTTTTAAAAAAGAACTTGCACCTGATGAAGAAGATCCTATTTTTTCTATTGAAGGAATTAATGCAGATGATTACAAAAACTTTTATGCATATTCAATAGAAGAAAACAAAATTAAATTTGAATCAAAAAGTAAGAAATATACTTATAAATTAAGAGGAATAGAAGTATCAGAAGAAAAAGTTTATGATGAAATTCTTAAGAAAGACATTATTAAAAGTACTTCTTTAATTATTAATTACGATCAACTTGACACAAAAGGCAATAAAGTTCAACTTGGAGTTTCATACGAGTTAAAAGGATTTAAAGGCATTGAACTTGATAAAAATGACCCTAAAATTTTATTTGATGGTTTAGAAGAATCAAAATATAATAAAATAAGTGCTGAAGATGCATTTAAGAAAATTCACTCTGTAGTTTCTAAATCAGGAGCTTATAGTTATACATCAATTAAAAAAGAATCATTTGATAATACAAAAGGAGAAATTACTTTTAAAGTTACACAATGATCAAAAAATAAATCAGTAGAATTTGGTACATTTGAAATTGTAGTAAGCGGATTTAAAAAATAAAGTTGATCAAAAAAAGTTTGGACACCCAAACTTTTTTTGATGTTATTATTTTTGAATAATAAAGAATTCTTTTTTGCCTTTTTTTAGGATTGCATATTTTTTAGAAAAATTATTAAATTCAATTTTTGTATTTTCATCATTAACTATAAAATCATCGATAATGAATGTTTTTTTGGAAATAAATTCTCTAGCTTCACGATTAGAAGAAACTATATTATTATTTTTTAGAAAATCTATAAATATTTCTCCATTATATTTATATAATGGTAAAAATCCTTTAAGTAAAGAAATATCATCTAAAGTTAGGCTTGATATTTTTTTATCTTTAGAAAATAATATATCACTAATATTTTTACATTGACAAGCAATTTCTTTGGAATGAATATCTTTAACTACTTCATATGCCAAAATCTTTTGAGCATACCTTTGTGCTTTATTTTCATTATGTTTGATAATAATTTGTTTAATTTCATTAACATCCAAAAATGTAAGTCAATTTAATAATTCATTTACTTTTTCATCGCTTTGATTTAATAAAAATTGATATATAGAATATGGACTAGTTAATTCTTTATCAAGTCATAAACTTCCGCCACCTGTACTCTTACCAAATTTTTTACCACTTTCATCTAAAAGTAAATTAGCAACAATAGCGACAGCATCATTTTTTTCGCCATACAATTTTCTAATCATTTCAAGACCTGTGGTAATATTACCTCATTGATCACTTCCGCCTAGTTGGATCTTAACATTATATTTTTCATATAATGTTTTAAAGTCTCAGCCTTGTAATAATGTATAAGAAAATTCAGTAAAGCTTAAACCTTGTTCTAATCTAGTAGCAATATTTTCTTTGTTCAATAAATAATTTACATTAATTAATGTCCCAATATTTCTTAAAAAATCTACAATCGTTCAACCTTTATAAAAGTCTAAATTATCAATCACTTCTAAATCAAATGATTTAAGTTGTTTAATAATAGCTGCTTTATTTTCTAAAAGAACTTTTTCATCTAAATATTGTCTTTCACTACTTCTAAAAGAAGGGTCGCCTATCATTCCAGTAATTCCGCCTATTATTGCTATTGGTTTAATCCCAAATTGTTTGAATCTAAGAAGAGTTGCTATTTGAATATAATTACCTAAATGTAAACTTTTAGCAGTGGGGTCAAAGCCGGCATATACACTAATATTTTTGTCAAGTAAATATAATTTTTCTTCATTAGCAATATTATTTAAAATATTACGATTTTTTAAATCATTTATTAGTTCCTTGTGGTTCATATTTTTTGCTCCTATTTTACTAATCAAACATTTTCTAAAAAATTAATTATTTATAATTATAATTTAATTATTATTTTTAAACTAAATAAACTTTTATAAACTATAAAAAAATATTTATTAACTAAATAATAAATAAGAAAAGGAAATATTTTTATGAAAATTAAATTAATTATCGATTCATCTTGCGGTTTAACCGAAAAACAAGCAAACGAACTTGGTTGAGACCTTTTACCATTAATATCTAATATTAATGGAATTGAATACAAAAATGGTGTTAATATAGATATAGAAAAATTTGCTGAATTGTGAAATGCAAACCCTAAAAAAGCTGAAGTTAAAACATCTTGTTCTTTATTAAAAGACATTATTCCCCTTGTTGAAAAATATGAAAAAGAATATGACAAAATAGTTATATATCCAATTTCTAAAGCACTTTCTTCTCAAAGTGATATGTTAAAAAAAGCATTTGCAAATCATGATAAGGTTTTTGTTGTGGAAAGTAACAAAATCTTATATTTAATGATAAAAGATTTGCTTATGTTTGAAGAAGAAATTAAAGCTGGAAAATCATTTGAAGAAGCAACTAAAATATTTAGTCTTCCTGCATCTTCAAGATTTTTACTAATTCCTGAATTTAATGATGCACTTGTTAAAGGCGGACGTTTAGCACCAGCTGCAGCTGCTATTGCTAAATTATTAAAAATAGTTCCTATTATTTGTTGAACAGAAGATGGAAGATTAGAAAAATACGGTACTGGTTTTAAGTTTAGAAACTCACTACTTAAACAAACAATTAATATGAAAAAAGAATACAACAAAAAAATTGATGAAAACACTTACTTCATTTTAATTGATAGTCAAAATTCTAATATAAAAGAAATAGCAGAAGAACTAAAAAATGCTATTAATTTTTCAGAAGTTGAAGTATTTGATAATGCAGTAGATGTTGCAGTGCATACAGGTGTTGGCGCAATTTGTTTAGCAATTGATAATGTTGATCCTAAAATTAAAGATAAATTATTTAAATTTACAAAAAAATATTAATATATAAAAAAATGTATTTTTTAGAACTCTAAATTAAGCATAGTATTGTATTTAACTATGCTTTTTTAATTTTTGTTATTTGATTTTGTAATTCATAACAATATTTTAGATAAAAAAGAGTACAATATAAAGTGTAATATATTGTTTTAAACAATAATGAAAAAAAATAATAAGGAGAATTATAATGACACCACATATTTCAGCAAAAAAAGGTGATTTTGCTAAATTAGTTCTTATGCCTGGAGACCCACTTAGAGCTAAATATATAGCAGACAATTATTTAAAAAATGTAAAACTAGTTTCAAGCGTTAGAAATGTTTTAATGTATACTGGCGAATATAATGGAAAAAAAGTTTCTGTTTGTGCTTCAGGAATGGGAGTCGCTTCAATAGGGATTTATTCATATGAATTATTTAATTTTTATGGAGTAGAAGCTATTGTTAGAATTGGTTCTGCCGGTTCTTTTAAAGCAGAACTTAAAAACTACGATCTTGTTTTAGCTAATGATGCTTATGGAGAAAATGTAGCGTTTAGAGATGCACTTTTAAGAAATAAAGACACTATTGCTAAACCTTCAAAAAAATTAAATGAATTAATTGAAAAGAATGCTAAAAAATTAAACAAAAAGTTAAATATTGGAAGAGTTATGAGTGAAGAAGCATTCTATTCAGATAAATCTATTGAAGAAAGATTAAAAAATAGCGGAAATGCTATTTGCGTTGAAATGGAATCATATGGTCTTTTTTCAGTAGCTGAAAGACTTAATAAACAAGCTGCTTGCCTTTTAACAATTTCAGATAATTTAATAACCAAAGAATATACAACAAGTGAAGAAAGACAAAACTCATTTAATGGAATGATGGAACTTGCACTTTCTTTAGTAGAATATTATTAATATGTCTATAGTAGAAATAATTAACAAAAAATCAAAAGGTAAAGAGCTTACAAAAGAAGAAATATCTTTTTTTGTAGAAGGCTATGTTAAAGGAGAAATTCCAGATTATCAAATTTCTGCCTTACTAATGGCAATTAAACTACAAAACATGACTATTGAAGAAACTTCTTATTTAACAGAAGTTATGATGCACTCAGGCAAAGTTATTTCTTGAGATTTTCTTAATAGATTAGTAGTTGATAAACATTCAACTGGAGGAATAGGCGATAAAGTAAGTATTACTTTGTGTCCACTTCTTGCAAGTCTAGGCTTAACTATTGCCAAAATGTCTGGTAGAGGGCTTGGACATACAGGCGGAACTTTAGATAAGCTTGAATCAATTAATGGTTATAATTGTTTTCTTAGTGATAAAGCTTTTAAAGAAAATGTTGAAAAACACAATATCGCTATTATTGGTCAAACTGATAATTTAGTTCCAGCAGATAAAAAATTATATGCTTTAAGAGATGTTACTGGAACAGTTGATTCTATTCCTTTAATTGCTTCTTCAATAATGTCTAAAAAATTAGCAACAGGATCACATTGCATTTTACTAGATGTAAAATGTGGCAATGGTGCATTTATGCAAAATATTGAAGATGCTAAAAAATTAGGTTCACTTATGATTTCTATTGGCAAACAATTAAATAGAAAAGTTGCTGTAGAAATTACAAATATGAATGAACCTCTTGGAAAAGCTATTGGAAATAAATTAGAAGTTATTGAAGCAATTGAAGCCTTAAAAAACAAAGGTCCAAAAGATTTCATGGATATAATTTATTCTTCAGCAAGTTCTTTATTACAGCTTGCTAAAAAAGCAAAGAATGACACTGAAGCTAAAAAATTAGTGGATGAAGCATTGAATTCAAATAAAGCATATGATAAGTTTTTAGAATGAATCAAATCACAAGGCGGAGATATTACTTTATTTGATAATTTAAATAAATGATTTAATCCTAAATACAAAATTGAAGTAAAATCTAACAAAGAAGGATATTTACAAATTAACAATGCAATTGAATTTGGTATTTGTGCAATGCATTTAGGTGCCGGCAGAGAGAAAAAAGGTGATAGCATTGATTTTGATGCTGGAATTTATTTAAATAAAAAATCTAATGATTATGTAAATAAAGGTGATGTAATTTTCACTTTATACTCATCAAACCCAATTAATAAGGAAATTGAAGAAAGATTACTCAAATCAATTTCTTTTGAAAAAGAAAAGCAAAATAAACAAATTGTTTTTGCTAAATTAATTTAAAAAATAAATATAATATTAAATAAAAAAACGAGGTACTAAAAACATGGAATATAATAAATATTTCGATCACACTTTGCTTGCTCCACAAGCAACAAGCGCAGACATTGATAAATTAATTGATGAAGCAATAAAATACAATGTTAAATCTATTTGTATAGCTCCTGCTTATGTAAAATATGCAAGAGAAAGACTAGACAGTTTAAAAAATAAAGAATTATTAATTTGTACTGTTATAGGCTTTCCACTTGGCTATAATGCTACTAGTGTTAAAGTTTACGAAACTAAAATTGCTATATCACATGGAGCTGATGAAATTGATATGGTTATAAACATTGGAAGATTCAAAAACAAAGAATACGAATATGTTTTAAACGAAATTAAAGCAATTAAAAAAGAATGTGGCAAAACATTATTAAAAGTTATTGTTGAAACAGCACTTTTAACTGATGAAGAAATCAAAAAAATTACTGAAATTGTTTTACAATCTGGAGCTGAATATATTAAAACTTCAACTGGTTTTTCATATAGAGGAGCTTCAGCAAATGATATTAAAATAATGAAATCAGTTGCAAAAGATAAACTTTTAATCAAAGCAAGTGGTGGAATAAAAACTGCTGAAGATGTTCAAACCATGATAGATTGTGGCGCTTCACGTATAGGTTGTTCTAAAACTTGCCAAATTATTGAAGAACACAATAAAACACAAAAATAATAAATAAGGGCTTATAAAATGTTAAAGTTAATTAATCATCCACTCATTCAAATAAAATTAACAGTTATGCGTTCTAAAGATACGTCGCACAAAGAATTTAGAAGCAACTTAAATGAAATAGCTTCTCTTATGACATATGAAATTTTAAGAGACTATAAAACTAAAGATAAAGAAGTAATTACACCTACTAACACTAAAACAATTGGCAAAACCTTAGATAGTGAAATTATTATTATCCCTATTTTAAGAGCAGGTTTAGGCATGGAACAAGGAATATTAGATTTAATTCCTCAAGCCAGAGTAGGACACATTGGCCTTTATCGTGACGAAAAAACTTTCAAACCAATTAAATATTTATATAAAACACCTCAAGAAGTTTCTAAAGAAAAAAGCACCGTTTTACTAGTTGATCCAATGTTAGCCACTGGAAACTCAGCAAATGATGCAATTGATAGTCTAAAAGAAGAAGGTTGAAAAAATATTAAATTAGTTTGCTTAGTTGGAGTGGACAAAGGAATTAACCTAATATTAAAAAATCATCCAGATGTAGATATTTATTTAGCATCAAAAGATGAAAAATTAAATGAAAATAATTATATTATTCCCGGTTTAGGAGATGCTGGCGATAGAATATTCGGAACCAAAGGAAAATAAATAATAATAAAAATAATAAATAGCAAAATAAATAAAAATATATAATAAAAAATAAGGAGACAAAAAATGTCAGGACATTCAAAATGAGCAACAACAAAAGTTCATAAATTTGCACAAGATGCAAAAAGATCAAAAATGTTTCAAAAATTTTCTAAAGAAATAATGGTAGCAGCAACTCAAGGTGGACCTAATCCAGATGCTAACCCAGCGCTTAAATTAGCAATTGCTAAAGCTAAAAGTAGAAGCATGCCTAAAGCTAATATTGAAAAGGCAATTGCTAAGGTTGCTGGAGATGCTAAAGGAAGTTCAAACTTTACAAGTTTAGTTTATTCAGGCACTGCTTTTGGTGGAGTTAATTTCTTAGTGAGTTGCTTAACAGATAATTTCAATAGATTAGCATCAAATATAAAACATTATTTTACTAGAGTTAATGGAACTTTAGGAAAACAAGGTACAGTGCCTTATACTTTTGATTACAAGGGATTAATAGAAATTGATTCATCAATTGCCCCAGAAGATAAAGTAATGGAAATTGTTTTAGAAGCAGGAGCAGATGATTTTGTTGTTGAAGATAATACTTATATAATTTACACTTCACCAGCAGCTTTCTCTGCAGTTAAACAAGCGCTTGATGAACAACTTAAAATTGAAAACTATTTATCTTCTGAAGTTAACTACTTCCCTAATTCAGAAGTGAATTTACCAGAAGATAAAGTAGAACAATTTGAAAAATTTGTTGAATTGCTTGAAGATGATGATGACGTTCAAGAAGTTATACATAATGCTATTTATTAATTTAATTAATATAATTAATTAATAATCCTTAAAAAATACATTTCTTTGATGTATTTTTTAATTTAATACAAAAATAATATAAAATATATAAAAAATATATTTAGTAAACGGTAATAAATTATGGAAAGAAAATTTACAGAACAAGAACAAATTAGAAGAAACAAAATTGCTTCTTTAAAAGAAAAAAACTTATTAGCATTTGCTTCAACAATTAAACCTAACTTTACATCACAAGAACTTATTGACCAATATGACAAATTAAGTCGTGAAGAAATTGAAAGCAAAAATGTTAATGTAATTCTAAACGGAAGAGTTATTGCTCAAAGAGGGCCATTTATTGTATTACAAGACAAAAATGCAACCATTCAAGCATATATCAATAAAACTGGCGATGTTTTAGATGCTAATTCATTAGAAGTTATCAAACAACTTGATTTAGGTGATATTGTATCAGTAAGCGGCTTATTATCTAAAACTCATACTAATGCTTTAATGATTAAGGCTTCTAAAGTTTCATTATTAACAAAAGCTTTAAAACCTTTACCAGATAAGTTTCATGGTCTTTCAGATGTAGAAGAAAGATATAGACATCGTTATGTTGATATGATCGTAAACCCTGAAGTTAAAAAAACTTTTATGCTTAGAACTAAAATTATCAAAACAATTCGTGAATATTTTGATAATTTAGGTTATTTAGAAGTTGATACACCTGTATTACACCCAATTTTAGGTGGAGCTGCTGCTAAACCATTTATCACATATTACAACGCTTTATCTAAAAACTTTTATTTAAGAATTGCAACCGAACTTCCTCTTAAAAAACTTTTAGTAGCAGGTCTTGAAAGAGTTTACGAAATTGGACGTATTTTTAGAAATGAAGGTGTAGATACAACTCATAACCCTGAATTTACATCAATTGAATTTTATGAAGCTTATTCAGATGTGTATGGAATGATGAATAGAACTGAAGAATTATTTAAATTCTTATGTAAAAAATTAAATATTAAGAAAGTTAAATTTAATGGTAAAGACATTGAATTTAAATTCCCATTTAATAGAATTAATATGGTAGATGCAGTTAGCGAAAAAATTGACTTAGACGTAAGAAACTTAAGCAATGAAGAAGCTATTAAAGTTGCTAAAAAACATGGAATTAAAGTTGAAAAATATTATACTTTAGGTCATATTATTAATGATTTATTTGAAAAATACATAGAAGAAACTTTAATTCAACCAACTTTTGTTTATGGACATCCAATTGAAATTAGTCCGCTAGCAGTTAAAGATGAAAAAGATCCTAGATTTACTCATCGTGCTGAATTATTTATTAATACAAAAGAATTTGCGAATATGTTTACTGAGTTAACAGATCCAATTGATCAACTTGAACGTTTTGAAGCACAATTATCTGAAAAAGAAGCTGGTAATGAAGAAGCTAACGAAATTGATTGAGACTTTGTTAATGCTTTAGAATATGGTATGTGTCCAGCGGGAGGATGTGGTATTGGAATTGATAGATTAGTTATGTTATTAACTGAAAACGATTCTATTAGAGAAGTACTTTTATTCCCACAACTTAAAGATACAAAAAATAATTAATAATTTATTTAAATAAATTAAAAGCGTTAAATTTTTTAACTAGGACAAAAAAATTTAGACTAAATTGTAAAACTTTTGTTTTCTTAAACATCCCATAATTTTTGGGATGTTTTTAAATTAAATATTATATTTATTTAGTCTATAATTAAAAATGATTAAAATATAACTATTTTAAGTATAAAAAGTTATATATTAAAAAAATAAAAATATAACGTTAGGAGAAAATGCTTTTATTCATCCCCATTGTAATAATTAAATTTTGTATTATAACTATTTACTTTTTAAGTCTTAGAAAAATAATATTTAATTATGAAAATTTAAGTTATTTTTTGGAAAGTAAATTTTATGTTGACATAAACTTAAACAAATACTTTAAAAAATTAAAAATTGTGCAAATAATCGTAATAATTTTATATATTATTAACTGGTTTCTAATACTAAGTTTAATTATTTTAAATGTAAATATTTTTAAGCAATCAAAATCTATTGATATAAAAGTGTTTTGAATTTTATTACCTTTATTTATAATAATAGTCATGTCACAAGCAACTATATATTTAGTTTGAAAAATACGCAAATTGAAAAATAAGTATAAAATGTTTTTAACTATAAACAACAAAGAAACTTGTGAATCTTATTTTTTGGATATAAAAAATATCAATTTAGCAAATGAAAAATTTTGAATAATTAATAAATATATTGAAGACACAAAAATAAAAATCTATTATATTTCTGAGTATCAAGAACTAATTCCTATAATGTTTCCAAATTATAAAAAATTAAAAAAAATACTATTAAAAAAATATAAATTATTTGATGATAAACTTTTATATATAGATTCTATTTTAGCCACTGAATCATTAAAATTAAAAATAAAAAGCGAATATCTTGATCGAGAACAAATTAGTTATTTACGCTTTTTAATTATAAATAATATAATAAAGGACTTTTAAAATGACAATAAAAATGATTATTTATATACTTTGACCTACTACATTATTATTTTCAATAATATGAATACTAATCTTTAAAAAAAGTATTTTTAATAAAAAAATGTTTTTTAATTTAAAAGCAGTTGAATTTTTAGAAAAAAATAGATTAAGTATTTCAAAAAGCTTTTTTAGAAAAATGTTTTTAATTAATGCTGGTAAGTATTGTATATTAGCAGTACCAATTCTAGTAATTAATTATGTTTTTGGAATGATATTAATTTTTGCTAATTTACAATTAAATAAAATCTTTATATATGTTTCATTTTTTGTAAATATGATATTTCCTTATTTAATTATGCTTTCTTTCAATAAATGACTAAAATTGGAAATTCATTACAAAATGCATCACATAATGCCAGTTGTAGATAGATATGAAATTAGTTTTTTTAAAGAAGAAACTAATGACTGAAAAAATAGCGATTTTTTTAAAAGTCTTAATGAAACAATTATTATTGAGTTTAAAAATTCAAAACCACAATTAAGTCAAAAGTTTGATTTAAATGCAATTAAAAAAATGTGTTTTAAAAATAATATTTTTAATGCAAATAAGTTAAATTATTTTACATTTAAGGATGTAGAAAATGTATATGTTAACGGCAATAAAATATCTACATATGAAGAATTATCAATTCTAAGGCTTTATTTATTTGAAAAGTTAAATAACTGTAAACCATATTTTTAAAAACAAAAAGCAAATAATATTAAGTTATTTGCTTTTTTGATTTGTTTTTGCTGCGCTTTATAATTATTCAATATTAATTTTAAATTTAATGTATAAGTCAAATGAAAGAGATTCTATTTTACTAAAGTCTGCATCCATTTTTCCTTTATATTTAAATATTGCTTTTTCAAGTGTGTAAGTTATTTTTTTATCTTTATATTTGTTAGAAAATTGTTGCATAGTAGCATTTATATACGTTTTAAGCTCATCAATTGACTTTTTAGCAACAATTGCCTTAAAATTGTTTTTTAAATCAATATAATAGCTTTTATTGTTTTTATTAACAACAAAGACAAAAGTTGAAATAATTTTATCTAAATAGTTAAATTTATCAATAGTAAGTTGTTTTTTAGTTAATTCTTTTACTTGCTTATCTTTTTTTGCACGATCATTTTCATTGACTTGGTCATTATACAAACTAGTATAATATTCATTAAGAAAAGTTAAATAATCAAATTCTCCGAATTCGAAATTAACACCACTAATTTTTTCATTAAGTTCTCTTGGGTGATTTTTGGCATATTTACTATTATTTAAGTAAAATGCTTCAAAAGTTTTATTAAAAAAACTTACATCTTGACTTATTCTTACAAGTGGGGGTTTGATTTCATTTCATCCTTTAGCGCTAACTAATTCTTTTTCATTTAAGTCTAAGATACTAGAAGACATGTTTAATTCATGTTCAGATATAAAATATTCATATTCTTTATCGGCAATTAATTCTTTAGAAGCAAATTCAAGTAAATCTTTTTTCGTATAACTATCAGCAATATCATGATCAAAAAAGTATTTAGTACGTTTTTGATTAATTTTTTTATTTAAAGCAAAAGGAATAATAGTAACACATAAAAATGCAGTTGCTAAAGAACTAAATAAAAAAACATTAGATAATATTTTTTTAGTTCTGGGCTTCATTTTTTTAGAGTTTTTTTTATCTTCTAAATTACTGTTGTCTTCTATATTTGTATTTTTTTCTATATTATTGTTTTCCATATCAAACCTTTTCTATTTTTCTTCTAATTTTAAAAGATCAATAATTCTTTTCATGTTTATATTTGCTAAACTATAATCTCCGTTAAGAGTCTTATTATATAAATATGCTGTAAAGTTACTTATAATTCTATACTTATTAAAATCTTTTGGTTTTGAAATTCCATAAGATTTTCAAAAGTAGTTTTCAGCTTCATAGCTTAATCCAACACTTTCAAATAAATACGCGATATCTAAAAATCTATTATTATAATATGCGACAGATCAATCAATTATATAAACATTATTTTCGTCGCTAAAAAATACATTATCTAAACTTAAGTTATTATGACAATTTGCATCTGGTTTTAATTCCTTAACTCATTTTAAAATCTTATACACATTATCTTTTGAACCTATTTCACTATATAGTTCAGCATGATTAATTTTCCCTAAATATCATTCTATTTTTTCTTCCAATATATATGATGGAAATTTAGCTGGTGAATCGTGGCATATTCTTAACGCATTAGCCAAAGCTTTTAATTGTTTCTGATTAAAGAAATATACAGAATTACAATTCAATCATCTTCAAATAATTTTATCATTATCTTCATAAACACAAATTGGCACGAAATAAAAGTTCTCAATTTCTTTTATGTCAAGCCTATTATCAAATTGATTTCTAAATTTTTGAATAATAAATTTATTACTTATAGAATAATCTCTATCTTGAAATTGTAAAAAAGAATCAGTAATTTTAGATTGAGGTAAATCTAATTTAGAATAAGTATTATCGTATAATGCTTTAGAAAATGTTTGAACTAAATAAATATAATCTTCAAACTTATCAAGATCTAAATCGAAGAAATTAATAATTTCTTCTTTATCTATTTTGAAAAATATATGTAAACAAACTGGATCTACATATTTAGAATTCATTGCACAGAACTCAAAATCTATAAGTTTTAAAAATCCATATTTATTAATCAAAACGTTATGTCTTTTTAAATTATTATGGCTAACTACTAAAGGCTCATCTTTATATTTTTCTAAAAGTTCTAAATATTTAGGATCATTAATATTATATAAGTTTCAATTAAAGGGCTTTAAAGTAACCGATAATTCCTGAAAGTTTTGAATACAATTAAAAAGTGAAAATTTAACTTTTTCATCCATTGTTATTTTGAATAAATCTTGGCCAGGAAATCACTTTTTAATAATATATCCATCTTTAACAAATAAATAATCTTTAAATGTTTTAGTAATTGCCATTTCATTAGAATAATCTACATCAACAACTTTTTTAGGAACTCTAACTTGCACTCATAAATCTTCATACTTACCAATATATGTTTGATTATGAAAGCCTTCATAATAAAAGCGAAGATTAGAAAGATTTTTAGCTACATCTTCACCAAAGATCGTTTTTATATCTTCAGAAACTTTTTTAAGATTTTCATAATTTTTGTTTTGATATTTATTTTTTTTATACATTATTTAATTCATTTCTATTTAATATATTTTTAATTTTATTAAAAATACTTAGTTCTTATATTTTTCTAAATATTCTTTCATGTACTTTTCAATTTTGCTGTTATATAGAGTATCTGGAAAAGGATTAACTGCATGCTTATTAACCCAAAGCACGATCAAAGCATTTACTAAAATTTTATGTATTAGTAAATATTTTTCTTCATAATCATCGCCATATGCTTTTAAAAATATTTTTTCTTCTTCTTTTGTAAGTTCACTGCTTTCAATAAAGTAAGCTAAATCAAAATGTACATCGCCCATGGAAGCATATTCTCAATCAACTAAAAAAATGTTTTTATTTTTGTCTTCAATCATATTAAATAACCAAAGATCATTATGACAAGGAGCTGAAGTATCAATGTTTTTTAAAAATAAATTTATTTTTTTATAATACTTGCTAACAATTGGTACTTTCTTATTTAATTTTTTAATCTTTGCTAAATATGTTTTAAAACGTCTAGATAAATCATTTTGTTTAGGAAATTGTAATTTTGAATTATGAATAGTTATTAACATTTTCCCAATTTTTTCTAAACGTTCTTTGGTTTTGTCACTAGGACCTAATGTCTTGCCTTCTATTCATTCAGTTTCTAATATATCTTTATTATCTTCAAGTACTTTAGGTGAAAATTTAAATACATTAAGTATTTTATAGTCAATTTTATGATTAAAAGAATCATAAAACTTTTGTTTTATGAAAGTGTTCTTTTCTTTATTACGAAATGTTTTATTAGTAAAACCTTGATTTTCTAATAATTCCATTATGGTTAACTCTTTAATTTATTTGATTAATATTTAATATACTAATGTAGTTAATTAAAAATCAATATTGTTTGCATATTTTGCATTTTCTTCAATAAAGTCATGACGTGGTTCAATATCTTCTCCCATAAGAGTTGAAAATACTGTATCACAACTTGCAATATCATCAATTTGAACTTGTAGCATTTTTCTAGCTGCAGGGTCCATAGTAGTTTCTCAAAGTTGTTCGGGGTCCATTTCACCAAGACCTTTATATCTTTGAATAGTTACTGATTTTTTATCTTCTAATTTTGCAAGTATTTCTTCTTTTTGAGCATCATTATATGCATAAGCAACTGATTTTCCATTTTGTATTTTATAAAGTGGGGGTTGAGCTAAATAAACAAATCCGTATTCTATTAATGGACGCATATAACGGTAAAAGAATGTTAATAATAAAGTTGTAATGTGCGCACCATCGACATCGGCATCGGTCATAATAACAATTTTGTGATATTTTAATTTGTTAATATTAAATTCGTTTTTAATTCCTGTACCTAAGGCATGAATTATAGTAGCAATTTCTTTATTACTTAAAACTGTTTGAAAATCATTTTTTTCTGAATTGATAACTTTACCACGAAGTGGTAGGATAGCTTGTGTCATTCTATCACGACCCATTTTTGCTGAACCACCAGCTGAGTTACCTTCGACGATAAATATTTCAGTAATTTCAGCATTCTTAGAAGTACAATCTGCAAGTTTACCAGGTAAATTACCAAATTCCAATCCGTCTTTTTTTCTAGAAGCATTTCTAGCAGCATCAGCAGCTAAACGTGAACGTTGAGCAAGTAAACATTTATCAATAATTGCACGAGCGTGGTCAGGGTTTTCAGCCATGTATTTTTCAAGAGTTTCAGAAATAACTTTGTTAGTTGCAACTCTGGCATCTTTATTTTCAAGTTTTCCTTTTGTTTGACCTTCGAAAATAGGATCAGTGTGCTTGATAGAAATAATCGCAACTAAACCATCTTTAACATCATCTCTTGATATTTTTTCTTCTTTGTTTTTAAACAATTTATTAACTTCAGCATAATTATTATAAATTCTAGTTAAAGCATCATAAAAACCTTGTTCATGCGTTCCACCATCACCAGTTTGAATATTGTTAGCATAAGAAACTATGTTAGCAGTATAAGTTTCATTATATTGCATAGCAACTTCAACTACAACATTTTCGCTACCGGGAGTTTTATCTTTAAATGTTCCTTCTGCATAAATAACTTTAGGAATAGTTAATTTTTTACCTTTGTTAAGTTCATTGACATAGTCAATAATTCCACCTTCAAAGTAAAAAGTTCTTAGAGTATTTTTTTCTATATCTTCGCAAGAAATTGTTAGGCCTTTATTTAAATAAGCAATTTGTTTAGCGTGGTCAATAATTGTCATAAAGTCAAAGTCAACTTTATCCATAATTGTATAATCAGGATGAAACATTATTCTAGTTCCTGTTTCGCCTTTATTAACTTTACCAATTACTTCAAGTGGTTTAACTGGATGTCCACCATTTAAATATTTTTGATAGTGTAATTCGCCATCTCTTTTAACTCAAACTTCAAAACAATCGCTTAAAGCATTAACAACAGAAGCACCAACACCATGAAGTCCACCAGAAACTTTATAGTTAGAACTATCAAATTTTCCACCAGCATGTAAAACAGTTAAAATAGTTTCAACGGCACTTTTTTTAGTCTTAGCATGAATATCAACAGGCATACCACGACCATCGTCAGTAACTTCAATAACATTATTTGGGTGCAATCTTATATTAATATGTGTTGCATAACCTGCCATAGCTTCATCGACAGAGTTATCTACAATTTCTCAAATTAAATGGTGAAGTCCTCTAAAACCTATTGAGCCAATGTACATCCCTGGTCTTTTTCTAACAGCTTCTAGACCTTCTAAAACTTGAATATCGCTTGCACGATATTTTTTTTCTTTAGTTGTATCATCCATATCTTATACCTTTCTTTTAAATAAAAATTCTTAATTTTAATATGTTAATAATTAAAAAATATTATTGTTAAATAATATATATAAATTATATAGAAAAATACATTAAAAATGCATATTTTTAAAGGCAATTTTTACTTAAAAAAGTATAAATAAAAATGGCTAAGTTAGCCATTTAATATTTGTATTTCAAACCTTATTTTACTAATGCACTCAAATCAACATCAGCACGTTCTTTTTCGCTTGCTTCAAATAAAGCCATGTTGTGAAGTTGTAATTTTTCAGCAACATATACAATTGGAAAGTTGTATATTTCTGAGTTAAAGGCGGTAACTTTTTGGTTGTAAATTCTAATTGCTGCATAAATTTCATCTTCTTGTAAAGAAATTTCACTACTTAGTTGTAAGTATAGTCTATCAGCTTTTAATTCTGGATATCTTTCTAATTGAATATTTAAACCTGCTTTAATTGCTTCTAAACCTGAAGATAATTTAGCAGTATCAGTTTCATTAGAAAGAGATGCTAGTTGTTGACGCATTTTAGTAACTTCAGTTAAAGTACTTTTTTCATGTTGTGCATAACCTAATACAACATTTAACATTTTTGTTAAGGTTGCATATCTTTTAGCTTGAGCTGCTTGGATTGTTGAAGATGCATTCATAATATTGATTTGTCTTCTACGATAATCATTTTTTCTTACAATAACTCAAATATAACCTAAGCCTAAAGTAAGAATAATAAACAAAATTATTATGAATTTTTGTCCGCCAGTTGCTTTTGCAGGACGAATTGCATTGTCAACGTTTGGTTTAAAACCTTGAGTGTTTTGTTCTGTTCTTGAATCAAATAACATTTTTTTCCTTTCTTATATAAATTTATAAATAAAAAATTGTTTTATATTATCTATAAATTATATATTATTAAATTTAATTAATTATAAAAGTGATTCTAAAAAGTTAGAAATTTCTTCCAAAGAATAAGGAGATTTATTATCATCTAAATATATTGCACTAATTGTACTATTTATAACAAAATATGATTTGTCTTTAAGCAATGGAAACTTTTTATAGAAATAGTCTATTAGTTGTACAGATGATTGAATTACATTTGTAGCACAATATTTATAAACATCAGCGCTAATTTCTATATTATTTACCTTAATAGCTTCATCAATAATAGGGTCTTGGAAATTACTATTTAAAGTTAATGATGTAGTTTCACATGGTCTTGAAATTATAATACCACTTTTTGAATTTAAGTGAAACTTAGGAAATACATATACTATCTTATTTTCACTAGTTGGATAAAATCTAGTAAATGGTACAGATATACTAGTTCCACTCTTATAAACAATATCTATTAAGTCTTCAGAATATCATGAATTCATAGAAATTATTTGTTCGATAACATTTAAATATTTTTTATGACTTACATATTTAAAATAAATTGGTCTAGTATTATTGAAACGTGCGTATTTAAATTTAAAGAAATTAGATCCACATAATGAATTTAACATATGTATATATTCCAAACTTATATCACTAGAAAATTGCTTATCATCTAAATAGTCAGATAAATATTGCTCACCAATTTCTTTGAAAGATTCAAGACAAATATTTTTGTTAGAATAAGCCATAGTTAAAAATTGAAAAATTTTTTGCGCAGATCTTCAAATTTCTATTTTTATATCGTTTGCAAGTTTATCGAAAGTAATTTCATCATCAGATAATATATTTCTAACTATATAATATGGATTTTCATGATAAGATTCTATATTGTGGCAAGCTAATGATGAAGAATGCAAAGCATTTTGTGATTTATTAATATCAAAGTTAGGAACATTGTTTTGTTTAAAATATGCCTCAAATCCTACGAAATTATTTTGAGTTATTAATGGGAAATATTGAAAATATTTTATTTCGTCATTGTAATAATAATCAAATCTTTTAGCAAACTCAATATTTTCTGGAATAGATTCACCATTTTTTTGTTTTTTCTTTATATCTTTATCAGATCATATTGCATGGGACATACGAATAAAATTTAATGAAGGTAAATAGTTGGTTGGAATTAAATAACAAATTTCTCTATCAAGGAATGGGGTTGGTTCAGTGTGATATGCTGTTATAACTTGTGTATATGTTTTATCACCTGAACTTATTGTTATTGTTGCACTTCCTGAAGTCACTATATCTTTAATGTAAATATATGAATATAAAATATCATATATATAACTATTCCTAATGTCATATTTATTAATAGAAACAAATGAAGCAAAACCTTTTAAATTTTCTATTATTGCTATCTCATTGTGTTTAATATTTCTAACTTTGCTTATTCCATATATACTTAAAAAAGTATCTTTTAATTCTACTAAATTGTATGTTCCAAAAGCTTTCAATAAAGAAGATTTCTTTTCACTAATTAAATTGTTAATAACTTTTTTCTTTTCACTACTAAAATAATTAAATTCATTAATAATTCTTTTATTCTTTTTGAATATTGGAATAAAACATAATCCAATGAGAATAAAAAATAAGAAAAAAATTAATCCATTTGCAAATTTTCTACCTGAAATTTTATTAGTTTTTTTGGCATTGTAAATTTCTTTACGTTCCAAACAAATTTTTTCGTTTAAATTATTTACTAAATCTTTTGACTCGGAAATTTCTTTTGAATTTAAAATAAATTTGTCATAGGTTTTATGAAAAGAATTGACAAATTTTTCATATAAGTTTTTGATTGGGTTTTGTCAAATTAAATTTAAATCTAAATTATGTTCAGCTGTATAATCTTGAACTTCATTTGAATTTTTTATCTTTGTTTCATCTAATTCGTTTTTTATTTCGTTAACTATTCCATCTTCTTTAAAATTATTATCTTCCATACTTTACTCCTTAAAAACATAATAAAAAGTATAATTAATATAATTATACTTTTATTTTATTTTAATTTAATCTTTATTATTTTTATTAATTTCTATTTCTTCAAATGTAGTTGTATAAAAAGGGTCGTCATCATCAAAATCGTTATTTGTTTTTGATTCATTTGTTAATTTGGGGTCTAAATTTTTAGGTAAATTTTCTTTAATATTTTCTCTTTCTAAATTTATCGAAAAGTTTTCAGTTTTATCTAATTTATCCTTAATATTTTTTTCAACATTAGATTCATCATTCGTTTTTAGCATTTTAGAATCGTTATCTATTATTTTTTTCTTTAATTCTTCATTATTTTCGCTACTTTTGAAAATGTCTGTAGACACATATCTAACACCTTGATTTGTTTTTAGTTTGAATATTTGATTTCTAGCAAATTCACGACGTTTTTTATTAAATGACAAATACATAAAATGATAATCACTAATAAAAAATACTAAGCATGAAAACACTAAAATTATTATTGAAAATATAAATGATGAGACTATGCCGCCTGTTTTTCCAAAAGAAGAAAATAAAGCATAAAAGAATGTACCAATAATTCCTGGTGAAAATTTATATGGTAAAAATTCATTATTACTACTTTTGAATAATTTAAATCATTCATTAAATACATTTTTAAAAGTATCTTTAGCTTCATAACCTTTAATATGATATGAAACATAATAAATAGTACTTGCAAAAATAACAATTCCTAATATAAATACAAATAAACGTCACAAGCTAAAGTGAAATATTGATTTTGAATATGTCTTTTTTAAATTAAGTAATTTGCGTAAGCAAAATAATATACATCATATATAAATTAAAATTGAAAAAACACCAAAAAATACATTTATAGTATATGAATGTAAAGTTGTTACTCATTTAATATCCAAAAATGAAATAACAATAAAAAACACTAAAAACATAATTAAGATAGTTCATAATAAATTAGTATCTTTTCAAACAAAATATTGTTTTTCCTTAGTTAAACGTATTTTGTTGTGATCTCTAATTTTAAATTCAACACTATCATCACTGTTTGTTATAATGTTTGGGTTTTTTGCCATTTTAAGTTCCTATATTTCATATAAAGTTATAACAATTAATGGTTCTTTATCAATAATACGATAAATTTTTCTTTTAATTGTTTTTCTTAAATGTTCTTGTATCTCTTTTAAATTTATTTCTTTAGGACTTTTTCCTTCAAATTGTTTTTTAAATAAGTCATTAATAATATTATAAACTATATCTTTATTGTCTTTCGTAATTGCTCCATAAGAATTTATTTGCAATTCACCAATTGGAGTTTTTTTCTTATAATCAATTAAAGTTGAAAGAGCAATAACTCCATCACGTCCTAAGTTTTCTCTTTCTTTAATTACTTCTGAAGAAATGTCACCAATTCCAAACCCATCAATAATAATATGTCCAATATTTTTCATGACATTTTTTTGACTTACTAATTGTCAATTATCAAACTCTGCAATTTTTCCATTTTGTAATACTATACAATTAGCTAAGTTCATACCAATATCTCTAGCAGCTTGCGTAGCAACTACTAAATAACGATAAAGTCCTTGAATAGGAATAAAATATTTAGGTTTAAGTTCCTTAACAAATTTTTTAATATCTTCTTTAGCTGGGTTACATGAATAATATTGATCACTTGTAAGTTCAGTAATATTATATGTTTTTCTTGCAATTTCGTCTAATGTATAAGCATAGTTAACTTCTAAACCATTAACTGGAGGAGCCATAAAAATAATGACATCATCATTACGCAATTTTAAATATAAGTCATTGTCGCTTGCAATTCTAACAAATCTTAAATATAATCTTTCAATTGCACCTGTAACTAAAATAACAGCATTTTGAACATCATTGGCATTACGATAATCAATAAATTTTGGTCATTGTAATGAAGTATCTATTTTAGATATTAAATTAATTAATTGTGAATAATTTCTTCCATATGTAATAACTGGACGGTTATACTTTTTAGCTAAAAGCAAAACTTCATGAGCTGTGATCATATCTTCATCATAAAGTCCAACAATTATTCTTTTACTATTATCAGTTTCCTTAAATTTGTGTTCAATTTTTTGCGATACTCATAATTTTTCTATACTTGTGCCTGGATAGTTAGAATGTCCTGAATCCATAATAAGCATTTTTAGCTCTTTACCATTGAAAGATTGTTTAATTTTATCAATACTTGTTTTACCATAAGGTCCTAAATCGCCATCAACAAAATTAGTTAAAAACAATATGTTTCCTTCATTTGTGTAAAAATTAAAAGCAACTTGGCCTGACATAGAACCAGCAACTTCAATAGGCTTAACTATTACTTCGCCAAAAGTAGTTTCTTTGTTAATTACTTTAACTTCAAAACTATTGTTTTGAATATCATATTTAGAAATTCTATCCATCAAAACAATTTTATTAAATGCAGAAGTATATATTTTTAGACCTTTAATTTTTAATAAAAGTCAAGGAATACCTGAAAAGCTTTCATTATGCACATCAGTTAAAAATAGTCCAACTATATCTTTTTGTCTTTTTTCTAAATAAACATAATCACAAATTAAAGTATCAATTCCATTATTAGAACTAATAGGAACTTTAGTACCAAAATTAATAATAAATATTTTTGAATTAATTTCTAAAATATAACAGTTTTTACCATTTTCATCTAAGCCACCTAAAGCAAAGAAATTTATTTTATTACTAGTCATTATTTTCCTTTCAATATTATCAATTGATAATATAAATTATTAAAATGAAAAAGTTAGATATTTATATTGAAAATATAATAGCATAAAAAAGCAGTTAATTTTAATTTTTTTTCTAAAATTTGGTAATATATTATATGTTACTTATAGAGTAACCATTCTAAAGAGGTTTTCAAACTTATTAAGTACCTTAAAGATGTGACAAAATATAAGGAGTAAATATGTTTGCTATCATAGAAACTGGCGGAAAACAAATAATTGTTAAAGTTGGTGATTCAATATTTATTGAAAAAATAGAAGGCAAAGAAGGAGATAAAGTTAAATTTGACAAAGTTTTAGTTGTCAATGAAAACATTGGTTCTCCTTACCTAAAAGGTTTTTCAGTTGTAGGTAAAATTGAAAAACAAGGTAAAGCCAAAAAAATAGTTGTTTATCGTCATAATGCAAAAAGTACACATAAGCGTAAATTAGGACACCGTCAACCATATACACGTGTTAAAATACTTTCAATTGAAGGAGCTAAATAATGGCACATACAAAAGCTGGTGGAACAACTAAAAACAGCCGTGACTCGGCTGGAAGAAGACTAGGAATTAAAGCAACCGATGGACAATTAATTCATGCAGGTACAATAATTTGTAGACAACGTGGTACTAAAATTTTTCCAGGACAAAATGTTGGAATGGGAAGAGATCATACTTTATTTGCATTAATAGATGGTATTGTTAAATTTGAAGATAGAAGAAATAGAAAATTTGCTTGTGTTTATGCTGAAAAAGAAATTAAAGGCAAAGCAAAAACTTCAGTAAAAGAAGAACCTAAAAAAGTTACTGAACCTAAAAAAGTGGCCGCTCCTAAAAAGTCAGCTACTCCTAAAAAAGAAACTTCTAGCACAACTCCAAAAGTAGCAAAACCTAAAGCAACTACTACAACAAAAAAAGTTGTAGCTAAACCTAAAAACGATAAATAGTTAATAAAAACTTGGACAAATTAATCCAAGTGCTTGAATGAAGTATGAAGTGCAACGCTTGTTGCTTATAACTTTATTCTATTACAAACAAATTAAAATATTAAAAAATTGCAAACGAAAAATTG
>NZ_ATUH01000004.1 GCF_000420105.1 Metamycoplasma orale ATCC 23714
AAAATAAAAACGATGATATCTTCTTTTGCGTGCTAATTGACTTGCAGAGTTCGAATTGTAATTCATTATGTTGCTATCAAAGTTTCTTTTTAATTCCCTAGAAATAGTAGAAGGAGATCTATTAATTTCTTTAGCGATTTTATTAATTGAATAATTTAAATTAAAATAATGTTCAATTAAAACTCTCTCTTCATAATTAATATGTGTATAATTCATATTGTAACCTCTTTTTTTAAGCAATGCATAAGAGTTATATTGAAGGGAAAAGTATCCCTTCAATTTTATTTTATAAAAAAAATGCAACAACTTTAACAAATTTGTCAAGTGTTGCACTTCATGTTGCAATGTAGCAAGTCCCAATTTGTCGGGACTTTTTAAAGCAAAAGCATGATTAAAAAATTTAAAAGTGAGCTTAATTTACGATAATATGTAGATTTTGAAAAATATTTTTTTCATCATAAATCATTACGTTTTTTAACAAGAACGTATTCAAAAATTAATTTATGATCACTACCTAAATGTTTGCATATTGCATCTGATATTTCTTTAAAACTTTTAAAATTTGTTAAATGTTTAATATCTATTGCATTTTGAATTACAGTAATTATTTTTTGAAGTTCTTTATTATTTGATAGTAAATTTTCAGTACTAATTTTATGTATTTGATTTGAAAAAGCTATAAATCTAAAATATTTAACAACAATTTCATATCTTTCTTTTAGACTATATTTAGTTATGTCTTTTTTATTATCTTTTACCATATGTTAAACCTTTTTTAATATGTGGCATAAAGATGCGATACAAAATAATTATAGTACGATTTTTTTATCATTTCATGATAATATTTTTTGCAACAAAATTATATATTTAATGTGTTAAATATATAAAAATTTCAATATTTTTACTAATTAAAAATATTGAAACTAAGTATTTATTAAATATTAAAATGAAAAATTTTTATTTTCATTTACAAACTAAAAATAAATTAAATTAAACTTTTTTAAATGAAAATTAAAAAAATAAAAAATTTTATAAAAATAATTTTAATATATGTGATATCATTTATTTGTATCAAATCACAGGGCATAGTTAATTCTACTGCTGTTGTGATAAGCAACCGGGTAAAGCCGAAGAAAATAAGTGATATGCGCAGATCACTTATTTTATTTTTTAGTATGAGTAAATTAAAATGAAAATAATTAAATGAAAAAACAAAGAATATTTTACTTTTATATTTATACAACAAAAATGGTAAAATTAAGATATGAAAATATTTGAATTATTACAAGAAAAATTAAATCTTGCATATAGCCCATATTCTAATGTTAAGGTTGTTGCATGTGCAATTGATAATAATAACAATGCATTTTTTGGTGTAAATGTTGAAAACCCAGCATTTCCAAGTGGACTTTGCGCTGAAAGATCATGTTTATTTGGCTCAGTAGCATATGGTGGAAAAGTTAAATCATTTAAAGAAATGCACGTTGCTTCTAATTTAAAAAATATTCTTTATTGCTGCTCAGGCTGTTTACAAGTTATGACACAATTTTTAGAAGATGGCGCAAAAGTTTATTTCTATAACAATGATGGTTCAAAAACTGACATTAAAACCATAAACGAACTTGTTCCTTATCAAGTGCAAGATAAAGATATTAAATTTTAATTAAAGTTAAAAGGACTCAAATTAAAGTTGAGTCCTTTTGTTTTTTTTAAAGTTATTTTTTAATTTTATAATTTAAAGCTTGCAATTCATTAATTGTAATATTTCTTCACTTTCCAATTTCTAAATTTTTATCACTAAAAATTGCATATCTAGTTCTATGTAAATTTAAAACATAATTATTAACCAATAAAAATAAATTTTTAACATGGTGATTTCTACCTTCAAATAATTTAACTTTATATTTGTTGTTTCCTAAAGCAATAACTTCTTGCTTAGATTTTTTACCATTTAAAATTACTTTATCACTATTTAAAAATAATAAATTTTTTTCATCTAGCTCTTTTTCTAGTTCAGCTACATATTCTCTTTCAAAATTATTAGATGGATGAGATAAGAAGTTTGTAAATTCTCCATCGTTTGTAATAATAATTACACCACTTGTATCATAATCAAGTCTGCCAACCGAAAAACACAATTGATTTAAATTTAAATATTGAAAAATAGTTTTTCTATTTTGAGGATCTTTTTGAGTACAAATTAATCTTTTGGGTTTATTAAATAAAATGTAAAAATGATTAATGTTCTTAGTTAAAGATAAAACTTTTCCATTAATTTTAATTTCATCATTTTCATTAACTTTTTGACCAAGTTCAGCAACTTTTCCATTAATAAATAACTTTTTTTCATTAATTAATTTTTCAGCTTCTCTTCTTGAACAAATGCTATTTTGACTTAAAAATTTCTGTATTCTTATTTTTTCTTCCATAATTGTGAGACTTTCAAAAATTTATATTTGTATATATTATATACAAATATCAAAAAATTAAAGTCTCAAAGTTGCAATATTGCAACTAATTTGTTATGTAATTATTTTGCCTAGAAAAAGGCAGAAAGAAAAAAATGCAAAAAAGTGAAAAAAATATTTTACAAAATCTAAACACATTAGCGCAAAAGAAAAAATTTATAAAAAACTTTTGTTTATATGGCAAACTATTTAATTTTAAAAATAGTGAAAGTAATGACAATCTTGAATTTTTTATAAATTCACTTTACAAAGATGAAAAAACAATATTTATAAATAACTTCATTTTTTGTAATTCGAATCCAGAATGATATTTAAGAATTTGATCAAAAAGTACATATTACAAAAAATTAAATTTTGTAGTTAACTTATTTATGAAATTTTTATTAAGCAAAAACATATTCAAAAAATCAATAAATAAATATCAAAATTATTATGTTTAATGATCCAAATATTGTACAAATAAATAGATACAATCAAAACATAAATAATGTTTTTGCAGAAAAATTAAATTATGAATTAGAAAAGCGTATATTAAATGAAAATTACATAAACGACAATGAAAAGTTCACAATAAATATTAAAAGGCTAATATCAACAGATGAATTAATTTTAGAATTTATTTTCAAAAATAATAACATCAATATTTCAGATGTTTCAATATATTCAAGTATTGATAATAAAGAAATTAAATTTGAAAAAATGTTTAGTGCAAATAATTTTAATGCAGAAGAAGGATATAAGTTTCAATGTATTTTAAGCAAAGATAGCAATGGAAAAAATATTACTTTTAATAAACTAAGAAATTTATTATTTGAAATTAATATTTTAAATAACAGAAACAGATGAGAAAAGCTTTATGCTTTAAATTATAAGTTTAATTTGGTACCTTTGCAAACTAACATTAAAGTTGAAGAAAATGCAAACATTAAATTAATTAGTGACATTAAAATCTCACATTTTAATAAAGTAGCTAATTTTGAAAAATATGATCAATATATGGATGTGCAATATTTAAATTTTAATTTTATACCAACGCAGCTAAAACAAGGCTTTCATAGCAATCTTCTTTACAAAATTACTGCTTCAAAAAATTGAGAAAAAAGCACTAAGCAAAGCAGCGATATTCATCAACTCGACATTTATAACTTGAATATTAAAAATGAAACTGAAAATGAATATATTCAAAATAAATTTATGGTGCAGCTAGATAAATCTAATAAAAATAATTTATTGGCTTATGTTCCTAGCTATAGTTATTATGATAAAAATCTAAAGAAAACTATTATAGGTAACGAAAGTTTAGATGCTAAAGAAGGCCTATTAATACCACTAAATTTTTATGGAAACTTTAGCCATAAAATATCTATATATTTTAATAAAAATATTTCTGATATTAAACTAACCTACAACCAAGAAATTAAAAAACCATTTTTCTCATATCTAAATGGTTTAATAAAATTAAGTGTATTAGAAAAAAATTATTTTGAATCAGTCCCTAAAAATTGAGGAAGTATTTGATTCAAAAATGTTAAAAATATAAATAATTTGAATATTAAGTTTTGATAGGACAATAAATGACAATAAATAAAAAAATACTTTTAGTTTCATCACTTTCAATAATTTCTATAGCAGCAATAGCAGGGGCAAGTGCAGCTATACTATTAAAAATTAAAAAAGATAAAAATGTTGAAAAATCCCAATCAAATGAAATTGAAGAAAATAAAAAAGATACTAACGGGTCTTCTAATTCAAATAATAAACAAGATGAAAAGAATGATTCGCCAATATATTCTAAAAAACCAAATGAAATATATGACGATAAAACTTTAGAAGAAATTAATGGAGATGAAGTTTTTCCAATTGTAGATCAAAAAGAATATTATGATCAATTAAATTATAAAGATGGCCAAGGTTGAATTGATGATAATATGGTTGAATATATGATTAAAGACATTATTTCAAGAATAACTGTAACTGACGGAATGATTAAATATTCATTTAATAGAATAGATAATCAAAATGTAGATTTATATTTTATTTGATTTAATAAAACAAAAAAAGCATTTAGAAATTATAGGATTTCAATAAATACAATTTAATTTTATATATAATAAAGTAGTTATGGACAACAAAAAAAATTTAATATTTGAAGAAATAAAAAAATACACTAAAAAGAATTTTAATGAAAAAAGCTTAATTAAAGACTTGGAAATTGATAGTTTAGATCTTTTAATGTTAGTAACAGATTTAGAAAAAAAATTTAATTTACATGTTAGTGACCAAGAGCTTATGGAAATTAAATTAGTTGATGATATTATTAATATAATAAATAGCAAAGAAAACAAAAAATAATGTATAATGGTTTTGTTTTCTTTAATTTAGGGGTATAGTTCAATCGGCAGAACAACGGGCTTCAACCCCGTGTGTTGTGGGTTCGAGTCCTGCTACCCCTGCCATATCATTTTTAATGTAAAACTAGATTATTTTCTAGTTTTTTTATTTTAATAAAAATGCCAGAAGTTTTTCTAGCATTTTACTTTTACAACTTAGTTGAAATGGTGCCGTTTACTAGGATTGAACTAGCGACCCCTTCCTTACCATGGAAGTGCTCTACCACTGAGCTAAAACGGCATTCTTTTTTGAAAAGTTCTTATTTATTATATATTAAAATTTGTTATAATAAATAAATTATGGAAAAAACTATGTATAAATCCTTGATGGCTATTAAAGATAAGTATGAAAACTACTTATCTCAGCTTTCAAATGCCGAAATTTACAACGATATTAAAAAATACAATCAAATAAATAAAGAAAAAACTGATATCGAAGATATTTATTTAACTTTTCAAAAATATTTAGCTTCTGAAAATTCTTATAATGAATCAAAACAAATACTTGAAACTGAAAATGATGAAGAATTATTAAATCTTGCAAAAGATGATATTACTATTCAAGAAGAAACAATGCAAAATTTAGAAAATAAATTAAAAGAACTTCTTTTGCCCAAAGATGAAAATGATAAAAGAAATGTTATTGTTGAAATTAGAGGTGCAGCTGGAGGAGATGAAGCTAACTTATTTTCAGGCGACCTTTTCAAAATGTATCAAAAATATTGCGAAAACGAAGGTTTTAAAATAAAAATTGTTGATTCAACTTTTGGAGCAGCGGGTGGATATAGTTTATTAGTTTTTACCATTAAAGGTGAAATGGTTTATTCTAAATTTAAGTTTGAAAGCGGAGTACACCGTGTTCAAAGAGTTCCGGTTACAGAAACTCAAGGAAGAGTGCATACTTCAACTGCTACTGTTACAGTTTTACCCGAAATTGAAGATGATATTAAAATTGATATTAGACCTGAAGATATTGAAGTTGATGTATTTAGAAGTTCAGGCGCTGGCGGACAATCAGTTAACACAACTGACTCAGCTGTTAGAATAACTCATAAAAAAACTAATATTGTTGTAACTTCACAAGACGAAAGAAGCCAAATCCAAAACAAAGAAACTGCATTAAAAATTCTTAAATCTAAATTATATGAATTAGAAATAAAAAAACGTGATGAAGAAGAACACGGACTTAGAATGCAAGCAGGCACTGGAGATAGATCTGAAAAAATTAGAACATATAACTATCCACAAGATAGAATAACAGATCATAGAATAGGATTTTCAATTTCACTTAAAACTATAATGGATGGCGATTTAGGCAAAATTATTGATGCTTTAATTGCTGATGAAAAAGCTACTAAAATAAAAGAAGCTGGCCTTTAATGATTGAAAAAGAAATTTTGTTACGAGAAAAGCAAAGATATAATTTGCCGCTTTTTATTTCTAAACAAGAAGAAAAACTTTTAAGAAAAAATTGTCCTGTTCAAAAAATAATTGGTTATCAAATATTGCAAAATGTTCACATTGATTTATCTTACAATGTTTTAATTCCTCGATATGAAACAGAAGAATTAATTTTAGAATCTTATAAATATATTAATAAAGATTCAAAAGTTTTGGACTTAGGATGTGGCTCGGGATTTATTGGCTTAGCAATTAAAAAAAATATTAATTGTGATGTTGATATGGTTGATATATCAAATGCAGCAATTAAACAAACTAAAAAAAATGCTAAACTTAATAATTTAGAAGTGAATGTTTTTAAATCAAATTGATTTAAAAAAATAAATAATAAATATGATCTAATAATTTCAAATCCTCCATATTTAAGCTTAAAAAATACACCTTACATAGGTTCTTTAAAATATGATCCTAAAAAAGCTTTATATGCAAAAAATAATGGGTTTAAACATTATGAAACTATTTTAAAAAATGCTAAAAAATATTTAAAAGAGAATGGACACATTTTATTTGAAGTTGACGATTTTGTTGCAGATATGCTTAAAAATAAATATCAAAATATAAAAATAATAAAAGACATAAATAATAAAAATAGAATAGCAATAATTAAATACGGTGATTTAAAATAAACTAAATTTGAATAATCAAGAACTCTAAACATATATAATAAATAAATGTTAAGTAATAATATTTCTTATAATTTTTTTGTTTAGCAATTTTACTATATTGCTAACTTGAACTAAAAGTATTTAATGGTCATTTAAGTCAAATTAAATGACTTTATTTTTTTATTTTTCCTTAAAATCAATTTAATATAAACCATATAATAAACCATATATTTTAAAAATTAAAATAAAAGTAATAAGTATTATTTATTACTGTATAAATTTTAGCTAAATATAACAATTGAATTTTAAAATAGCCCATGCAAAAATGTTAATTAAAAATATTAAAAAACTTTTAGCACTCTCAACAAAAATGTGCTAAAATATTAATTACTATGGCAAAAAACAAAAGAGATTATTATGAAGTTTTAGAAATTAACAAAGATGCTACTGAACGTGAAATAAAGACAGCTTATAGAAAATTAGCTATGAAATATCACCCAGATAGAAATAAAGAACCAGATGCAGAAGAAAAATTTAAAGAAGTATCTGAAGCATATGAAATTTTATCCGATCCTGAAAAAAGAGCTAAATATGATAAGTATGGTCATCAAGCATTTGATCAAGCACAATTTGGAACAGCAGCCGAAGATATTTTTGCTGACTTTTTCAAATCATTCCAAGGCGGATTTGGCGGTGGAGATATTTTTGAGGAGATATTTGGCAACTTTGGTGGACAAACATCTAATAGAAGAAATAGAGCTACCCCAGGAAATGACGTTCAAATAAGCATAACTATTGATTTTCTAGATGCAATAAATGGTAAGAAAACTACAATTCCCGTTTCGCAATCAGTTATTTGTTCTAATTGTAATGGAAGCAAAGCAGAAAATCCTTCTGATTTTAAAACATGTGAACATTGCAATGGAACAGGAAGAATTGAACAAAAAGTTGCATTTTTTACAACTCAAACAACTTGTAGACATTGTGCTGGAACTGGTAAAATAATTTCAAAAATTTGTCATTTATGTAATGGAGCCGGTCTAGAAAGAAAGAAAATTAATTTAGACATTGATATTCCTGCCGGAATTAGTAATGAACAAACTATTGTTAAAAAAGGTTATGGTATGCCTTCTTTAGATGGTGGCGAAAATGGTTCTTTATATATAGTTGTTCATGTTAGAGAACATAAATATTATGAAAGAGTAAATGATGATATTCTTTTATCAGTGCCAGTTTCAATGAAGGACATTATTTTAGAAAATAAAATATTGATTCCAACACCATATGGAAAAGTACAAATAAAATTAACAAGAGATATGAAATTTGATAAGATTATCAAAATCGAAAACTATGGTGCAACTATTTTAGGTACTAAAAAACGTGGTAATTTATTAGTTACATTAAAACCATATATTCCAAAATTCACAAAAGATAATTTAAATAAAGTTATTGAAGCATTTGAAACAACTGATAATAATGAATACACAAAATGATTAGATGAGTTTTAAAACTCGTCTTTTTTTTATTTTAATTATTAAAAATAATTAGCAAAAAATTACGTTTTTAACAAATATAAAAATGCAAAATATTTTTTTTACTTTTTAACTATATCATAAAATCTTATGCTATTATATATAGCAATTATCATAAAAAAGGTTGTAGGTAATATTATGGAAAAATTAATGATAGTTGAATCACCAAACAAAGTTAAAACAATAAAAAAATATTTGGACGATAGTTATGAAGTTATTTCTTCAGTAGGACATATTTTAAAAATGTCCACTAGAGGGACTAATAATTTAGGTATAGACTTTGAGAATTGAGAACCAATAATGGTTCCAGATAGTAGTAAATCAAAAGTTATAAAAGAGTTAAAGCAAGCAGCAAAAGAAGCAAAAATTGTTTTAGTTGCTACTGACCCTGACCGTGAAGGTGAAGCTATTGCTCAAAACTTAGTTGATACATTAAAAATTGAAAATAAATATCAAAGAATTAAATATAATGAAATCACACAAGACGCTATTAAAGCTGCTATTGATAATCCACTAGAAATTGATAAAAACTTAGTAGAAGCACAAAAAACTAGAAGAATGTTAGACAGGATCATCGGTTTTAAACTTTCTCAATTAATGAAAGCAAAAGTTAAAAATACGCCTACCAATCCTTCAGCTGGTAGAGTTCAATCAATTGCTTTAAAATTGGTCTGTGATCGTGAAAAAGAAATAGAAAGATTTATTCCTACCTATTATTCAAAAATCGAAGCTAAAATAAATAAGTGTCCAAATGCTAGCTTTTATTACCCAACTGAATTATGTGAATTTAAAAATGATAATACTTGAATAAGTCGTGAAAACATTGAAGAAATATTTAATAATATAAATTCATCTAAAAAATTAAAAGTTATAGACTTTAAAGTTTCAAGTAAAAAAGAAGCTCAACACACACCTTTTAAACAATCAATATTATATAAAGAAGCTAAATATAGTTCTCAAGTTGTACAATCATCTGCTCAAAAATTATTTGAAGAAGGTATAATCTCATATCCAAGAACTGATTCAACTAGATTATCAGCAACATTTATTGAAAAAGCTAAAAAATACATTGAAAAAGTTTATGGAAAAGAATATGTTGGAGAAAATGTTAAAGGTACTAGCGGAGATCAAGATGCTCACGAAGCTATTAGACCAACAAATATTGAATTAACTCCTGATAAAGCAAGAGATGAATACAAATTAAGCGACGTTGATTATCAAATATATAAAACAATTTATAATAAAACAATTTGTGCAATAATGGCTAGTCCTATTAGAGAAATTAGAAGATATGAACTTTTAAATGAAGGCAATAACCACCAATATAATTTTAGATTATCATTTACTAATGTAACATTTGACGGTTATTACAAAGTAATAGGCTATGAAGAAAAAGATAATGGAATTATTAACTTTAAAGTAGGCGATTATATTGATGTTGATGAATACATTAGAGAAGATAAAGAAACTCAACCGCCAGCAAGATATAACGATGGTTCTCTAATTAAAATGTTAGATGATATAAAAGTAGGACGTCCTTCAACATTTGCATCTACTATTTCTGTTATTAAAAAACGTCTTTTTGTTGAAACTATTAATGGTGCTTTACACCCTACAGAATTTGGAAAAGTTGTATTAGAAAAATTAATTGAAGGTTTTCCTGATACCATTACTGAAGAATATACAGCACAAGTTGAAGAATTACTCGATGAAATTAGTGTTGGAAAAAGTGATTACAAATTGTTGCTTAAAGAATTTTGAGAAAAATTCACTGGCAATTTTGAATATGTAACTGAAACTATGGAAATAAGTACACTACCTCAAGAATTAGTTAATGAGCTTTGCCCTGAATGTGGATCAGATTTAATATATAGATATACCAAGAGAGATCACAAAAAGTTTATTGGTTGTTCATCATTTCCTAAATGCAAATATTTAAGAAATATTGATGGACAAAAGAACTTCAAATGAAAATTTAAAGCTAAAAAGAATTCAGTAAACTAAACCTAAAGGTTTACAAAAATTAATTAATAGAACTTAATTGTTCTATTTTTTTTATATTTTTAAAAATAAAGTACAATTTTTAATATGAAATTAGACAACAACAATAACGAAAATAACAATAATAAATCAAATGAATCAAAAGTTACAAGTACTAATAAACATAATTTATCTTTTGATGAAATACTAAAAAAAGCAAAAAGAAAGAAAATTTTACTTTGAACTACAACCCCAATTCTTATTGGCGGATCTTTAGCTGGAACTATTTATTTTGTTTATAAAAACAATATATCATATGAAAAAGAGAGCATTTCGCTAAAACAATTTGAAAAAATTTGCAATAATGTGGAACTTTATTCTGCATGAGACGTTGCCCAAAATGCTAGTGAAATTATAGATTCATATAATTTTAGTAAACAAAATAAACTATTTGATATTAATGATTTTATTAATTTGTATATTAAAAATAACATTGACTTTAATACAGGCAAAAAAATATTATTAAATTATTTAGATTTAGAATTGTCTAAAGACAAAAATGAAAATGAATTAGATATTACCTTTGAAATAACATTAAATAAAAATTTCATTAAGGGTGAACTTGATGCTAAAAAAAATAAAAAATATTACAAAAAAATAACTAAGACAGTTGTTATAAATGAATATGCAGAAAATTTTAATACTGAAGAATTCAAAAAATTATGAAGTGAAAAATATGATGCAGAAATAAAAGCAATATTGAGAAAAAGAGCGCCTGGTGAAGAAATTACTGATCAAAATGGTACTAAATGATTTGCATCTGAAACTTTTAGAAAAGAAGTTTGAGATTGAATATTAAAAATATTCAAAGAAGCAAAAATTTTCCCAGATATTTATCCAGAAGATAAGTATGATATTTTTCCATATATTCCAGAATTTTATGAAAATGAAAAATCAGGATTAAACAATGAAATAATAAATCCTTATCCAAACCCTGATTCTACCAACCCTGATATTTTAAATAAATATAAACTAAATGAATATGCTTATGTTAACTGAAATAATAAGAAAAACTTGAACTATTTAACAATTGATTATATTTATCATAGCAAAACTTCTATTACTAAAAGCAAACCTAGAAGAATAATTTTAACAATAGTTGGTATATAATGAAAAATAAAAAAGATAAAATTATAAATGAAAATGAAAAGTACGTTGAAATGTTTAAAAACATTCAAAATTTTTTTAATACAAAAAATGTAGACAACATTTTTATTGATGATGATATACAAAAATATTTTGAATTAAACCATAATACTAAATTAGTTAAACAAAGTAAAGACAATATAATTAATAAAAATGATGAAGAAATAATTGCTATTATTAATAGAATTAATAAGATTTCAAAGCAAAGAGAAGAATCTTTACAAAAAAACAAATTTAGCAAAAATAACTTTTATTTTGATGAAGAAATTGAAAGTAATATAAAATTATTAAAAGAAAAAATTCAAGAGATTGAAAAATTAGAAGATAAATAAGGAAACATATGAAAAAAATTAATATTGCTATTGATGGACCAAGTGGCGTTGGAAAATCTGTTATGTCTGAAATGATTGCTAAAAAATTAAATTATAAATACATTAGTAGTGGATCAATTTATAGAGTAATTGCATATAATGCTTTTATAAATAATTTAGATACCGAAAATGAAAATTTAATCAATGATGCTTGAAAATTTGAGGACATAATTTTTGTTGACAATAATGATGTTTTTTTCAAAAACCAAAATGTTGGAAAAGTAATTAGAGAAGATAATATTTCTAAATTAGCTTCAAAAATTGCAAAGTTTAAGTCTATTAGAGAAAAAGTAAATTTATACATTCAAACAGTTGCACATAATGAAAAAGGCGTAATTGTTGATGGTAGAGATGCAACTTATAGAATTTTACCAAACGCAGATGTTAAATTCTTTTTATGAGCTAGTCCTGAAGTTAGAGCTAAAAGAAGGATTAAACAAAATATAGAATTAAACATTCCTTCTAATTATGACGAAATACTAAAATCAATTATTGAAAGAGATTATGCTGATAGCCATAGAGAAATTGACCCTTTAAAAGTAAGTGAAGGTTCAATTGAAATAGATACAACTAATATGTCTATTGAAGAAAACTTTAATGCACTTTACAAAGAAATTGAAAAAAGGATTAAATAATGAGTGGTGTTGTTGCAATAATAGGAAAACCTAATGTTGGTAAAAGCACATTATTTAATAAAATAATTGATAAAAGAAAATCTATTGTATATGATACTCCTGGAGTTACAAGAGATAGATTATATGAAAATGCGCTTTGATGTGGTAAACAATTTAAAATTATTGACACTGGTGGAATAACTACAGATAAAAATAGTGATTTTAGATCTTTAATTGAATTTCAAGCACAAATAGCCATTGAAGAAGCAAATGTTATTGTTTTTGTATTAGATGGTAGAGAAAATTTAACCGAAGAAGATTATTATATTGCTTCATTATTAAGAAAAGCAAATAAGAAAGTTTTAATTGCAGTTAATAAACTCGAAAGTTCTGAAAATGATATTGACCCAAAAATATATTCTTTAGGTTTTAAAGACATATTTTTAATTTCAGCAATTCATGGAAAACATTTAGGCGATTTGCTTGATGAAATTATTAAAAATTTGCCTAATGAAACTAAAGATTTAAAGGAAACATTTAAATTAACTTTATTAGGAAAACCTAACGTTGGTAAAAGTACAATTTTAAACACATTATCAAATTCAAATCGATCAATTGTTAGCGATATACCAGGAACAACAAGAGATTCAGTATCTACATTTATTAAAATAAAAGACCAAGAATTTGAAATTATAGATACTGCTGGAATTAAGAGAAAAAGCAAATTAACTGATAGCATTGAACATTATTCTTTATTAAGAGCAACTAATTCTGTTGCTGAAGCTTCACTTTGCTTATTAATTTTAGATGCTAAAGAAGAAATTTCTTTATTTCACCAAAATGTTATTGGTTTAGCATTTGAACAAGAAAAACCACTAATTATAGTAGTTAACAAATGAGATTTAATTGAAGCTGATACTGATACAATGGATAAATATAAAAAAGAATTACAAAAGAAATTGAAGTTTGTTGATTATGCGCCAATTGTATTTATATCGGCTCTTAAAAACAAAAGAATGGATAAGCTAAGAGATACAATTTTAATGGTAAGGGAAAATATAAGTCGAAAAATAAACACTAATCAATTAAATCAACTTATAGTAACATCTCAATTAATTAAGCCAGCTTCTTCGATTAACGGTAAAAGGCTAACTATTAAATTTGCTAAACAGGTTGATGCTAAAATACCAACATTTCTTTTATTTGTAAATGATAAGAAATTAGCACACTTCACTTATTTAAGATACATTGAAAATCAAATTAGATCAACATATAACTTTATTGGTGCCCCAATTAAGTTAGTTTTAAAAAACAAAAATAAAGAGGATTAATATGGTTAAGAAGATAACAATTATTGGCTCAGGTGCAATGGGCACTGCGTGCGCCAACGTTTTGGTTGACAATAAAAATGATGTTATAATTTATGGAATAAATGAAGATGAATTAAATGATTTATCAAAAGGGTTTAATAAAAATTATTTTCCACATGAAAAGTTAAACAAATTTTCAGTAACAAAAAACTTAAAAGAAGCATTAGAAAATACAAATTTTATTTTGCTCGCTGTTCCTTCAAAATTTTTAGAAGATGTTGTTAATGAAGTTTTACAAAATTTAAATTGTTCTAAAGTAACTATTATAAATGTATGTAAAGGCTTTTATCCTAATAGTTCTGATACTATTCATCAAAAACTTAATATGCTAACTAAGGAAAATAAAAACATTAAAGGTATTGTCTCGCTAATCGGTCCATCTTTTGCTTTAGAAATAGTTAAAAAAGCTATAACATGTGTTGTTGGTGTAAGCCATGATATAGAATTAATTAAAGAAGTACAAAGTATATTTTCAAATAATTATTTTAAAGTTCTAGTTCAAACTGATGTTATTGGTGCTGAAATAGGCTCTATATATAAAAATATAATTGCTATTGGAAGTGGACTTTTAATTGCCTTAAATTATACAATTAATACACAAGCATCATTTTTAACTTTTGCTTTAAAAGAAATGAAAAAGTTTTGCAAGTTTTTAAATGGTAAAGAAGAAACATTAAATGGATTATCAGGTCTTGGAGATATGATATTAACATCTATGTCAAATAATTCTAGAAATTTTACCTATGGTAAAAATTTCTTTAATGGGCAAAATAAACCTAATGTAACCGTTGAAGGTATTCAATCAATTAAAACTGTATATGAAAAATATGTAGAAACAAAAGCTATTAAGCTTCCTATTGTTGAATGCCTTTATAGGCTAATATTTTTAAATGAAAATCCTAATAATTGTATTAATGAACTTATAAAACTTATTCCAAAATATGAATAATAAGCAAAAATATGGTAATATATTATTACTAATTTACAAATTTAGAAAGAGGTAAAACATAATGAATAAAAGAGACTTAATTGTTCGTGCAAGTGAAAATACTGGACATCCTCAAGTTTTAATTGAATCAATTTTTGACGAACTTGAAAAAATTATTGCAGAAGAACTTGCTAAAAAAGAAATAGTTTCAATATCAGGTTTTGGAACATTTTCTACTATTGACAAACCTGAAATTGAAAGATTAAACCATTTCACAAAAGAAAAAATAATTGTACCTGCAAAAACAGAACCTAAATTTAGATTCTCAGATGTTTTCAAAGCACAAGTTAATAGAAACTAATTACTTTTTTCTAAATTATTTAAAACACTTATATAATCTAAAATCCCTGGATAGATAAGCACTAGTTTATGGCCAATTTCTAATGCTTCTTCATATTGCAAGGATTTTTTATTTTTTATCTTTTTAATAAAATCTTTATGCATTATTAAAATAAATTCATTTTGTATCTTAAAATAAAATATATAAAAGGCAATACCATCAAGTTTAGTAACTAAATCTAAATATTCAATTTGATGAGGTTTAATATTATTTAATGAAAATGTTTTGTCTTCTGTACTTTTAGCCTCAAAAGCCAAAAACTTGCCATTTCAAAGTCCATAATAATCCACAGTACTTTTAGATATAATTTTTCCTTCACTTACTAAATTTTCTTTATTATTAGATTTAGAAACAGACTTAAATTTAATATCAAGATTCTTTTTATGCACTAAACAAATGTTATTTTTTAAATAGTAAAAATTGCTTTGGTTTAAAATTGTTTCTAAAAGCATTCCTCGATTTTTACTACCGTTTATATTCATATATTATATTTTAAGATAAATATGAATTAAAATTAAAATTTAATAAAAAAGTCTAAGTTATCTTAGACTTAATTTAATAATTTGCTATTTTTTTCTTGAATTATAAAGAGCGTCGTTAAATTCCTTAATATATTTATCTTTATTATTAAACACTTTTAAGATAAATTCAGCTGTCATTATCATTGCTAAAACATCATTATGACAATATTTTTTTAGTTGAGCTTCAACGCCTTCTTTGCCGTTTTTACCATATCATTCATTATTGCCGATTTGATTTAGCATTCTTAAAGTAGCTTTTTCCATAGCCATAACACCATTTTGAATATCAAGTTCTTTATACGGGGTTATTTTATGTTTTAAGGAAATATTGTTATGAGTAATATATTTTTCAAAACATTTTATTGAATATTTCCCTTTAAGCGCTAAAGGAACAAACATACAATCTTCCAATTTTGCAAAGCTTGAAACTTTAGTAATATCATTCAAATCTAATAAATTCTCAATTATTCTTGCAATTTTATTTTTATATTCAATAAAAACATTTTCATTTATTACATTATCATTTTTTCAATATAGTTCAAGCATTTGTTCAATTTCTTCTATTCTAGATTTTTCATAATTTTGATTATAAACAACATATGCGTCTGCATATTCAACATATATATCATCAATAATTTTCATTAAAGTTTTATATGAATAATTTAAAGGATCATATACGTAATCTTTAGTTTTTGATTCAACTATTTCATAATTATTAATTTCATTATTTCAAGTAGTTTGCATTACTGATAATTGAGAAATTAATTGTGTAAAAGGGATGTGATAATCAATAATAGGAAATAAATTTGTAAAACCTTCAAAATCAAATCAAACAAAATTTTGTTTTTTTGTTTCCTTTAATCTAGCTAATGTAATTTCATGTTTTAATTTTTTAACATCTTCACTTATATAAATTAAATTGTCATTGTTCATAAAAATGTTAAATGCTTCACGCATCGAATTAAATATTTGACTATTGGTTTTATTATTTACACTAGGCTTAAGAATAGGAAATTCAATATTATTTTTGTCAAAGATATATAAAGCGTAAAATTCTTTTGATCAAGGTAAATAATCTGCTGGAACATAACGTTTTATAAAATCGTCTTTTATAAAAGAACTATCTCCTACTGGACTACTATTTCTAGCTTGTAAGTCTTTAAAGTATTGAATGTTAGGCATTCTATTTAATTCTTTTTCATGTTTTTCTAGATTATTAATATAATCTATATATTCATCAAATCTTTTATAATCAACAGTATTTTCAAGTGAATCAATTAAATTAAGAATATCAACGCTTTTATTTTCATCAAGTATTTCAAAGAAGTTTTTTTCTTTGCTAAGAGTACCGTCATTTGAAATATGAAATTCTATTTTATCTTTTTTTCAAATATACCTATTTATACCTTTTTTCTTTTTATAAGGAAAACAAAAGTTATATGCTTTAATATCTAAATTATTTTGTTTATAGATATTTAGGTCATAATATGCATTAATAATATTAATATTTTTGGCTTTCGGAGATATTAATATATTTCCACCAAGCTGTAATTGAGGAAAATAATATGATAATTTACTAATAGCTTTTTTATATTCTAAAATAGGATTAAAAATTAATTCATAACCTTCCTCAATTGCATTTTTAGTTTCTACAATTTGATTTTCTTTAGAAAATTTTGGACTAATAAATTTAACTTTATCATCGCTTATTTTATATTGAGCCTGAATAAATTTTTGAGCTTCAGAATAATATTTATCATATTCAAGTTGAATGCTTTCATAACTTGAATTTAAAAAGTTTTCTAATATAGTGTCAAATTCTGATTTTATATTTTGGGGTAAATTATTTATTAAATTTGCTTTAGATTCATTTAACTTATTTGCAAATTTTAATTTATCATTTAAATTATTTAGTTCTAAGTAATCTTTATGAACTTCTTTGTCGTTAATATTTTTTAAAATAATTTCATCTAAATTATTTTCATAAAAATCAAAATCTAAAGAATTATACTTACTTAAAATATCAATATCTTCATCATTTTCTTCTTCATCAAATGAAAATAATGATTCTTCGCACATACTTTTATTTAAAAAATAAAACTTATCATACAACACAAAGTTTGCATAATGTTTAAAGGAAAAAAATTTTGGAACATTTTTTAACATTTTGGTACTGCTTTCCCTTCTTCTACTCACTTGCAATATAATTTTTCTCATTCTTCTTTATTAGAACATTCCAAAAATTTTAAATAATCAGCATCTATGGAATCATTTCATTCAGGACTAATACCTAATTTTGTATATTTATCATATCAATCTTCCACTTTTTTTAAGTTATCTTCTAATTTAGGAATATCTAAAGTAAAACGATAATTCTTTAGATATCTTTTATTAATATCAACAGATGCAGGGTCCTTATAATCATCATCTTCTAAAAATAATACAACAATCGAATATTTATCAGCTTTCATTAAATAAGCATAAAGCTGAGCTTGTAATAAATAATTTTTAGGCAACCCATATTTTTCTCAATTTTCAATATTTTTAACGTTTGTTGTTTTAATCTCAATAATTAAATTTTTCTCTTTTGAATATCCATCGGGCAATCCGCCAAAAAACTTATTATCTTTAAAATAATCATAATTATATTCTTTAGCATCATATGTTTCAAGATGAGAACCTAAAGATTCTTCAATTTTTTCCCTTATCTTTGGTTCTAAAATCACACCAGCATTTATGTATTTTTCATCTAGGACCGGCATTGGTACACCACATAAACGGCCAAATACTGCAAAAGGGCTTTTAAAGTTATCTACTTTCAAAATATCACCTAAATATGTAGCAGTTATTTTTTTAAAACCACCAAACTTACCTGCATTATCAAGTAATTGTTTGTGGTATTCTTTATTCAAAACTAAAGTTTTAGTATTTTTATCTAATTTATAATGGCTATTGTTATAACATAATCTTTTTGGTATTATCATTTAATTTTTCCTCGCATTCATTTTTTTCATCATATGTTTTATCTTCAAATGTGACATATTCATAATTTTTTTGTAATAAACTTAAAAGATGTTGTTTAGTAATTTCATCTAAAGGTTTACCATTTTTTTCATTTTCACTTCATGGTGCTACAACGTTAATATAATTAATTGCATCATAAATAGCTTTGTAATTTGATTTGTGATTTTTTTCTCATTTACGATATTGAGAAATAACTTTTTTATCAATTTGCTCTTCATTAAAATTAGGAAAGTAGCAATGCACTAATTCATGTAACAATGCAAAGAATATTAATGGTTCAGTGTTTAACATATCTGATAAAAAGATATATCTTTTTCCGCCTTTTTTTATTGTTATACTTTTAATATAACTATTTTCAATAAAAGGTTTTAAAACCAAAACAATACCTTTTGAATATAAAAATTCTTTAATTTTTTCTAGTCTTTCAAAAATTGAATATTCATTACTATTCATATAGTTTAGAACTTTTTTAAAGCATAATTCAAAACCATTTTTTCTAAATGTACCTATATATAAGTTTTCAAAATTAATACAATTTTCGCATAATCTAATTCAAACAATTGAATTTGGTCTTTGAGTATATTTTGTAGCATCAGCTAATGCATGCACATCTAAATATTTAAAATAATCGCTTAAAATAGAAACACCATAAAACTTTTTCATTTGCATCATTTTTTTATATAAAGGCATATTTTTTTCTATTAAAACTCCATAACGCAAAAATAATTCAGGGTGATCTGAAATATAATCAATTCCATATTCGCGTAATTGTTGTTCTACATTAGAAATGTTTTGAACTTCATTTAGTGCTATATGTTCATGATAAAGTCTAGTTAAAGATCCAAATGGTAATTTTAAAACATATTCCAAATTATCAAGAACACTTGCGGATATTCTTTTAATTTCATTATTTAAAATTGAATTTATATGTTTTATACTAAGATGTAAACGAAGCGATAATTCTTTTTGAGTGATTTGATATTTATTCAAAAAAACTTTTATTTCTTGTGCAAAGTTTTTTTGTTCGATATTTAATACTTTTTTTTCATACTTTAAATTATTAGCCATTTTTTCTCCATAACAAAATATTTTAATATATTTTATTATATTATTTAAATTTCCTTTAGGTTAAAAAAAGTGTATAAAAATGTACAAAAAAATATACAAGAAAAATAACTTTTTGGTTTATGAATTGAGATAACAATGATTTATTTAAAAAAGTAAAAAATAATATATAATAATTTATGCCGTAAGAACAATAACCTTGTAACCTGGTCAGGATAGAGATATAGCAGCCACATCAAGAAGTATCGTGTCTTGCGGTTTTTGTTTTACTTTTTTTATCAAAATTTGTTACAAGGTTAATTATGGTATAATTAATATATAATCATTTTTTACAAAAATATAAGGAAACATATGAAAAAAATAAATTTTGCGTGATTATTAGCAATCACTCCATTAATACCTTTAACTGTAGCTGCTAAATGTACTACAACAAAACCAGTAGATCCTGCAAAGCCAGATCCTGCGAAACCTGATCCTTCAAAACCAGATCCTTCGAAACCAGATCCTGAAAAAACTGAAGAAGAATTTAAACAAGATATTGCTAAATTAGTAATATCTGAAACTTATCAAAATGAAGGAGGGTTTGAAAAAATTGATATTCCTGAATTGGATTTATCAAAAGTAAAAATATTACTTGATGGCAAAGAACCTTCAAAATTAGGATATGAAATTGTTGACCTAGCTTTTGGAAAACCAGTAGACGATTTAACTGAAGATCTATATATGAGTGGACTAAGAGAAATTAAATTTAAAATTAAAAAAGGCAAATTTATTTCTGATGAAATTATTCGCTCAATACAATGTCATAAAACATCTAAATCTACTATTTTAGATGAAAGAGAACATTTTAAGGAATTTAAATTAATTCCTTCTTTAGAAGCTAAAGAATATTTAGAAACCGTTGCTAAAAATGGCGATACTTTATACTATGACTATACTAATAGAAGCATTTATAGTAAAGACTATAAAGCACCAGATAAAATTAAATTATTTGAAAATTTAAGTATACCTGAACATATTAATGTTTTAAACCCGGACAACGAAGATAAAACTGTAATTCTTTCAAAAGATGAAAAGGGATATTCAATTAAAGGTAGATTAGCTCAATTTATGGGAAAAAATCAACCTATGTTAATTGACCTAAAAACACTTGAATCATCTAAACAAAAATTTGATATTCACTCTCCTAAAGAATTAGAAGATGAAGTTAATAAATGAATTAATCAAATTGACTATAAAGATAAAGCAACAACTTTAATTAATGACTTTGATTGAGAAAAAGTTCAATGACCAGCATTAACACCAAATATAAATGCCAAAGTTGAATATGAAAAAACTAATGTAACTAAAAATTTTGATAATAATAGTGTATCTATCAAATTCAAATTAGTTAATAGTAATGAAGTTCAATCAGCTGCGCCAATTGCATATAAAGAATTTGAGGCAACAATTAGCGGCTTTAAAGAAAACCCAAATAAAGCTGACTTTACTGACTTAGTAGTTGACTATGAAGGAAAAGATGCAATTGAATTAACCACAATTAAAACTAATGGCATTGATCAAAGTAAAATTAAATTCTTTAAAAATAACACACCATATGTTTTACAAGCAACTTCATTTGTTGCAGAAGTAATAGGTGAAATTAACGAATTTAGTGGAGAATTAAATGTAAAAATTACTTTAACTTCAACTAGCGGAGAAACTTCATTTAAAGAATTTAGCATAGAAGGATTTAAAATTCCTGCAAATAATCCTACTAGTATAATCAATGATGTAACAATTATTTCATCAGCAAAATGAGCAAGTTCTGTTACTAAAGATAATATAACAATTAAATTTAAAGATCCTAATCATGAAGAACTATTTAATATTGAAGAAATAAATGTTGGTGACTCAAATAACATGACTGGTGAAGTAGCTGTAACAATTAAATTTGTACAAAAAGCAACTTCAGCTACATTTGAAAAGACATTTAATTTAAGTTTTACCAATAAATATGATGCTTCTTTAGCAAAACTTTATGAATTTTCTAAACAAAAGAAATTATTTGTAATTGACCCTACTAAAAAAGAACAAATTAAAACAGCAATGAAAAACCCAATAAGAGGTTTATTTGTAATAAATAACAACAAAATTTTAAATAAGAAAAAGGATGGTGTTGAAATTGAAGGCTTAACAATAAATGCAGAAATAGCTAATAGTATGCACCTAAATACACATGGTAGTGGTAATAAAGCAAATATCGGAAAAATAGATAACTATGGAAGCAATGACAAAGGTATAAATGTATATTTTGAAGATGGAAAATATATTCTTAGATGAAAAATAGGCAAAATTGGAAATGGTGCTAATGATAGCGAAGAAGTATTTGAACAAATTCTAGAATTAGATTAATTTAAATATATGAGGTAGGCAAAAAACTTGCCTACTTTTTTTATATTTTTTTATGTTAAGAAAAATACATATATAATAATAAAATACAAAATTAGTACAAAGGAAATAATATCATGGAACAAAATAAAGAATATAAAAAGCTAGCTGAAAAATTAGAAATACAAAAAAGAAAGCTATTAGATTTAAGTTTAAAAAATAAAATGATTAATTTTAAAGATTCTTCATCAAATCTTGAAATAGTTAGCCCAGATATTAAAACAATACTTAAAAAAATTGCAAGCAATGATAAGCTAGAATTTGCTTCATCATACTTTGATTCTAAAAAAATAGAAGAAATAAAAAGGGAGGAATTAGATAATTTAGATTTTTATTATGATTCAGAAAATGATAATCCTAAAAGTAAAAAAGAAAAATCAAATTTAAAAATACAAACTAATAAAGATTTAAAAGATGAATATAAAACATTGAACTTATTAAGTAAGAAAACCAAAGAATTTAAAGATGAATATTCTATTGATATTTTATATTTAGCGTTAGGAACTTTAGTATATTTTGATAATAGCAATCCTTTTACTAAAGAAGAAAAAATTAAAGCACCTCTTTTATTTTGCCAAGCTAAATTAGAAAGAAAAAATTTAAGTTCAAATTATGTTTTAAGTTTTGAAAATGATAAATTATATGTAAATGAGTCACTAATTCAAAAATTAAAGCTAAATTACAATATTGATATTGATTTTGAAAAAGATAATAAAGTAGAAGATGAAAATGATGATAGCGACTTTTCAAACACTCTCAATTATTTTGAATATGTTGAACAAGTTAAAAAGGCTATTCCAAGTAATTTCAGTGTTGAAGATAGTATAAACTTATCAATCTTTTCATTTCAAAAAATCAATATGGTAAAAGATATTGAAAGAAATAAAGAAAAGTTTCTTGATAATGTATTAATAAAACAATTACTTAATAATAGTTCTGAAAGTAGTATATTTGATATTTCAGAATACTATTCTGAAAAAGATATTGATAATATTTTAAATATAAAAGAATATTACCATGCGCTTGATTCTGATAGTTCGCAAGAAGTTGCTATACAAAATGCTATTAAAGGCTTAAGTTTTGTTTTACAAGGACCTCCAGGAACCGGAAAAAGTCAAACAATTGCAAACATTATTTCTGAACTAATTGCTAGAAATAAAAAAGTTTTATTTGTTTCTGAAAAATTGGCTGCTTTGCAAGTTGTATATAATAACTTATCTAAAATAGGTATTAATAAATATTGTTTTCCTTTGCATAGTGTAAGTACAAAAAATAAGTCAGAAATATATAAAGAACTTTGAAGTGTTCTGGAAAATGCTGATGTACATAAAACAATAGATAAAGAATCGGAAGAAAATATTTTAAATAACTATGAAGAAGCTAAAAATGCATTAAATAATTTAGGTGAATATTTATTTAAAAAATCTGATAACATCAATAAAAATATTTATGAAATGTATCAAGAATATTTTAAACACATTAATCTTAAAGAAACTATTGCTTTAAGCAATTTTAGTGTTAATAGTATTACAAGTGATAAGTTAAATAAATACGAACTTAAAATTAAATATTTTGAAAAATGAATTAATGATAATAAATATAGTATTTTAACTAATCCTTTTAAAGGCTTATCAAGCAAAAACTTATTACCTGATGAAATAGAATATTTAACTAAATTTCATTTAGATTTTATTAAGTCATTTTCTAATATTAAAACTTACATTAATTTAATTTCTAATATAATTCCAATTAATAAAGATGATAAATTAGAAAATATACTTAAAACACTTAATTTTATAAATGAACATTTAAAAAAATTAACTGGTAATTTACATAGTTCAATTCTTAACATTGACTGCCAAAAAGAATTATTAAAATATAAGCATATAAAAAGCTTATATGAAGAAAACCTACAAATTAAAAATAAAATTAATTACATAAACCTAGAACTATTAGATAATGAAAAACTAATAATTGATTACTATACATTTTTTAGAGAATACAAAAATGCTTTTAAAAGAGCATTTTCTAAAAAATACAAAGAAAAATTTAAAAAGCTATGTGAAAACATGCAATATAAAGTTAAACCAAAATTTCATCTATTTTATAAAGATTTAAAGTTATCTAAATTGTATATAGAAAATAGAAACACATTACTGCACAAAATAAGTGAATTAAATTATAAACTATTTGATATTGATAAAGATTTATATACAAATATTCAAAATATTGAATGATTTAATGAACTAACAATATATGCATACAAAAACAATTTTGAACTTAATAAATCAAATTTCTTTGATTATCAAAAAATAATTCAAAAAGACTTTATAACTCAATTTGATAAGGAACTTATTTGATTTAATCAAATAAATACAATTATTAATGGTTTTTACTTTGAAAATATATTTAACTCAAATTCTAAATCAATTAATGAGTTAGATCCTATAGTTAGTGATTGACATAATAAAATTAATAAAATATTTGAAAGAATAGAATTCAATAAAATATATTATGATGAAGATAATGATGAACTAATTAAAGCTTTTTTAAGCGAAATAATTTCAAGAAAAATTAATAAAGATATCTGAGGAATTTTTGCTAAATCGTTGTTCTTAAATCTAATTAACAATGCTTTGTCAAACAATATGATTGACGTCGATTCAAGCGATAAATATCAAAATTTTGTTGAAATGTTTAGAAAATATGACAAAAAGATGATTGATATAGCCGCCAATAAAATTGAATACCAAATTAAAAAATATATTCCTCAAAAAGACTCATTAGATGAATATGATCATTCTAAAAGAATATTGAGAAAAGAAATTAATAAAAAATCAAAATTAATGCCTTTCTTAAAACTATTTAAATTAATTCCGGATTTAATTTTGCAACTTAAACCTTGCGTCATGATGTCACCTTTATCGGTAAGTTCTTATTTATTTGAAAGCGATATAGAATTTGATACTGTTATATTTGACGAAGCATCTCAAATAACTACAGAAAATGCTTTATGTGCCATTGCAAGAGGAAAGCAATTAATTATTTGCGGTGATAATGAACAACTCCCACCTACATCATTCTTCAAAAAATTAGAAGATGATAATGAATATGATGAAGAAGATGATAGTTCTCTTGAAGGCCTTGAATCTGTTCTTGATGCAGCAAATATTTTCTTACCTTCTAAAAAATTGAAATGACATTACCGTTCTAAATATGAAGAATTAATTATTCCTTCTAATGAAGAAATTTACAAAGAATTAATAACTTTCCCTTCAAATGACAACCAAAATGATTATTCTAAAATTAAATTTATAAAAGTAAAAGGTTCATTTATAAATAGAAAAAATGAAGTTGAAGCTAATGAAGTTATAAATCAAATAAAACAAATATATGATAAATTTGGTACTGAAAAAAGTATTGGAATAGTTACATTTAATATAAATCAACAAACTTTAATAGAGTCTAAAATAAGCCAACTTTGCCGTAAAGAAAAAAAATATGAACAACTTCTTAATTTAGATAATTCTAAAAACTTATTCATCAAAAACATTGAAAATGTTCAAGGGGATGAAAGAGATATTATTATTGTTTCAATGGGTTACGGACCTAATGAAAAAGGCAGTGTTTCTATGAACTTTGGTGCAATTAATAAAGAAGGTGGATATAGACGTTTAAATGTTGTATTTACCCGTGCTAAAGAATGTTTAATACTAGTTTCATCAATCTCTTGAGATGATATTAATAGTCAAAAAATAACAGGCAGAGGAATTAAATTCTTACAAAACTATTTAAAATATGCTGAATATGGTTCAAGTCAAAATCAAAATAATGATAATAAAACTGCACAAATACTAAAAAATAATGCATTTGAAAACTATGTATATAATGAATTAGTTAAGTTAGGGTATGAAGTTGACAAACAAGTAGGATGTTCAAAATATAAAATTGATTTAGCAATTAAAAATCCTAATGACCCTTCTAAATATGTTTTAGGAATTGAATGTGATGGAACAACTTACATGTCTTCTTTAACTGCAAGAGATAGAGATAGAATAAGACAAAATGTTTTACAATCTAAGGGTTGAAACATATATAGAATTTGATCTACAAATTGATTTATAAATAAAGAAAAAGAATTAAATAATCTTCAAAAAGTTATTAATAGTTATATTAATAATAATAAAACCGATAATAAAGCATCTAAAGAAATAGACAGCACTAAAACCAATGAAATAAGTTACATTCTTAAGAAAAAGAAAGTTGTAAATATAAATTCAAAGCCTTTCCCTAACATTGAAATTTTATATGAAAAACTACTAAAAAAGACTAATGAATATAAAAATAAAGAAATTGGTTGATTTACTTTTAAAGATGAATTTAGAGTATTTTTACAAGCAATTTGTCCAATACACACTAACACATTGAGAAGAAATAAAATAAGTCTAAGTAAAGTAAAAAATCTAATATTATCTTTAAACTTTTATTTTGATAAAGATAAGTTTCTTAAAGAACGAAACTTTGATTATGTTATTTTTAGAACTACTGATGAAAATAGTACCAAAAGATTAATTGATGAAATATGACCAAATGAATTAATGAGTGGAATATATGAATATATTAAACTTATTAATTCAACTTCAGTAAGTGATGTAATAGATTATTTTGCAGATCTTTTAAAAATGAAAAATACAGAAAAATTCAAAGATACAATAATAAATGCCTTAGAAACTTTAAAGAAAAATAATTACATAGAACTTGATTTGCTTAGTGATAAAGCACAAATTATAAATAAAAATGCAGAATAATAATTTCTGCATTTTTTAGCTTTATTATCTATTGTAATATTCAACAATTAAAGCTTTGTTTATATAAATTTTAAAATTTATATAATGATATAATTATTACTATGAAAAATATAAAAAATGAAAAGAATAAATTTAAATTATTTAAAATTGGTATCGCAACTTTACCATTAATCACATTGTCATTTTTACCAATAAGTTGCACCCCCCCCAAGTCTGACACTAATAAAATAACTATAGAAGATATGGTAGGTGATAAAGTCAATATTACCAAAAACCCTAAAAAGGTTGCTTGCATATCAAGAACTTCATATGATTTACTAGTCGCTTTCGGTCTAGAAAAAAATATTGCTGGAGTATTTTCTAATATTAAGAATAATCCTTGAACTAAATTTTTTGATGAAAATATTAATAAAAAAGCAACACTTCAATATAAAGAAAGTGAAGAATCTTTATTATCACAAAACGTTGATTTAGTTTTTTCACCAGAAAAATATTTAAGTGATATGTGAAATAAAGCCAGAATACCCGCAGCCACTATTAGTCTATATCATAACAATGGTTTTAAAAACTATGTATATTACTATGCAGATTTAATAACAAAAATTTGAGATAGCAAAGAAGTTAAACAAAAAGCTGAAACTTGAAAAAACTTAATGCAAAAAGCTATCGATGAAGTTAGTCAAAAAATTTCAAAAAGTAATTTACCAAAAAAATCTATATATTATGTAAGAGGTGATAAAAACAGAGGTATTAATTACACTGATAATGGAAATTCATTTATCGAATATATTTATAGTGACTTATTTAATTTAGATTATATAGGCAAAAGATTTATAAACCCTCAACCTTCGATTGAGGAAGTTATAAAAGCAAATCCTGATTTTATATCATTGGGTGGTACTTATCAAAATGATCTAAGAAAAACATTATTGAAAGATTATTCACATTTACAAGCTATTAAAAATAATAAATATTTCAATATTCCCTTAGGACTTACTCCATTTGAACAACTTAATATATTTTCATCAGCATTTATTTATGATCAAGCGAACAAAATTTATCCTGAATTATTTAAATTTGATGTAAAAAATGAAATTATTAAAATATCAAAAATATTTTTTAACAAAGATCTATCAAATGAATTAGTTGATAGAATGTTAAAAGGTTTACCTTTTAATGGATAAAAGTAAAAACAAAAATAGGCTAAAATATTTTTTAGTACTATTTTTTTCAATCGCATTTTTAATAATTTTATTTTTTGTTTCGTTATATGTTGGTAGATATAAATTGAAATGAAATAACTTTTGAAATGGTTTATTCAAAAAGCAGGACTATTTAATTGAAACTAATGTTCTTTTTAGATTAAGGCTACCTAGAACCTTAATGGCAATGATTGTTGGCGCAAGTTTAAGTATTGCTGGTTTTATATTTCAAGAAATATTTAGAAATAATTTAGTTTCGCCTAATGTATTAGGTGTCACAAATGGAGCTTCAATTGGAGCGATTATTGGAATATTAATTGGTTTACCAATATCAATCATAAGTTTAATGTCATTTAGTTTTGGGATAGTTGTTGTAATATTAACAATATTTATTTCTAAAATATTTACAAAATATTCGTCGACCTTGAATTTTGTTTTAGCCGGAATAATTGTAAGTAGTTTAACTAGTTCAATTATTGGTATAACAAAATATATCGCTAATGAAAATACTACATTACCTACTATAACTTTTTGATTACTAGGTTCACTCCAAAACATTACGATGAAAATGGTATTAATTGCTTTTCTAGTTAACACAATATGCATTATTATTGTATTTATAACTAAAAAACATTTAGTAATGGTATCTTTAGGAAAAGTTCATGCTGAAACTAAAGGACTAAAGTACATACCTTTTATCTTATTATTTATTACAATATCAACAACTTTAACAGCAACTTCAATATCGGCCTCGGGTTCTATTTCTTGAGTTGGTTTAATCATTCCTCATATTGTGAAAATTTTCATCGAAAAACTATACAATGGAAAAAAATACTATCACATTTTTATGCTATTAATAGTTTGAGGTGCTTTATTTGTACTTTTATCAGATATTATTTCAAGAACATTTACAAGTTCCGAAATTCCTATTTCAGCAATAACAGGCTTACTTGGTTCAATTACATTTGTTCTAACCATTATAATAGAAAGGTTTAAAAAATATGGAAGAAATAATCAAAGTAAATAACTTAACTTTTAAATATCCAAATAATATGAACTTTAATATTTTTGAAAATATTAACTTTTCAATAAATCATAATATAAATGTAATCCTAGGGCTAAATGGAGCTGGCAAATCAACATTATTAAAAATAATATCAGGTTTAGAAAAAAAATATTTAGGTGAAATAATTATTAATAATGATAATAAAGAACAAGAATTAAGAAAATTATCAACATTAAATAAATCTAAATTAATCTCTTATGTTCCTCAACTTCAAAATGAAAATATAAATTTGTTAGTTTATGATTATCTTGAATTAAGTTTATATAATCACCATAAAAGTTCTAAACAAGAATCATTGAAAATTTTAAGTAAATATATTAAGGAATTTGAAATTGAAAATTTAATTAATAAAAATTACTCACAATTAAGTGGTGGACAAAAACAAATTGTTAATATCATTGGCGCATTTATCCAAGATGCTAAAATTATTATTTTAGATGAACCTACTTCAGCATTAGATTTAGAAAAACAAGAAAAAATTTTAAACATCATTAAGAAATATGAAGATAAAAAAATCTTCATTATTTCAACACATAACCCTAATCATGCACTTTTATTAGAAGCATATGTTTATTTAATAAACGAAAATAAAATCGTCAAAGAAGGAATAGCAAAAGAAATAATAACTAAAAACAATATGCAAAATATCTATGGGGATAAAATTTGTTATGCAAATGAATTAGAGCATAATAGTATTTCTATAAAATTAAAAGATTAGTTTTTCTTATTATCTTTATTGGTGATATTTTTAATAAATAAATCAAGTTTTTCTAAATATCTTGGTAAGCGATGTAATAGATTATTTTGCAGATCTTTTAAAAATGAAAAATACAGAAAAATTCAAAGATACAATAATAAATGCCTTAGAAACTTTAAAGAAAAATAATTACATAGAACTTGATTTGCTTAGTGATAAAGTACAAATTATAAATAAAAATGCAGAAGCATAATTTCTGCATTTTTTAGTTTTATTATCTGTTGTAATATTCAACAATTAAAGCTTCGTTTATATCTTTAGCAAATTCGTTTCTTTCAGGTAAACGGAAGTAAGTAATTGTATTATCTTTAACCTTAAGTCATGGACTAACAGTCATAACTTCTTTAGCACTAACTAATTCTTTATTGTTAGCAAATTTAGGTTTTAATTCAATTTTTGAACCAACAGCAATTTGCATTGAAGGTATGTTAGCTTTGTGTCCATCAACTGTAAAGTGATTATGTGTTACAAATTGTCTTGCTTGTGCTCTTGTTCTAGCAAATCCAGCTCTAAATACTAAGTTATCTAATCTTGATTCTACCATTTGTAATAAAATAATCCCAGTAACTCCATGTTTTCTTGAAGCAAGTCCAAATAAGTTTTTGAATTGTCTTTCATTTAAACCATACATATATCTAACTTTTTGTTTTTCATACATGTGGAGTTGATAATCAGATGGTTTAGATCTTTTAGCACCATGTTGTCCAGGCGCAGTTGTTCTTTTTTTACCTTTAGAAAATTCTTTGTTGTTTTCTAATAAAGAAAAGTTATATCTTCTACTTTTCTTAAATATTGATTTTAAATATCTTGACATATTTAATTTCTCCTTATAAAGTTAATTAATATGCAAAGACTAGGTAAATAACTCTTTTGCTTGTTTTTATTCTAATGATTTCGGAATACAGCTTTCTTACTCTCAAATCTATTAACAAAATAAAAAGTTTAAGACAAAATGTTATTTTGCTGTGTCATTTGCATTAACTATTTTACACTATTTATTAAAATAATTTAAAAATACTAGGACTAATAAATAAAAAGTGCAAGTATTACTTGCACTAATAATTATTTGTTAATTATAATAATCCGCGTCAATTAATCCTTGTGTTAAATCATCAAATCATTTTTTTATTTGTAAATAGTAGCCAGTTTTTCTTTGTAATTCATATGCAGGAACCGAATCTATTATTTTTTTTAAATAAAATGCTTTTGTATTTTCAATAAGTTTACCACTTTGGCTTCTAATATTTCCTTTACTAAAATCTTTTGCTGTTTTATAAATTTCTTCTAATTTTATAAGAGCAAAAGGTTTTACAAAAACATTATAAAATGAACTATAAAAATTAATTCTGGTAAGTGTCAAATTTTCTCAATATAAATTAGTTAAAATTAAACTTTGTTCAACTTTATCCATTGCATCAAAAAGTCATGTTTTATTAGCATTTTTCTTTATAACAGAATCAAATGAAATTACTTCACCTTTTAAAAACCTTTTTGATTCATCCAATTCATTTTTTAATGCATTACGAACTAATTGCGCTGCTTCTTTTTCAATTTCGGTTATTAAATTATTTAAAACACTATATTCTGAAAGACAATCTTCTTTACTAATAGGATCAGCATTAGAAACTTGTCTAGAGTTTATAAGAGCATCAGATAATTTTGCCATAATATCATTAAATAAAAACATACTTTCGTTATATCTTCCTAGTTTAGTAAGTAGTTCGTTTGCTCTTACAATTTCAACTTTTAGAAGTTCAGAAGAAGAATTTAATAATGAATTTCTAAATGAAAAATCTAATTCTTTAGAAACTTTTTTAATTTCTTCTTCGGTAGCCATATTATTATTTTTAACATCAATAGCTTTATTTAAAGTTGATAAAAATTCTATTCTAATTTCATCATTAAACTTTTCATCAGCAAACTCTCTATATTGAATAATTTTTGAATTCAAATTAGCTTTTAATTTATTAATCTTGTAATTAGCATTATCAACAATTTCTTTTTTAGCTAATTTTGCTTTAGCCAATTCTTTGTTTAATGCTATATAATTTGCAACTACTTGGGGTTTAGTAACTTTATACACATCTTCATTAATTAAATTATTTGTTTCTAAAAGATGTTCTTTTAGTGATTTTTTAATTTCATCATATTCTTCATCAATTAATTCAGTATTGATATATTGTTCAACTTCTTTTTTTAAAGATTTTAAACGATTTATATCACCTTGTATTTGTGTAACTTTGGTAGCTTTTAATTCTTGAATATAAGTTTGCAAATCATTTTTTAATTGATCCAAATTAGATAATTCTTCTAAAGTTTTAGTTTTAGCTAAAAAACTAGTTATCTTTTTAATTTGTTCTTTAACTTTAGATTTGCTTTTATTTAATTCATAGTTACTTCCGTCATTGAGTTCTAAAAGACTATTAGCCTCTGTTTCTAAAGGTAATAATTCTTCCTTTTTGGTTTTAATTGCATTTAAAACTTCTTGAGGAACTTTTTCTTCTTTTGATGTATCTAAATTATCAACTTTTCTTCCATTAGTACATGCTGCTGATAAAGGTATTAAGGGAATAGAAATCAATCCTAAGCTAAGTAAAGAATTTTTGTTTTTCATATAAACTCCAAATTTGAATTAATAAATATGTATAATTATACCATATTTCAGTCTTATTAAAATAATGAAAGGAAATTAAATTTTAAATTAAAAAAAATTAAATGAAGCGCATAGCGCTTCAAATATGTTTTTATTTATTATTTTTCCTAAAATCCAGCTTCTTCTAATGCTCTTTCTAATTTAAAAATGGCACTTTGAATTTCATCAAATGATGCATATTCATCAATTGTTTTTACTTCTTCAATAGCATTTTCCAAGGCGCTTACTTTTGAATCATCAATTGGATTGCCATCCTTATTTTTGATTTCTTTATTTTTATATTTTTCAGCAAAACCGATTTTGTTGCCTAATTTTTCAAAAATTTATATGCGTCAATTAATTGTTGTTTTGTAATTATATAAACGTCTTTAATTAACTCAATTGTTTTTTTGAGATCATTATTTAAGTTTTTCTTTATTTCTTCATAATGTTCATCAACTAATTCAGTATCAATATAATTTTGAACTTCAGTAATTAAAGTTTTTAAACTATGTAAAACATCATGAATAAATTTATCTTTTGCAGCTTTTAAATTTTTAAGATAGACTTTAAGGGTCTCTTTAAATCCCTTTAAGGAAATTAAACTAGATTTATTTCTTTTAAATTTTTTTAAAATTCTTTAATTTTTTAATGTATTTTTTTGCTATAGCTTTATTGATATCTAAGTCTACATCTTTGCCATCATTAACGGCCAAAATAGCATTTGTTTCATTTTTTAATTTTAATATATCACCTTGAACTAAATCAATTTCATCAAGAACTTCATTAGAAACACTTTCATCTGGTTTACTTGGTTTACTATTAGTACATGATGCAGACAATGAAACTATTGGAAAGAAAATTAATCCTAACCCTAGTAAATATTTTTTATTTTTCATAATATAAACTCCTAATTGCTTATTAATAATAAATACCATACTTACTTGTTTAAAATTAGGAAAACTATGAAAATAAAAAAGCAAAGTTCAATTTGCTTCTATTTACTATTTTTTATAACAATTTTTTTAACAAAATTATCAAGTTTTTCTAAATATCTAGATAAACTAGACTTTGTTCGATATATTTTGCTTTTTTCAAGTGCTTTCGCTAAATCATTCAAGCTTAAATCTAAATTATTGAATTTCAATTCATAAAACTTAAGTTCAACGTCACTAAACATATCTAAATTATTTGTTCTCTTAATAAAATCATAGTTATTCAAAAAATCATTATTTATTGAAGCAATTTTTTCTTGATTATAAAAATCAAAATTAGTAAGACGATTTACATTATTATTAAAATCTCTTTCGATTTTAGTTTCCTCAAATTTTAAATAGGAATCAAATGCTTCAATGGCTCTTAAAAAATCACAAATATTTTCAATTTTTTTAATATATAAAACATATATGTTTTTTCTTTTAAGAATTTTAAAATTAATATCATAGTTACTCATAATATTAATAACTTCATTTGCTTTTTGTAAATCATAAAACTTAAGTTCTAAATGATATGAAGAACTACTTTTATTTGAAATAGATCCGCTATTAAAAAATATAGCTGAAAAATATGCTTGTTGTTTTATTAGCTTATCATTCTTAAAGGTATCTAAGTTAATAGCTAAACTATTACTCCTATTTTTTTCAAATTTTAGTTCAAATTTATTAATTAAGTTTTCTATATATTCAAGATTTTCTTTTTCATTCATTATTATGTAAGAAACATTATTTACTACTTTTGAAGTATCAAAAATACCACTTAAAAAATTAAGTTGTTCTTCCTTAGAAAGTTTTTTACTAATAATTTCTTTTTTAATAACATAACTAAATGATTTTTCTTGCATATTTTATTACCATAAATACTAAAAAATTATACCTTAAAAAATAAAAAAAGCAACGACCTACTTTCCCATTTAAGGTATCATCGGCACTGAAGGGCTTAACTGCTGAGTTCGGAATGGTATCAGGTGGAACCCCTTCGTTATGGTTGCTATGTAAAATAGTATACACTAAAAAAATAATTTGTTTAAAAAAAATAAAAAAATTTTTTAATAAAAAAAGAGGGGAAACCCTCTTGTACTATAAACCGCTTTCTGTACCATTGCTGGCGCTAATTATTTATCTAAGTAATCGTAATTACTTCCAAGTCTTGATTCAGTTCTCTTAACTTAGTTCCCCTACCTAAATTTGGGTTTCTAACTCATGGAGTTTACATCGTTGCATTCTTAACTTAATAAGCTCGTCTCTGTTGCACTAGTCGTCAACTTTTGTTGCCTAGATTTATTAGATCTAGCATGAACTTTACTTTCATCGCAGAAAGTGTTAGAGCGGATTTTCCTCTACTTAATGTAGCAATTAGCCATACAGTTCAATTATATTCTAAAATATATAATTTTTATTTTAAAGTCTTTATAATTTAATAATTATGATAGAAGTTAAGAATTTATTTTATAAATATCCGGAAGCAAAAAACTATGCATTACAAGATGTGAATTTAACAATAGAAAGCGGCAAGTATGTCGCTATTTTAGGACATAATGGTTCAGGTAAAAGTACATTTTCTAAATTACTTTCAGCAATTTATAAGGCAACAAGTGGAAAAATAATTGTAGACTCAATTGAAATTAATTCACAAACTGTTTATGATATTAGGAAAAAAATTGGAATAGTTTTTCAAAATCCAGATAACCAATTTATTGGAGCAACTGTTGAAGATGATATTGCCTTTGGTTTAGAAAATAAATTATTAAGTTATGATGAAATGTATGTACTAGTTAGACAATTTGCTAAAGAAGTAAATATGCTAGAATACTTAGATAGAGAACCTCAAAACTTATCTGGTGGACAAAAACAACGTGTTGCAATAGCATCCACTTTAGCACTTGACCCAGAAATTATTATTTTTGATGAAATAACTTCTATGCTAGATCCACGTGGTAGGGCTGATATATATAAAATAATTCATGACCTTCACAAAAAAACTAATAAAACTTTAATTTCAATAACACATGATATGGATGAAGCTTTATTAGCTGATACACTTTTAGTTTTCTCAGGCGGAAAATTAATTGCTAGCGGAAGTCCAATGGACATATTGAAAAACAAAGAGATTATTGAAATAGCAAAAATAGATTCGCCATTTATTTATAAACTTTCTGAAAAACTTAAGAAAGTAACACCAACTTATAACGAAAATGAATTATTGGAGCAACTATGCAAATTAAAGTAAATAATATTTCAAAAGAATATGATAAAAAACTTCCTTCATACGTAAAAGTTCTTGATGGTGTTTCAACAAGTATTAAAGAAGATGAAGCTATTTCTATCATAGGGCCAACCGGTTCAGGTAAAACTACATTTATTGAACATCTTAATGGTTTAATTATTCCGGACACTGGCGATATAACCTTTTTAGAAGTTCCTTATTTTTCTAAGTTAAAATTATCTAAAAAACCTAAGTTTCATAAAAACTTTTCAGAAGTTGAAATTAAAGAGTATGAAAAGCAATATAAACAATGACAAAAAGAACGCGATGAATTTAAAAAAATAAAAAAAGCTGATCGTGTCAAAATTGTTTATACTGATGTTAAAATTGCTAAAACTATTAGAAAAATTAAACACATTAAAGCAATTAGAAAGCAAGTTGGCGTTGTTTTTCAATTTGCTGAATATCAACTATTTGAGTCAACAATAGAAAAAGATATTATTTTTGGTCCTGTTTCAATGGGAATCAAAAAAAATGTTGCTAAAGAACTTGCTAAAAAATATATAAAAATGGTAGGCTTACCTGAAGAATATTTAGAACGCAGCCCATTTAATTTATCAGGCGGCCAAAAAAGACGTGTGGCCCTAGCTGGTATTTTAGCAATGGAACCTAAATTTTTAATTTTAGATGAGCCTACTGCCGGACTTGATCCTCACGGTGTGGAAGAAATGCTTCAATTATTTAGTAAACTAAATAAAGAAGAAGGGAAAACAATAATAATTGTAACTCATGACTTAGATAATGCGCTTAGATGAACCAATAGAACATTATTTATTAAAGATGGAAAAATCATTCATGACGGAAATACATATGATATATTATGTAATAATGAATTTTTAATTGAAAATAATTTAATACCAACAAGACTATTATCTTTTGTTAATAAATTAGAAAAAAAAGGATTCAAAATAGGTAAAGTTACATCTCTTGATGAACTTGCCGCTAAACTTAATGATATAATTACAAAGAAAAATAAATCAAGGTAAAAAATGAACAAAGCAATTATAGGAAAATATGTAAATTTAAATACATTTGTACATAAGTTAGACCCACGTCTAAAATTTTTGTGCAATATTTTATTTATAGTTCTTTTCTTTATAGTTGACCATTTATTTACCTTATCCATTCTAATATTAATAATTGCAACAATATATTTAATTGCAACCAAATCAATAAGATCATTATTTAGAAAATTAAAGATGCCTTTTTATATAACAATATTTATATTGTTAGTCAATATGCTAACTATTAAAGGTGCAATACCTCCCGAAGGCACTCCTTATATTCCTTTAGCAGGCGAAGCTAACATAGACACTTATGTATATCACCGTGGACAAACCATAATTAATGATATATATTGAGCGCCATTTGGCCTAAATGCTAAATTCCAATTAACTAAATTTACTATTTTAAGAACTGTTTCTATCTTATTTAGAATATATGGTGTTATCCTAACAACTACTATTCTCACTGTTTCAACAAAGCCAGTATTTTTAACTAGAGCTATAAATGATATTCTTTATCCATTAAAACTAATTAAATTCCCAACAGAAATTATCACAATGATTATTTCTATAGCACTAAGATTTATTCCAACATTACTAGATGAAGCAAATAGAATAATGAAAGCTCAAGCTAGTCGTGGAGTTGATTTTAAACATGGAAAATTAAAAGATAAAACAAAGGCTTTTATTGTTTTAATTGTCCCACTATTTGTTGCTTCTTTTTCTAAAGCTAATGATTTAGCTGATGCAATGACTTCTAGAGGATATGATCCATATGCTAAAAGGTCTAAATATAGACAATTAGGAATTAATTGGAGAGATATATTATCAATATTTGTAATATTTGGAATAGTTGCTATGGTAACTGTTTGTCAAATACATAGTGTGCATTTACCAGAATGATGAATAATGACATTTCATAAAGTTTAATAAATAAGGATTTATAATGAATGCTAAAGAAAAAAATATTAGAGAAGAAATTTTAAATCTTCAAAAAAAGATTGCTGAATGAGACAATGCTTATTATAATTTGGATAATCCTATTGTAACTGATGAAATTTATGATACTGAGTTTATTAGACTTCAAAAATTAGAAAAACAATATAGTTATTTGCTAACTTATGAAGAAGTTAAAAACTCTCCAACGCAAAAAATTGATGCAAAGTCTTTATCAATATTTGATAAAGTAATTCATAAAAAACCAATGCTTTCTTTAAACAAAGCATATTCAATTGAAGAAATTAAGAAATTTATTAAAAACATTGAAAAATATACTAATGATTTTTCATTTTTAATTGAACCTAAAATTGATGGCCTTTCTATTTCATTAACTTATGAAAATGGAAAACTAATTAGAGGTGTGACTAGAGGAGATGGAATAACGGGAGAAGATGTTACAAAAAATATTTTACAAATTAATGATATCCCTAAAGAAATAGAATACAAACACAAAATCGAATTAAGAGGAGAAATATATTTATCTATTTCTAGATTTAATGAATTAAATGAAGAAAATTTAAAAAATAATTTACCGCCTTTAGCCAACCCAAGAAATGCAGCAGCTGGCACTTTAAGACAATTAGATTCTAATATTGTTTCTCAAAGAGGTTTGTCATCTTTTATATATTTTGTAGTCGATGCTCCAAGTCATAATATTTTTACAATGGAAGATGCCTTTTGTTTCCTTAAGAAAAATAATTTTCATGTTGTAAAAGATTATAAACTAGCTAAAAATATTAATCAAATTGAAGAATATATAAATAATTTTCCAGAACTTAAAAAAACATTTGATTTTGAAGCAGATGGTGTAGTTATTAAATTAAATGAAATTAAATGATGAAATAAAATAGGGCAAACTCAAAAGTTTCCACATTATGCAATTGCTTTTAAATTTGAACCAAACATTGAAATTACAACAATTAAAAAGATATTTATAACTATTGGAAGAACCGGCTTAGTAACTTATAATGGCCAAGTTAAAACTGTCGAAATTTCTGGTTCAAAAATAAACTTTGCAACATTAAATAATTTTAATTACATTAAAGAACTAAATTTAAATGTTGGCGATGAAGTTTATATTAAAAAAGCTGGTGAAATTATTCCTTGCATTATAGGACTAGTTAATCCAAAAGGTAAACCTGATTATTTTAAAAGAATAGAAACTTGTCCATATTGTAATTCTAAATTAATAGAAAGCGAAACATTCTTAGAAGAATATTGTGAAAATTACAATTGTCCAGAAATTATAAAAAAACAACTAATTCATTTTTCTTCAAAAGAATGTATGAATTTCTTTTCAATGGGCGAAAAAATAGTAGAAAAATTATATGAAAATAAATTAATTCTTAATCCACTAGATTTTTATAATTTAAAAAATAATAAAAATGAACTAACACAATTAGAAAAATTAGGAACTAAATCTATAATGAAAATTTTAAATTCAATTGAAGATTCAAAAAAATTAGGACTTGACAAATTTATTTTTGCTTTATCTATAAAACACATAGGACAAAAAGTTGCAAGCTTTATAGCTTCTAAAGTTCAAAAACTTTCTGAATTTCTAAAATTTGATTTTGATTCTTTAATTCAATATAATGAAATTGGTCCGAAAATTATTGATTCAGTTAAAAAATGGCTATCAGTTGATAATAATAAAAAATTAATTAATGACTTTCTTAATAGTGGAATGAATTTCGAACATATTTCAAATATAAAAAGCAAATTATTAGATGGAATTAATATTGTTATTACAGGAACATTATCTAAGCCTAGAAACTATTTTGAAGAATTAATAAAGGCAAATAATGGAAATATAGTAAATAGTGTATCTAAAAAAACTTCTTATGTTTTATGCGGAGAAAATCCTGGATCTAAATTAGATAAAGCTAATGAATTAAATGTTAAAGTTATCTCTGAAAATGATTTAATTGATATGCTAAAAAATAAGAATTAATTTTATACATTAAATAGTTCCTATTTAATGAAATTAACATATAAATCAAAATATATAATGCATGAATTATAAAAGGCAAATAAATAAGCTTTTTGCCTATATTTATTTCAATATTAGTTTTATAAATTAATTTAATTAAAACACTTAAAAAATTAAAATATCACATTGATAAATATTTAGTTCAGAAAAATAAAATAGAAAAAGTGTAACTTAAAAATATTATTGGCCCAAAAAATAATTGATATATAAAAGAAAAAATGCTTATTTTTTCAACCAAAGTTAATGATATTAAAAGTGATGAAAAATATGTGAATAAAGATATTCATATATTTTTTAAATATTCTTTTTTAGTATTTCTAAAAATATTATTAGTTAATAAAATAACAAATGTTAATACAAAAGAAAAAATAAATGAATAATTAAATATTAATGAATAATCAAAAATTAAGAATAGCGTAGCAATAAAAGCAAGTAATGTTAAATTAGAAAACTTTTTGTTAAATAGCTTTTGATTTATGACTCTCAAAAGTAAAAATATAAAAGCTCTAAATGCTGAAATTGGAAACTTTAACATACACAAATATATAAAAAGCAATAATAAACTTAAGTATTCAGAAACTTTAACTAACCTAATTTTTTCAAATATTTTTTTAAAAATAAAATAAATTATTCCAAAATGAAATCCGCTTATTATGAAATAATGAATAATAGACATTTCTTTTAACATTTGTATAATTTCATTGTTTTTATCAATCTGTTTGGAAAAAATAAACAAATTTAAAAACATTCTAGTATTTGCATCTTTATTAACAAAATTATTTATATTTGCTTTTTCATATAAATAAACACTAGCTTTATAAATTTGTAAATATACATTATTAGAATTATGAAATGAATTAACATTTTTAATTTCAGAAACTGCACCTTTAACGTGAACAATATCATCAATATTAAAAATATTATTTTTAAAATAGATAAGTATATTAGTTCTACTATTATTCTGAACAATAAAAAAATTAGAAAAACTTTTAATAATTTTAAAATTATCATCAATTTCTTTGCCTACATTTTTAAATGTAATATATAAAGAAATTTTACTTATCATAATAAATAAACTGCCTATAAAAATGCCAACTAATAATGCTTTTCAATTAAAAATATTAATAGCAAAAAATAATACAAGTGTAAATCAAAGTAAGACATTGCTTACCTTAAAAGAAACTAGAAATATTAAAAGTGCAATAATAAAGGATTTAAAATAGTCATTTACAATATTAGTCTCTGTTTGAGAATTGATAAAGTCTTTTCACCAACTCCATTTATTTTTGAAACTTCTTCTCATGTTACTTTAAACTTATGCTGTTTTATAAAGTTGAATATTTTGATTGAAATATTTTTTCTAATACCTAGGTTTACTAAATCGGTTGCATTTTTAATTTCTGTTATAAAAAACTTTGCATCTTTTTTATATGGTATATATAACTTATAATTATTTTTTTCAATTTTATTATTAAGATCTATATTCTTTAAATTAGCACCTGATTTAGGTTTTGCTATTTTTAAAATATCACTAATCAAACTATTTTTAATTATTGTATATTCGCCTGGAAAAAATATAGCACCGCTTATATTAATAGTAATATATTCTTCTTGTTGATTTTTATTATCTTTATTATTTGCAATATATCTTTTTTTAGTAATTAATAAAGATGACATTAAAAATATTGATGAAATAACAAATATACTTGAACTAATTAAAATCCTTTTGACACTTTTTCTCATAATACCTCTCAATAATAAGAATAAACAAAAAGGAAAAAGATTTCTAAAAAAGGAAAAAGATGAGAAAAGATTAGGAAAAGTCATTTTGTTTTTCCTAAAATATATCAATTTTAAAATTAAAAACTTATTTGCTGTAGTTAAAAGTTTTATTAATCAATTATTAAATAAATAAAAAATGTCAAGTATTTTTGCTTGACAGTTTTTTTTATGGTAAAATATATAATTATTTTTAAATAATTAAATAAAGAAAGGAATAACATGGTTAAATTAAGACTAAAAAGAACTGGTAAAAAATTCTATGCAACATATAAAATTGTAGCCAGCGATGAACGTGCTCCTAGAGATGGTAAATTTATTGAAGAATTGGGAAACTATGATTCTCATACAAAAAAATTAAACATTAACTATGAATTAGTAACTAAATACTTAGATCAAGGCGCTAAACCATCAGAAACTGTTAGAAATTTATTAAAAGTAAATGATTTCTATGCAAAATATAAAGCAAGCAAAGTAAGCAAAAAATAAATATGAAAATAAACATTCTTACTCTATTTCCTGAATATTTTGAACAATTTAAATTGCAAAGTATAATTGCTAAAGCAATTAAATTAGGACATCTAGAATTAAATATTATTGACTTTAGAAAGTTTTCTGATGATAAACATAATAAAGTTGATGATACAGTATATGGTGGTGGAAGCGGGATGCTTTTACAAGTAAAACCCATTCATGAAGCACTTAAAACTGTGCCTAATTCATATAAAGTTTTATTAAGCCCACAAGGCAAATTATTTAATCAAACTGAAGCTCATAGATTAGCTAAATATGATGAACTTACATTAATATGTGGCCATTATGAAGGATTTGATGAAAGAATATTAAACTTTGTAGATGAAGAACTTTCTATTGGGGATTATATTTTAACAGGAGGCGAAATTGCAGCAATGGTAGTTGCTGAAGCTACTGCTAGATTATGTCCTGGTGTAATAAAAAAAGAAAGTCATGAAAATGAAAGTTTTGAAGGAAATGGTTTACTAGATTACCCACAATATACTAAACCTTATGATTATTTAGGCTATAAGGTTCCCGATGTACTTTTATCAGGCAATCATAAAGATATTCAAAAATGAAGAGAAGAACAAGCTTATTTAAAAACTAAAAAAAATCGTAAAGATATTATTAAAAAATTAGAAAGGAAAAAAGATGAGTAGAACTAAATTATTACAAGAAGTTGAAAGTGAACAAATTAGAACTGACTTACCTGAAATTAGAGAAGGATATAACATCAAGATTCACGTTAGAATTAAAGAAGGTAACAAAGAAAGAATTCAAATGTATGAAGGTCTTGTTATTGCTGCAAATGGCGAAGGAATTAACAAAACCATTAAAGTAAGAAAAGATTCTTATGGTGTTGGTGTTGAAAGAACATTTAAATTAAATTCTCCTTTAATTTCTACAATTGAAGTTTTAAGAAAGAATAAAGTTAGAAGAGCTAAATTATTCTATATGCGTGATTTACAAGGTAAAAGCACACGTCTTAAGGAAATTAAGGCAAACACTGAAACTACTAGTGCAAAACCTAAAAAAGTTACTAAAAAAGTTGAAGTTAAACCTAAAACAACCACTACTAAAAAACCTGCTGCTAAAAATGCTGCACCTAAAGCTGCTAAAAAATAGTTATCAAATTCTATAATTAATAAAGCATATTTAAATTATTAAATGTGCTTTTTATTTTAATTTATATGCTTTATGCTATCATTAATAGAATATGTCTAAATTAAATTTAAAAGAAACACAATTTGCAATTGATAAATTAAAAACTTTATTTTCATCTAAGCTAGCTAAAACATTAAACTTAGTTAGAGTTTCAGCGCCTTTATTTTTACTTAGTTCAAGCCATTTAAATGATCCTTTAAATGGAGAGGAACCTGTTAAATTTAAAGCAAAAAATATTGATGAAGATCTAGAAATAATACATTCACTTGCCAAATGAAAAAGATATGCGCTTAGTAAGTATAATTTTAATATTAATGAAGGTATTTACACAGATATGAATGCAATTAGACGCGAAGAAGAACAAGATGACTTACATTCAATTTATGTTGACCAATGAGACTGAGAACTTATAATTAAAAAAGAAGATAGAAATCTTAATTTTTTACAATACATTGTAAAAAAGATATATCAAGCATTATATGAAGTAGAAAATGAAATTAATTTAGAATATCCTCAACTTTCAAAAAAATTAACTAAAGATATTTATTTTATTTCTTCACAAGAGTTATTAGACAAATATCCTAATTTAGATGTTAACCAAAGAGAGTATGAAATATCTAAAAAGTATGGCGCAGTTTTTATTTATAAAATAGGTTATAACTTAACTAATAATAAGCCACATTCTTCACGCGCAAAAGATTATGATGATTGAAATTTAAATGGCGATATTATTATTTACGATAAATTACATGATCGGGCAATTGAATTAAGTTCAATGGGAATTAGAGTAAATAGAGACAGTTTAATTAAACAAATGGATATGTCTGAAAGTAAAATAAAATCGCTTAGCGATTATCACAAACAAATCATTGATGAAACACTACCTTTTACAATTGGTGGTGGTTTAGGTCAAAGCAGAATAGCTTTATTTTTACTCGAAAAGGAACACATTGGAGAAGTTCAAGTTAGTGTTTGAGATCAAAAAAATGTCAATAAAAATAAACTAAAAAAACTAGAAATATTATAAAATATAATTGTTAAAAAAACTTAATACATAAAGAGGTGTTTAGCTTAGCAGCAATAAGACACGCCAACCTATTTATTTAAATAAACAAGGTGGATAGCGAGGGATTATTTATTTTAAATTAATCCAACATGTAAAACATTATCTCCTTATGTAATAATAATTAACAAAATAAGGAGAAATAAATGAAAAGATTATTAACCAGCGAAAGTGTTGGTGCAGGACATCCAGATAAAATTTGTGACCAAATTAGTGATGCTATTTTAGATGCGCTTTTAAAACAAGACCCATATTCACGTGTTGCTTGTGATGTAATTGCAAATAACAATGTTATTTATATAGGCGGACAAATAACAACAAATGGATATGTTGATGTTGTAAAAGAAGCTTGAAAAGTTTTAAAACCTTTAGGATATACAGAAAATGACTTTAATATTATGGTTGGCATCTCAGAGCAAAGCCCCGATATTGCTCAAGGTGTTAAATCTAATAAAAATAAAGAGCTAGGGGCAGGTGATCAAGGTATTATCTTTGGATATGCAACTGATGAAAACAAATACTATATGCCTTGAACAATTACTCTTGCTCATGAACTTGTTAAAAGAGCAGAAAAATTAAGACGTCAAAATAAATTTCCATATGCTAAAGCAGATATGAAAAGCCAAGTAACAATAGAAGAAGATTCAGACAAAAATAGTATTATAGTTAAAAAAGTGCTTATGTCTATACAACATGATGCTAATTATAACTATGAAGAATTTAGAAAATTTGTCAAAGAAAATATAATTGATTATGTCCTTAAAGAACATAAGCTTAATCTAGATTATGAAATGTTGCTAAATCCAACAGGTAAATTTGTTATTGGTGGACCTGTCGGAGACACAGGTTTAACCGGAAGAAAAATAATAGTGGATACCTATGGTGGTTTTGCTCATCACGGTGGTGGCTGCCAATCGGGAAAAGATGCAACCAAAATAGATAGATCTGCAACTTATATGGCTAGATATATTGCAAAAAACATAGTTGCAGCTAAAATTGCAAAGAAATGTGAAATACAACTTTCTTATGCAATTGGACTTCCGAAACCGCAAAGTATATATGTTGAAACATTTAACACTTCAAAATATTCCGAAACTGAATTAATTGATATGATCAATAAAATATTTGATTTATCAGTTAAAGGTATTATTGATACATTAGATTTATTAAAGCCTATTTATCTACCAACTGCAACATTTGGACACTTTGGAAGAAATGACTTAGATTTACCTTGAGAAAGACTAAATAAAGTTAAAGAAATTCAAGCGTACTTTGAAAAAAAGCATAGCTCTAAATAAGTTATGCTTTTTTAAAAATATTTATTCACTTCTAATAAAAGAAGAATTTAAATACTTATATGAGAATGTATTAAATGAGAAGAAAAAATAATTATTAAAACTTTCATTGTTTCATATTTTTTTAGTTGCATCAATTTCATAGGCAAATATAGAAACATTTAGCACAAATATAGTCATTATTACTATAATTATAAGTCTAGAAAGCGCCGGTAATTCAGAACTTTTAGTTACTATATCTTTTTGATATAAGATTGGAAAAGGTATTAAGGCTAAAATAATAATTAAAGGAATTAAAAAGTTAAATACAAATGTTTTTAAAAAACCTAATCTAATTATGTTTTTAGGTTCAATTTCATTATATGAATGTTTTCTAAAATCATCGTCCACATTTTTAACTAAGTTTTTATATTCTATTGAAGAAGTTGAATAATTTAACATTTTAGCTAATAATTCCATATATTCTTTTTTTGTCATTGCTTCATTTTTCTTATAAATATCAAGCAATCTTTGATCTTTAATCAAAAGAAGAGCGTGGGCATTTCTTAACGAATTAATATAACAATAATATGAAAAGAAATCTTTAATTACTGCTTTTTTAAATATTTGTAAAAAGACGAAAGCTAATATTAAAGTTATTAAACCAACCATAAATCCACAAACAATACTCAAAGCGATATCATTGCCCAATACTTTATATCCATCAAATTTAGTTTTAAAAACAATTCCAAAATATGCAAAAAATGCATCTACTACTATAACCATACATAAAACTAAAGTTCAAAATCAAACTGATTGAGCATTAGTTTTTTTTAATATCTTTAATTCTCTATTTTTTGTATTCATAATTAATAAAATTATACAATAAATAAACAAAAAAGTTGATTACTCAGCTTGAATGAAGTATGAAGTGCAACGCTTGTTGCTTATAACTTTATTCTATTACAAACAAATTAAAATATTAAAAAATTGCAAACGAAAAATTGCAATTTTTTAATTGCTGTATTTTTTGGTTATGATTTTCTATATTACAATGATTCTATGGTTTTATTATAAGCATCAACATATAGTTCTTCAGCTGATTTATAGTTTAAAGTTTTTCTTAGTCTTTTATTTATTAGGGTTGTTACTCTTTGTATTTCTTCAGGTGATATATCATTGAAATCTGTTCCTTTAGGAAAGAATCTCCTAAATAAACCATTTCAATTTTCATCACTACCTTTTTGTC
>NZ_ATUH01000005.1 GCF_000420105.1 Metamycoplasma orale ATCC 23714
CTAATAAATAAAAGACTAAGAAAAACTTTAAACTATAAATCAGCTGAAGAACTATATGTTGATGCTTATAATAAAACCATAGAATCATTGTAATATAGAAAACCATAACCAAAAATACAGCAATTAAAAAATTGCAATTTTTCGTTTGCAATTTTTTAATATTTTAATTTGTTTGTAATAGAATAAAGTTGTAAGCAACAAGTATTGCACTTCATACTTCATTCAAGCTATGGCTCTAATTATTGGCCATATTTTTATTATATTCTTCAATGTCTTTAATGTGAAATGATTTTAGCATAGCAACATCTTTTTTAATTTCAGTAATATCTTTTTCAACTTTATCTAATCTAGCTTCAACTTTATCTAGTCTAGCTTCAACTTTATCTAGTCTAGCTTCAATTTTATCTAATCTATTTTCTATTTTTTCAAGTATAGGGAAGATTTCATTTTGAATCATTACCTTAACATTTAAAATTAAATCTTTAGCGAATTGATCTGGATCAAATGGTTTTTTAGGCATATCTTCTTTAAAATCCTCCACATTGCATACTGCACAAAAATATAAATTTTCTTTTTCTTTCTTGAAAACCATTTCAAAATATTTAACATTTTTATATTGTGAAATTCTTGAAATAAAATCTTTTTTCGAAATAGTATTTTTTCTTATTATATCACCAAGATTCTTAATTGGTTGTTTTTTATTATGATCTTTCATTTTTTACCTCTTTGAAATAATTTTCATTCAAAAACATAAAAATGTTATTAATTTGAGACTTTTATTTTTCGATACTTATATATATTATATATAAGTATATATTTTTAAAATTCCCAACTTTTTATTCATTTAGTAAAAACCTAAAATATTTAGAGATATATAAAAATATTATGTTATAATAAATTCGCTTTAAATAGCAGAAAGAAGATTCATTTCTCACCTAAATGAGTAAATTGTTGGGTTGCTACAGTAAAGAAAAATAACTAATATTATTATTTTTTGTAGTTAATTAGAGAAGTGGATTTTGTTAAAACCACTTTTTATTTTAAGGAGAAAGTTATACAACAAAATTCAAATATAAATAGTAAATTGCCAAAAGCAGAACACATTGTTAATGAAAGAATTCCATACAATAAAGTATTTGTTATTGATGAAAATGGAGAAAAAATAGGTGTTATGTTAAAAACTGAAGCAATTGAAAAAGCTAAAGAAAGTAATATGGATTTAGTTTTAATTGCTTTAGATAATAATCGTCCAATCACAAGAATTATGGACTATGGTAAATTTAAATATGATAAAAAGAAAAAAAATAAACTAAATAAAGAAAAACAAAGTCAAACAACCAATCGTGAAATTAGATTAACCCCATTAATTGGCGATCACGACTTAAAAACCAAAGCTAAAAAAGCTAGAGAATTTATTTTAGATAATGCTAGAGTAAAAGTTTCAGTTAAATTTAGAGGACGTGAAAAAACTAGAACTGAATTAGGAACTGAAATTCTTGATAAGTTTTTTGCGATGGTTGAAGATGTTGCAAAAATTACTAAACCTGCAATGATGGTTAATGACAAATTCTTAGATATGTTTATTGAAAAAGATAGTAAAAAAGTTAAGTCTTTTAATAATTCTAATAAAGAAGATGAAGACAAAATTAAAGAAGGAGAAGACAATGCCAAAAATGAAGACTAAAAGTGCCATTAAAAAAAGAGTAAAAATTACAGCGAATGGTAAAGTTAAAAGAGGCAATGCTTATAGATCACATTTAGCACAAAACAAATCAACAAAACAAAAGCGTCACTCACGTAAATCATCAGAATTATCACATTCAGATTTTAAAAGATATAAGGAACTAATTTAATTAGTTTATAGATAGAAAGGAATTATTATGCGTACAAAAGGCGGAATAGTTACAAGAAGAAGACGTAATAAATGATTAAAACTTGCAAAAGGTTATTGAGGACATAAATCAATTGGTTACAAAGTTGCTAAACAACAAGTTGTAAAATCATGAACTTATGCTTTTAGAGATCGTAAACAAATTAAAAGAGAATTCAGAAAATTGTGAATAGCTAGAATTAATGCTGCTGTAAGACCATTAGGTGTTACATATTCAAGATTAATTGAAGGACTTAAAAAAGCTAACATTCTTATTAACCGTAAAATGTTATCTGAACTTGCAATTAATCAACCAACAGTGTTTAATCAAATTGTTGAAAAAGCAAAAAAAGCTTTAGTGCAAAAGAAAGCAGAACTTAAATAATAATTAAAACTTACATTCAATGTATGTAAGTTTTTTATTTTAATTAAATAAAATTATTTATTAAGGAACTATTATGTACAGACCAGAAGATATTGATAAAATGTATAAACAAGAATATGAATATAAATGTGTTGAATATAAGAACTCTCAACATTTTAATGAAAATGTTAATGAAGAAGCTGCTAAAGGTTGAAGAGTAGTGGCTGTTACTTATTGAGTTAATTTCAAAGCATTATTAATGGTTACATACGAAAGAAAATTAATTTAAAAAAATATGGAAAGAAAAAAAAGAGTAGTTATTGGACTAAGCGGTGGAATAGATTCAGCTATTAGTTGTTATTTATTAAAAAATAAAGGTTATGAAGTAATTGGCCTTTTTATGAGAAATTGAGATTCATTTCTTAACAATGATTTTTTAGGTAATAAAACTAGTTTTGATGATCAATGCCCACAAGAAAAAGATTATGAAGATGCAAAAGATGTTGCAAAATTTTTTGGCATAGAATTACATAGAGTTGATTTTGTCAAAGAATATTGAGATGATGTTTTTAGTTATCTAATTGAAGAATATAAAAAAGGAAGAACACCTAATCCAGATATTTTTTGCAATAAATATATTAAATTTGCAAAATTTGCTGACTTTGCATTTAATAAATTAAATGCAGATTATATTGCTACAGGACACTATGCTAAAACTAAAGATTGCAAATTATATAAAGCATTTGATGATACTAAAGATCAATCTTATTTTTTAGCGCAACTTTCTAATAAACAATTAGAAAAAGTAATTTTTCCATTAGATTCAATAACTAAAAAAGAAGTTAGATTAATAGCTAACAAATTAGGATTGTCCATTGCAAATAAAAAAGATTCTACAGGGATTTGTTTTATTGGCGAAAGAAAATTTACTGAGTTTCTTGAAAATTATATTCCTTCAAAGCCCGGAAATATAATTGACATTGCAACTAATAAAGTAGTTGGTAAACATATCGGAGCCATGTATTATACAATCGGACAAAGAAAAGGGCTTAATTTAGGCGGATATGCCTTGCCTTATTTTGTAGTAGGACATAATTTAAAAGATAGAATCTTGTATGTTGCTAATGAACGCAATAAAGAATATTTACTTTCAAATTCATTAGTTGCTATTAATACAAATTTTTTAGAAACCAATTTTGATAAAAATAATTTAACTGCTAAATTTAGATATAGACAAAAAGATATTAAAATTGACTTAGAAATTCTAGACAATAATAAAGTTCTTATAAAATATGATTACTTAGAAGCTATTACCCCTGGGCAACAAGTTGTAGTATACGAAAAAGACAAAGTTATCTTAGGGGCTATTATAGATAAAGTATTTTATGATGGTAAAGAAAAAACTTATATATAATTTATTAATTGTTATTAATTATTAAAGGAGAAACAAATGATATCTAAAACTTCAAAAGAAATTAGACAAATGTGATTAGATTTTTTTAAATCTAAAAATCACTTAGTTGTAGAATCTAAATCTTTAATTCCACATAATGACCCATCACTTTTGTGAATAAATTCAGGTGTGGCTACTTTAAAAGATTTTTTTAGTGGTAAAAAAATTCCGCCATGTAAGAGAATAACAAACTCTCAAAAATCAATTCGCACAAATGACATTGATAATGTTGGGCTTACAGCAAGACACCATACATTTTTTGAAATGTTAGGTAACTTTTCAATTGGCGATTACTTTAAAAATGAAGCTATTGAATTTGCTTACGAATTTATTTTTGATGTTTTAAAATTAGCTAAAGAAAGAATTTATATTACTTATTATTCAGAAGACTTAGATACTTATAATAAATGAATAAGTTGTGGAATTGCTAAAGAACATTTAATAAAAGGTAGTCGTGATACTAACTTTTGAGACGTTGGTGAAGGGCCTTGTGGACCAGATACGGAAATATTTTATGATCGTGGTGAAAAATATGATAAAAGAGGTATTGAACTTTTAGTTAACGATTTGGAAAATGATCGTTATATTGAAATTTGAAATATTGTATTTTCTCAATTTAATAATGATGGGCAAAATAATTACACTGAACTTGCTACTAAAAATATTGATACTGGTGCAGGCTTAGAAAGAATTACTGCAATTTTTCAAGATGCTCCTACTAACTTTGACACAGACTTATTTTTACCAATAATTCATGAAGTTGAAAAACTTACTAAGTATAAATATGACATTAATAACTACTTTACCAAAGAACCTAAACAAGCCAAAATTAATACATACTTTAAAATAATAGCTGATCATATTAGAGCTTCAGTTAATGCTATTAATGATGGCGTTAGTCCTTCAAATGTCGGACGTGGTTATATTATAAGAAGATTAATAAGAAGATCTTATCGTGCAGGTATTTCACTTGGAATTAAAGAAAAAAGTTTCTTATATAAATTAACTAAAATAGTTAAAGACTCACTTATTTATGATATTGATGTTAAAAAAGTTTCTAAAATAATTAAAGATGAAGAAGAACTATTTGCTAAAACTATTCAAGAAGGTGAAAAACTACTTGAACAAGAAATTAAAAAGCATGGTTCAGTTAATGTTGATATAGCATTTAAAATGTTTGATACTTATGGCTTTCCTATTGAACTTACAGAAGAGATTTTAAAAGAAAAAAATATCAAATGAAATTGAACTAATCAACAATTTCAAGATTTAATCAAAAAACACCAAGATATATCTCGGGGAAATGTTGAAGTTGGTATGGCTAAAGTTATTAATTCATTAACTTTAATTCCTGATTTAGTTTCTGAATTTATTGGATATGATTTTTTAGAAAACGAAACTAAAATTTTATATTTACTAAATGAAGAAAAAGAACTTTCAAAAACTTCAAAGAATGATATTTCATATTTAGTTTTAGAAAAAACTCCTTTTTATGCAACTAGTGGTGGACAAAACCATGATTTAGGTTATATGCTACAAGGTAAAGAAAAAATTGAAGTACTTGATGTTTTTAAAGACAAACATTGAAACTATATTCATAAAGTAAAAGGAAAGATTGATAAATCTTTACCTATTAAATGTTTTGTTGATGCAACTAAACGTGCTGGTTTTGCTAGGGGACACTCTTCAACTCACTTAATGTATTCAGTACTTAGAAAAATATATCCAAATGATAGAATTGATCAATTAGGTTCTAATATATCTTATGATCACTTTACTTTTGACTTTGGTATTGATCATAAACCTACTAAAGAAGAAATTAGTGCTATTGAAACTAAGATGAGAGAAATAATAAATCAAAAAGTTAATCGTGAATATATAATTACTTCAATCAAAAAAGCCGAACAAATGGGGGCTTGAATGACCATTGATGAAAGTGAATACCATGATGCTAATTGCGTAAGAGTTGTTAAGTTTGGTAATATTACATTAGATTTATGTGGTGGAACTCACGTTAAAAATACTAGCGATATTGAAGATTTCAAAATTACTTCAGTTGATTCTAAAGGAACAGGAATCTATCGTTTAAGAGCAATTACTACTAAAGAAGCTGTGGCTAAATTTTTAGATGAAGAAATTAATAAAGAACTTCAACTTATTGAATCACTAATTGCTAAAAATAAAGAATTAAACAAATCTTATGTTTATAAACTTAATAAAATAGTAGCTAAATCTAATAAAGAAAAAGAAGAATATTTAACTTCTTTATTAGTTAAAGAAAACGATATTAGAGAAGATTATAAAAAACTTTTAAAAGAATCGCAAAATAAAGATGTTGATCTTGCAAAATATGTACCAATTAAAATTAAAAATATTAACTACTATATAATAAGCGAAAATAATTTGAATGTTTTACGTAAAGCATGCTTATTATTAAGAGAACAAAACCCTTCATTTGTAATTATTGGTTTTGCTAAGTTAGAAAGCAATTATTATTTAACAATTGGAGCAAAAGATTATGATGCTAAAAAATACTTTGATAAACTTACAAGTAAGTTTGAAGGCAAAGGTGGCGGAAATAATTTAATTTGTCAAGGTTCAATTAATTTTAAAGATACTGAAGAAAAATTAATTGAAGCAATTAAAAAGGAATTAAATGCGTAAACTTTGTCTAGATTTAGGCACTAAAACTTGTGGCTTTGCAATTTCTGATGAATTAGGAATTATTTCAACAGGCTTAGAAAACTTTTTCTTTAAAGAAAGAAAATTTTCTGAAGTTATTAATAAAGTTAAAGAATATTTAAATTTACCAGATTATAAAAACAAAATTGATGCAATTATTTTAGGTTATCCTCTAAGAATGGATTTATCTAAAAGTGAAAGAACATTAATGGTTGAAAATTTTAAATTAATGTTAGAAAAAGAAATTACATTGCCTATTATTTATCAAGATGAAAGGCAAAGTACAATTAATGCTGAAAATATTTTAATGCAAGCAAATTATTCTAAGCAAAAACGCAAGCAAAAGAAAGACTCTTTAGCAGCACAACTAATTTTAGAATCTTATTTAGAAAGGAAATAAAATGAAAACACCAAAAACTAACAGTAAATCTAAAAGCACTAATAATTTAGAAGAACTAAAACAATCTGCTAAAAAAGAATTTTTAGAAGCTAAAACCAGTGATGTTTTAGACATTTATACAGAAGAAAGAAAAATTATTGTTGAAACTGTAGATCATGAAAAAGTTAACTTTTATATTATTTTAGTAATTAAAGAAGGAGACACTCAATATATTTGTACAACAGATGGTATTGATATGTTTGCTTTTCTTAAAAAGAGAGATGATTCAGAAGAAACTACTTTAATTGATGACGATAAAGAAGCAGAAATACTTTCAGACGTATTAGAAGAATTTTTAGATGTAAACAAAATATATTGTTTAAATAGCAAAACAAAAACTTTAAAAGATCTTTATAATGAACTTATTTATGAAGATGATGAAGAAGAAGATCAAGAATAATGCAAAAATTAAATCCAAAATTAAAATTAATTCTAGGTATTTCTGCACTTATTGTTTTAGTAGTCATAGTTGTTACATTTTTTATAACTGTAGCAATTAGAAAAAAAATTCTTAAGAAACATTATCTTTTAGATAATGAAAAGCAATTAAAAGCTTTTGCAGCAAAAAATCCTAATTACGGAATAGTACTAGAAGGTATTAAAAAATATTATTCAACACCTTTAGTTGATGATTTATTAGTTGCTTTTCTAGTTAATACAATTTTTGTCAACAAATATCAAAGTATTTATTTATTAGATAAAAATGATTATTTAGCTATTTCTTTATCTATATTATTATCAAAGGATGTTAATTTAGAAAAAAATAAAAATTTTGAAAGTAAATTAACTGAAATTAAAAATAATACTGAAATAGATCTTTCTAATTTAAACATAAAAGATACTATTCTAGATGAAAAACAAAAATATGATATTTTAATATCATTAAGTGATTATTCTAATATAATAGATATCGTAAACAAATATCTAAACAATTTCAAATTAAACACAATGCTAGTTTTGGAATATAATTCTTTAAAAGATATTAAGGAATTAAAAAATATTGAAAATATTAGATATGAAACAATAAGTTTTAATAAACGAAACTTTATTTTATTAGCAAAAGATAATTTACACGATAAATTATTAATGCAAGGAGATTAAAATGGCTAAAAAGGAAAAAATTTATTTAACACAAGAAAGTTATGCACAATATACTGAACGATTAAAATTCCTTCAAGAAGTTGCTAGACCTCAAGTTATTGAAGAAATTAAAGAAGCTAGAAATCAAGGTGACTTATCTGAAAATGCTGAATATGACTCTGCTCGTGATAAGCAAGCAGCAATTGAAAACGAAATTTTAGAAATTCAACACATTTTAGAAAACTATGAAATTATTAAAGCAGCTTCTAGTGCAACAGTACATTTAGGTTCAACTGTTGATATTATTTCTTTAAATGATGATAAAATTTCAAAAATTATTATTGTTGGTTCTTTAGATGCAGATCCTTTTTCGGGAAAAATTTCAAACACTTCACCTTTAGTGCGTGCTTTAATAGGAAGAAAAGTAGAAGATGTCGTTGAAGTTGAAGCTCCTAAGAAATACAAAATTAAGATTCTAAGCATTAAATAATTATTAAAAACACAAATTTGTTTTATTAAGACTTATTTGTGTTTTTTTATCTTTTTATGTTTTAATAAAAATTTTTTATTTTTTTTAAACATTTTTTTATTTATAGTGTATCATATCTATTGCTATATTAATTGTTTAATATAGGGCTTATAAAAATTACAAATAATTAATTAATATTTCTTTTAAATCGACACAAAAATCTTTAAATAAATTTTTCTATTTTTTTGTGCACATTTTTTTAAAGTATGTATAATAGTTATTTGCTTATGCATTTATAAGCTAAAATAGTTCTTTGAAAACTGGATACGAATACCATTAACGTCAATTTCAGATAATACGAAAAAAACAAAAACAAAACAAATTTTAAGAGTTTGATCCTGGCTCAGGATGAACGCTGGCTGTGTGCCTAATACATGCATGTCGAGCGGAAGTAGCAATACTTTAGCGGCGAATGGGTGAGTAACACGTGCTTAATCTACCTTTTAGATTGGAATACCTAATGGAAACATTGGTTAATGCCGGATACGCATGAAGTCGCATGACTTCGTTGTGAAAGGAGCGTTTGCTCCGCTAAGAGATGAGGGTGCGGAACATTAGCTAGTTGGTGAGGTAATGGCCCACCAAGGCTATGATGTTTAGCCGGGTCGAGAGACTGAACGGCCACATTGGGACTGAGATACGGCCCAAACTCCTACGGGAGGCAGCAGTAGGGAATATTCCACAATGAGCGAAAGCTTGATGGAGCGACACAGCGTGCACGATGAAGGCCCTCGGGTTGTAAAGTGCTGTTGCAAGGGAAGAACAGTTAGTTGAGGAAATGCTTCTAATCTGACGGTACCTTGTTAGAAAGCGATGGCTAACTATGTGCCAGCAGCCGCGGTAATACATAGGTCGCAAGCGTTATCCGGAATTATTGGGCGTAAAGCGTTCGTAGGCTGTTTATTAAGTCTGGAGTCAAATCCCAGGGCTCAACCCTGGCTCGCTTTGGATACTGGTAAACTAGAGTTAGATAGAGGTAAGCGGAATTCCATGTGGAGCGGTGAAATGCGTAGATATATGGAAGAACACCAAAGGCGAAGGCAGCTTACTGGGTCTATACTGACGCTGAGGGACGAAAGCGTGGGGAGCAAACAGGATTAGATACCCTGGTAGTCCACGCTGTAAACGATGATCATTAGTCGGTGGAAAACTACTGACGCAGCTAACGCATTAAATGATCCGCCTGAGTAGTATGCTCGCAAGAGTGAAACTTAAAGGAATTGACGGGGACCCGCACAAGCGGTGGAGCATGTGGTTTAATTTGAAGATACGCGGAGAACCTTACCCACTCTTGACATCCCCTGCAAAGCTATAGAGATATAGTAGAGGTTAACAGGGTGACAGATGGTGCATGGTTGTCGTCAGCTCGTGTCGTGAGATGTTTGGTCAAGTCCTGCAACGAGCGCAACCCCTATCTTTAGTTACTAACGAGTCATGTCGAGGACTCTAGAGATACTGCCTGGGTAACCGGGAGGAAGGTGGGGATGACGTCAAATCATCATGCCTCTTACGAGTGGGGCTACACACGTGCTACAATGGTCGGTACAAAGAGAAGCAATATGGCGACATGGAGCAAATCTCAAAAAGCCGATCTCAGTTCGGATTGAAGTCTGCAATTCGACTTCATGAAGTCGGAATCGCTAGTAATCGCAGATCAGCTACGCTGCGGTGAATACGTTCTCGGGTCTTGTACACACCGCCCGTCACACCATGGGAGCTGGTAATACCCAAAGTCGGTTTGCTAACCTCGGAGGCGACTGCCTAAGGTAGGACTGGTGACTGGGGTGAAGTCGTAACAAGGTATCCCTACGAGAACGTGGGGATGGATTACCTCCTTTCTACGGAGTACAATTGAAGTTATCCATACTTCATAAATAGTTAATGGCCCAATATTCGTATCCAGTTTTGAGAGAACTATCTCTCATTTATTCTTTGAAAACTGAATTAGACATTGAAAATTAAAATATTAATATTCAAAAATTTAGATCAACCTATAGAATATTCAAAAATATAGAGACAAATACAAAAACAAAACAATAGGTCAAAAATACTTATACGTAATTAAAATATATAACTATTAAATAAGCAAGAGTTTTTGGTGGATGCCTTGGGTCTGGAAGTCGATGAAGGACGTGATTACCTGCGATAAGCTTCGTTTAGCTGGAAATGAGCATTTAGACGGAGATTTCCGAATGGGGAAACCTAATTAGGGTAATGCCTAATTGTCATAATCGGTGAATCCATAGCCGAATGACGAGACACGCTGTGAATTGAAACATCTCAGTAGCAGCAGGAAGAGAAAATAAAGAATGATTCCCCTAGTAGTGGCGAGCGAACGGGGAAAAGCCTAAACCAACACTTGTTGTTGGGGTTGTAGGACTACTTAATGAAGTTTGACAAATATTTACATATAGCAGAATGAGTTGGAATGCTTTAACATAGAGGGTGAAATTCCCGTAAGCGAAATGTGTAAATCTTCTAGTAGTATCCTGAGTAGGGCGGGGCACGTGAAACCCTGTCTGAATCCGCCGGGACCACCCGGTAAGGCTAAATACTAACCAGACACCGATAGTGAACTAGTACCGTGAGGGAAAGGTGAAAAGAACCCCGGGAGGGGAGTGAAATAGATTCTGAAACCAATTACTTACAATTAGTCAGAGCCCGTTAATGGGTGATGGCGTACATCTTGCAGAATGGACCGGCGAGTTATGTCAACATGCGAGGTTAAGTGGATTAAAGCGAAGCCGTAGAGAAATCGAGTCTTAATAGGGCGCTTTAGTATGTTGATATAGACCCGAAACCAGGTGATCTACCCATGAGCAGGTTGAAGCTTAGGTAATACTAAGTGGAGGACCGAACCGCAGTACGCTGAAAGGTGCCCGGATGACTTGTGGGTAGGGGTGAAATTCCAATCGAACTTGGAGATAGCTGGTTCTCCTCGAAATAGCTTTAGGGCTAGCGTGTAATGTTAAGTGGTGGGGGTAGAGCACTGAATATGGAATGGCGACGCCTAGTCGTACTGACTATAATCAAACTCCGAATACTGCCATGTATTATTATGCAGTCGGTACATCGGTGATAACGTCGATGCACGCGAGGGAAACAACCCAGATCGTCAGCTAAGGTCCCAAAATTGTGTTAAGTGAGAAAGGTTGTGGAGTTTCTTAAACAGCTAGGATGTTGGCTCAGAAGCAGCCATCGTTTAAAGAGTGCGTAATAGCTCACTAGTCGAGAGATTCTGTGCCGATAATTCAACGGGACTAAAACACAATACCGAAGCTACGGGCAGTGATGCGTTAGAGGAGCGTTCTAAGGGCCTTGAAGCTAGACCGTAAGGACTAGTGGAGCGCTTAGAAGTGAGAATGCCGGTATGAGTAACGATTCAAAGTGAGAATCTTTGACGCCTATTGGGGAAGGTTTCCTGGGCAAGGTTCGTCCACCCAGGGTTAGTCGGGACCTAAGACGAGACCGAAAGGTGTAGCCGATGGACAACAGGTTAATATTCCTGTACTGAGTAAAATGTGATGGAGTGACGGAGAAGGATAGTCTTACCACTTACTGGATTGTGGGGTAAGTATCAACTGGGCGTTGTAGGCAAATCCGCAGCGCTTAACCGGGAGATGCGATGCATAGTGAAAGGGTAACCAAGTAGCAAATTAGATGATTTCATGCTTCTTAAAAAAGCTTCTAACTATAAATTTTATGAACCCGTACCGAGAACGAACACACGTCCCCAAGATGAGTATTCTAAGGCGAGCGAGAAAACCAATGTTAAGGAACTCTGCAAATTAACCCCGTAAGTTAGCGAGAAGGGGTGCCTATGGTAACACATAGGCCGCAGTGAAGAGTAAGGGGGAACTGTTTACCAAAAACACAGCTCTATGCTAAGTCGCAAGACAATGTATATGGGGTGACTCCTGCCCAGTGCCCGAAGGTTAAGCAAAGGCGTTAGCAATGCGAAGCGTTGATGTGAAGCCCGGGTGAACGGCGGCCGTAACTATAACGGTCCTAAGGTAGCGAAATTCCTTGTCGGCTAAATACTGACCTGCACGAAAGGAGTAATTATCTCTTAACTGTCTCAACATTGGACTCGGTGAAATTATGGTTGCGGCGAAGACGCCGCATACCCGCATCTAGACGAAAAGACCCCGTGGAGCTTTACTATAACTTCATATTGGAGTTTGATTTAACTTGTGTAGGATAGGTGGGAGACTTTGAAGTAGGGACGCTAGTCCCTATGGAGTCGACGTTGAAATACCACCCTTGTTACATTGAACTTCTAACTTGTTGCCATTATCTGGCAAGAGGACAGTGTGTGGTGGGTAGTTTGACTGGGGCGGTCGCCTCCCAAAGGGTAACGGAGGCGTTCAAAGTTACACTCAGTACGGTCAGAAACCGTATTAAAGAGCATAAAGGTAGAAGTGTGATTGACTGTGAGACTTACAAGTCGAGCAGGTGCGAAAGCAGGACTTAGTGATCCGGCGGTTCTTCGTGGAAAGGCCGTCGCTCAACGGATAAAAGCTACCCCGGGGATAACAGGCTTATCTTTCCCAAGAGATCACATCGACGGGAAGGTTTGGCACCTCGATGTCGGCTCATCGCATCCTGGAGCTGGAGTCGGTTCCAAGGGTTCGCCTGTTCGGCGATTAAAGCGGTACGCGAGCTGGGTTCAAAACGTCGTGAGACAGTTTGGTTCCTATCTGATGTGGGCGTTGGAATATTGATGAGAGCTGTCCTTAGTACGAGAGGACCAGGATGGACAAACCGATGGTGTTCCAGTTGTTCTGCCAAGAGCATAGCTGGGTAGCCAAGTTTGGACGGGATAACCGCTGAAAGCATCTAAGCGGGAAGCCCCCTCAAAGATGAATATTCCCTTTAAATTCCTTATAGACTATGAGGTTGATAGGCTGGAGGTGTAAGTACAGTAATGTATTCAGCTGACCAGTACTAATAAATTGAACGATTTAATAGTTGTTCTATAGAAGTGATTTAAATTAAGTCTAATTCAGTTTTCAGAGAATAAACAAAAAATACCTTCGGGTATTTTTTTATTTAATTATTAATAAATAATTAAGATTCTTTTTTCAAAATATCAATAAGAGCTTTAATTTCTAATTCAGTATTTAAAGTATTTAATACTTGTGCAGTTAAACATTTATTGTTTTTATTATATATTTTATTATTTATTAAATATACTAAATTAGAATTTTTATATTCTGCTTTAATATCAACAAACTTTAATATATTTTTATTTATATATTCAAAATTAAAATATTGATTTTTAATTTCTTGAATATATTTTTTTATTTTAAACTTTGAAATTATATTATTAAATGAAAATAAATATAAGTTGTATTGTTTGTCTTTATCTTTTAATACAAATAAGTATTTAAAATTATCAGAATTTAAAAAGTAAATATTATTATTTTTAAATATATTTAAAATAATTTGCTTAAACTTACTAAATTTTTTATTATTAGTTTTATTTTTAAAAATATTATCATCAAGATTAAAAGTATATTTAACTCCGAAAGTTAAACTACAATTAGTGTTTTTAAAAAAATGTTTTTTTGATTCTAAGGACATTAAAGCATTATGATACATTTTTTCTAAATTGGTTAATTTATCATCGCCAATTAAATAATATTTTTCAATTGGTTCTTTAATATAAACTCATGCATCAATAAACTTATTTTCACTATTAATTCATACTTTAACATTTTGTTCAATGTATTCAGGCTTATCTTCTCAATATTCAATTTTTCATAAATCGTTTTTCTTAATTTTCAAAACTTTTCCGGTTACAAATTTATTTTTATATTCAATAATGCCTAAATAGGGACTTGTATCACTAAATTTAGCATAATTATTTAATATACCATCATATGATTTATAAACTTTAATGTTAAGAATTTTTAATAATCTTTCATCTTGTAAGGTTCCATAACTGAAAATATAGATAAATTTATTTATCATAATATTTGACCTTGAATTCTTTTATTTTCTTTATTTATGTTGATAATTCTAATTTTTACATTATCTCCAATAGATAAAACTTCAGAAGGATGACTAACAAATTGATTAGGACTTTTTTTCATGTATTTAATATGCACTAAAACATTGTTTTTAATTCCTATAAAAATAAATGCACCAAAATCAGTGATATTAGAAACATGCCCAATTAGTTCTTGACCAACTTTTAGATCTTCAAATGATTTAATTCCTTCATTTATAATAAATCCTTCTTTTTCATCACGAATATCTTTTCCTGGATTTAAAAGAGAGTCAATTATTAAAGTTAAATCATATTTATTAATGTTAAGTTCTTTTTCTAATAAGTCTAAGTTAACATTTTTTAAAATTTCTTTATTTATATTATTTAAATCAATATTTAAATATTTAACTAATTTATTAGCATTGTTATAACTTTCAGGGTGTATGTTGGTTTTATCATAAAATGTACTTGAATCAAATATTCTTAAAAATCCAATACATTGTTCATAAACTTTTTCATTAATGCCTTTTACATCAAGTAATTCTTTTCTTGAAGAAAAAATCCCATTTTTTTCACGGTATTCAATAATATTGTTAGCAAGCTTTTCATTAAGTCCAGAAATAAAAGATAAAATAATTTTATTGGTTGTGTTCAAATCAACGCCTACCATATTAACGACTTTATTAACTTTAAATTCAAGATGTTTTGACAATTCTTTTTGATTAACATCATGTTGATATTGACCAATTCCGATAGATTTAGGATCAATTTTAACTAATTCATTAAGCGGATCTTGAAATCTTCTACCAATACTTATTGCACTTCTTTCCTCTACACTTAATTTTGGAAATTCTTCAATTGCAATTTTTGAAGCTGAATATACTGACGCTCCAATTTCTGAAACAATTAAACATTTTACATGATCTTTAAAATTTTCTTTTTTCCTTATATCTAATACTTTAGATATAAATTCTTTTGTTTCTTGACTGGCAGTTCCATTTCCAATTACAATTAAATCAATTGAGTATTTATCAATTAAAAAATTAATTAATTTTTCATCCTGATTTGAATTATTTTTTTGTGTGTTAGGATAAATTATTCTTTTATCTAGTAATTTTCCATTTTCATTTAAGATAGCTATTTTACAACCATTAATAAAACCAGGATCAATTGCTAAAATAATTTTATTTTTAATTGCAGGAGCCAAAAGCATTTGTTCTAAACTTTTACCAAAAAGTTCTATTGCATCTTGTTCAGCTCTTTCAAATAAATCACTTTTTATTTCCCTAATTATTGAAGGAAAAAATAATCGATTTAGGCAATCATTAATTGCTAAATTAATATAGTGTGCTGTGGCACGAGATTTAAAATATTTTTCTCTTAATTCTTTTTCAATTGGCGTAATATAAAATGTAATATCATAGCTTAGTATTTTTAAATTTTCTCCACGAGATATAGCTAATATTCTATGATTAGGTATATATTTAACTTTTTCATAATAATCATAATATTGTTCAAATACTTTATTTTCATCTCTTGCATTCTTTTTAATTTTAGTAATTATCTTTCCATTTTCATAAACATATTTTTTAATTAGATTTCTATTTTCAATATCTTGATAAATTAATTGAGCGATAACATATTGTACATTTTCAATTACCTCATCCTTAGTACTAAACTTATCTAAGTATTTTTCAGCATTTTTAAATATTTTATAATTGTCGTCTTTATTATTAAGTATTTCTAAAGCAAAAGGCATTAAACCTTTTTCAATAGCTTCAGAAGCTTTTGTTTTTTTGCCAACTTTAAATGGCTCATAAATATTTTCTAGTTCTTGTTTTTGTTTGGCATTTTCAATAGCATTTTTTAATTCATCTGTTAGCAGTTTACTTTCACTAAGAATTTTAATTATTGCTTCTTTTCTTTTGTTTAGTTCTTCATTGTATTTAAATTGTTCAAATATTTTTTCAATAATTTCTTCATTTAAATTACCTGTAACATTTTTTCTATATCTAGCTATAAAAGGAACTGTAGCTCCTTCATTTAAAAGTGTTAAAGTATTTTCAACTTGCGAATGTGAAACTTTTAAATTATTTGCAACTAAATCAATTGATTTCATTTATTTACTCCTTAATTTATAATTATATTTTACAAAAAATACTTTTAAAAAAACATTTTTTACTTTATTATAAAATCTAATAATTATTTATGTTTTTTTATTAAAAAGTGGTAATATATTAATGTACTTTTCGTACTTGATTATTTATACAAATTTATTAATTAATCAAACACTATTATGAATTCAATTGCATGTGTTACTTTATAAGTAATGTTAATTGTTCGAAGTAATAGGAAGCTTAACAAATAAAAATTTAAAAAAGGAAATATTTATGCCAGAAGCAAAAAAAGAAACTGCTAAAAAAGTTTCTGATGTTTCTAATAAAGAAGCAAAAGAACTTAAAGAAGCAAAAACTTCTAAAAAAGAAGTTGAAGTTAAAAAAGAAGAATCAAAAAAAGTAGTTAGAAAATCTAGTCCAAAAGAAGATTTAACTATTACTAAAGAATTTAGAATAAAAGAAGCAGAAGACAAAAAAAATGCAAAACCTGCTGATAATATTCAAAAAGGACCAGAAATTGTTTCACGTGAAAAATTATTAGAAGCTGGAACATATTTTGGACACTGAGTAAGTCATTGAAATCCAAAAATGAAACAATACATTTATGGAAAAAGATTAGGAATTCATATTATTGATATTGCTAAAACTCAAAAAGCATTAGAATTCGCTTATCAATTATTAAACAAAATGGCTCAAAAGCCTATTTCATTTATTTGAGTAGGAACTAAAAAACATGCTAAAAAAGCTATTGAAGAAGCTGCTGCTAGAACTAATTCAGTTTATGTATCAGAAAGATGATTAGGCGGTACATTAACAAACTCACAAACAATTTTTAGAAGTGTTAAAGAATTAGATAGATTAGAAGAATTAAAAGCAAACAACTATGAAGGATATAGCAAAAAAGAAGGAATGTTATTTGATAAGAAAATAGCTAAACTTCAAAAGAACTTAGGTGGAATTAGAAAACTTGCAAATAAAGGAACATTTCCACAAGTTATGATTTGTGCAAGTCCAATAGATGATGAAATTGCAATTAAAGAAGCTAGAAAAAAAGGTATTAAAATTTTTACAATTAATGATACTAACTCAAATCCTGATTTATCAGACTTTGTAATTCCAGCAAATGATGATTCAGTTAAATCACTTACATTAGTATTAACTATTTTAGCTGATGCTATTTGTGCTGCTAGAGGAAATAAACAATTATTTGCTTACAAACCAAATGAAGAAATTATTTTACCTGAAGAACCTAAAAAAGAACAAAATCAAACACAAAATAGAGGAAAGTTCCAACAAAGAAATAATTTTAGAAATAATAACCAAAGATCTTTCAATAATAAAGAAAGAAACTTCCATAAAAATGAAGAATCAAAACGTGAAGACAATTCTTCTAAATCAGAATCAAAAAAAGAAAATAAAAACGATGAGGAATAATTATGGCTGACAATAAATTAGAAATATTAAAAGATTTAAGAGAAAGAACCAATTCTGCTCTTATTGATTGTAAAAGAGCTTTAGAAGCTACAAACTATGAAATTGAAAAAGCTATAGCTTGATTACAAGAAAATGGTATTATTAAAGCTGCTAAAAAATCAGGTAGAATTGCGGCTGATGGTATTGCTAGAGCGTATATTAAAAATAACATTGCAGTTTTATTTGAACTTAACTCAGAAACTGACTTTGTTGCTAAAAATAAATTATTTTTAGATTTTGCTGATCAATTACAAGAATTATTAGCAAACTCAAAATTTAAAACCTTTGATGATGTTTTAAAATTAAAATTAGGTAAATTAACTGTTGAAGATTTTTGTAAAGATCTTACTGCTAAAATTGGTGAAAAAATATCTCTTAGACGTGTTGAAAAATTAGAAGCTAAAAAAGGTGAAGTTGTTGCAGGTTATACACATGCTAACAATAAAATTGCTGTTATAGCTCTTGCTAAAGGTGATAATGAAGAAGTTTTAAGACATATAACAATGCATATTGCTGCCCTTAATCCTTCATACATTTTATTAGAAGATGTTGATAAAAAAACCTTAAAAGATATTGAAAAATCAATTAATGAAAGTCCTAAACTTGCAGGCAAACCAGAAAAAATTGTTGAAAACATTAAGGCTGGAATGCTTAAAAAAGAATATAACGACTTAGGTGTTCTTTTATACCAACCATTTGTTATGGAAGACTCAAAAATTGTTGCTACTATTTTATCAGAAGCAAAACTTGAATTAGTTAAAGCACAAAGATTTGAAGTTGGCGAAGGTATTGAAAAGAAAAGCGTTGATTTTGCAGCTGAAGTTGCTGAACAAATGAATAAAAAATAATTAACTAAATTTAATTCTAAACTCAAAACTCTAATTTTACAATTTAGATTTTTGAGTTTTATTTTTAAGAATACTATAATTGTATTTATTACAATTAATATTTTATATTGAAAGGCAAAACATGGAAAAAACAGAAGTATATATTGACTTTGAAGCTATTAGTAATCCATTTGCTAGACTTATAAATTTACCTAGTGGTACTCCTTTTGCATATACTTTAGGTTTACTTAATGAAAAAAATCAATTTGAAACTAAAACATTTGTTATGGATTTTACAATGCATAATACATTAACTTCAATTTGAATTATTTTAAGAAAATTTATAATTCAAGATATAAATAAAATTAATAAACATGTTAATATAAAAAATATTATTTTTATAGGACATAACCCTGATTTAGAAACAAAATGTATAAAAAGACTTTTTCCCGAAAATGAAACCAAACCATTAATAAGCCAAAAAAACATTTCACTTTCTAAATTAACTGCTAAATATATAACCGACAATTATTTTTCTAAACTTAAAAAAATAATTAAAATGAATTATTCAGATGATTTAGTTTTAAATCAAATGTTAGATAGAAATGGTGCAATTGCTTCATTTGCTGGATATTGACTTTATACCAATAGTATTAAAAATTTAAAACCAAAAGATAAAAGAACTAAATATTATTTAGCATTAGATAAAAAATCTCTCTTAAGAGAACTTAAAGCTTATTCTGAAGACGATGTCAAAAGAATGATTTATATTAATACTCATATGTCAAATGAAGACATTGATAAATTAGCTAAAGAAATTAATCAAAAAAGAGAATTAATTAAAATCTTAAAATTACTAAATATTGATGACAAAACAACTATAAAAGATTTAAAAGAAAAAATTTGATCTTGATAAGTATATAAGGAAATTATAAGAAAATGGAAACAATTGAAAAAGCAAAAAAGAAAAATTTTTTTAAAAGAATATTTCCACAATCTAGAAGTGATTGGAAATTATATTTTATTAAAACTTTGCCAATTATATTTGCCGAAGTAATTTTTTGCTTAAACGGATTTCTTGATAATTTTATGGTTAGCCACCTAAGTCAAGGAGTCGATTCTCTAACTTATGCCAATACTTGAACAGGACTATTAACAACTATGTTTTTTGCTATTCAAGGAATACTTTCTATGTTCGTAGGTCAATATTATGGTAAAAAAGAATATGATAAAATTAATCAAATAATGAACGTTCGTTTTTGAATGTTCTTATTTATAGCATTTTGCTTCGCTTTGCCGAGTTGAATTAGTCCAAACAGTATGATTATAGCCGTCAGCGGAAAGAGCATTTCTACGCATGCTTTAGCAAATGCAAGAAAGTATTTATTATTAATGACTGCTGTTTGATTAATATGCGCTTATAACTTTAATACAAATATGTTATTAATTGAAACCGGACATTCTAAATATGCATTAGTGTCTTCAACTCTTACATTATTATCAAATTGTACAATTAATGCTATTACATTATTTGCTCTTAAAAAACCTTTTCCTTACTATGCAGCAATTGGAACTATAATTTCTAATGTTATTTGTTTAATTAGCGATTTATTATTTGCTTATTTTAAAGACAGAAATATTTTTATGTCGCCATTTAAATTATTTAACATTACTAAGCCTATTGCCAAACAAATTTTTAGAAGATTACCTGCAATTATTTTTATGATTATTGCAATGATTACTATTCCTCTTAGAATGATGATTTGAACTCGTGGTTTTCCCGAAAGTAGTGTTGGAAAGGTTTGGATGGGTATTAGTGGTGTAACTATTTTAGGGCTTGTTGAAAGTCTTTCTAGTGTAGCTTCTTCTATAACTTATGCTTGTTCAAATAATGTTACATACTTTGTTGCAAGACATTTAGGAAGAGATGAATTTGAAGAAGCTGAAAAGCATGCATATGCTTTAAGAGGATTTCATACAATTTGTGGAGTTATTTCTTCAGTGCTTATGATTGGTATAATTTATGTTATAGCATATTTACCTTCAAGTGCAAAGGGTGTACAAGAATATATTGGGGGTTATTTCGCTAATAATAATAATCTTGCAAGTATTAATAATGAATATAATCTATCACTTAGTAATGTATCTGAATTGCAGCCTTCATTTATTTTAGAAAGAATTACTGAAGGAAAAAATTTCTTTAGAACTACTTTTATAAATTCATGTTATGTATTTATTGGTATTAATCCTATATGATGCTGATTTTATACAACTTCTGCATTAATTAGAGCTGGGGGAAAAAATTATTTAAGTTCGATTACTACATTCACTGCAAACATTTTATCTTTTGGTTGACTTTTAATAATAGTATTTGTTTTAAAAAGATATTTTCCAAGTTTATCTTTACCATTAGCTTATTTCTTATTCTTTGGGTTTGATTTTGTACGTTTAATTGTTTATGAAATTATTGCCTTAAAATGTAATTGAATGCAAAACATTACAATTGAAGGAATGGAAAAAGATCCTTCTTACCATGTTTAAAAATAATATATTAAATTTTGTTATTAGAATTACAACTTGTTAATGAAACGTTCATTTCAAAGTTGTAATTTTTTTTACAAAATTAAACTAGGACAAAAATTTTACAATTTAGTCCAAAATTTTTGTCCTAGTTTAATTATTTTTTTCTTTTATTCTTTTATTTTAAATAATATTTAAAATAAAAAACAGATATTTGTAAATCTTAAAATAATTATTTTATAATTTTAAATATGTCTAATTATAATGCAAAAGATTTAAAAGTTTTAAAGGGCTTAGAAGCCGTTAGAAAGAGACCTGGTATGTATATCGGGTCTACTGATAGTACTGGGCTTCACCACTTAATATGAGAAATAGTTGATAACGCTTTAGATGAAGCTTTAGCAGGATATGCCAACGAAATTAAAGTTACACTCAAAGCTGATGGTTCATGTATTGTTGAAGATAATGGGCGTGGTATTCCTGTTGATAAACACTCAGGTGGAAAAACTGGTGTTGAATTAATTTTTACAGAACTTCATGCTGGTGGAAAATTTGAAGAAGGAGTTTACAAAACTAGTGGGGGATTACACGGGGTTGGATCTTCAGTAGTAAATGCCTTAAGTTCAAAATTAATTGCTAAAGTTTATCGTGATAAAGAAGAATATGAAACTGAATTTGAACAAGAAAAAATCGTAACTAGAACTCATAAAATTGGTAGCACAACTAAAAGAGGTACAAGAATTCAATTTTGACCTGATTTTACTATTTTTAAGAAATCTAAATTTTCAAGTGAAATAGTTAAAGAAAAATTACGTGAATCAAGTTTTTTAATTCCTAATTTAAAAATATATTTTACAAGTGAACTAAATAACGATAAAGTTATTTTTGAAACTAATGAAGGTATTAAAGAATATGTTAAATATATAGCTGAAGGTAGAAATTTAATTGGTAGTGTATTTCACGCTTCAGGCGTACATAAAAAAATAGATATTGATATTGCTATGGTTTATACAGATAACTATAACGAATCAATCTTTAGTTTTGTTAACAATGTTAAAACTCGTGATGGTGGAACTCATGAAGTTGCTTTTAAATCTGCATTAACTAAAACTATTAATGAATACGCAAGTGCACAAGGTATAATGAAAAATAAGACCTTTGAAGGAAATGATGTCAGAGAAGGACTTGTTGCAGTAATTTCTTTAAAAGTTCCTGAATCTATTTTAGAGTTTGTTGGTCAAACAAAAGATAAATTAGGAACAGCTGAAGCACGTGAAGCGGTTGAAGAATTTTTATCAGAAAATTTAATGTTTTATTTAAATGAAAACAAAAAAGAAGCTGATGTTATTTTAACTAAAATTAAAAAAGCATATGATGCTAGGGTAGCTGCTAGAAATGCTCGTAATGAAATAAGAAAAGTTAAAACTAAACTTGAAGCTAAAAAAATTCTTTCAGGTAAATTAACACCTGCTCAATCAAAAAATCCAGCAATCAAAGAGCTTTTCTTAGTCGAAGGAGATTCAGCTGGTGGTTCAGCTAAAATGGGTCGTGACCGTGTTACTCAAGCGATTTTACCATTGCGTGGTAAAGTACTAAATACTGCTAAAGCAAAGTTAGTAGATATTTTAGGCAATGAAGAAATCGCTACAATTATTAATACTATTGGTGCGGGCATACAAGAAAACTTTAATCTTAAGAATTGTCAATATGGAAAAATAGTTATTATGACCGATGCTGATACTGATGGTGCGCATATTCAAATATTACTTTTAACTTTCTTCTATCGTTTTATGAAACAATTAATTGATAATGGTATGGTTTATATAGCACTTCCTCCACTTTATAAAGTGACCGTAAGATCAGCTAAAACTAAAATTTACTATGCTTGAGATGAAGAAGAATTAAAAGAACTTACAACAAAATATTCTAACTATGAAATTCAAAGATATAAAGGTCTTGGTGAAATGAATGCCGAACAACTTTGAGAAACTACTATGAATCCTAAAACTAGAAGCATTATTAAAGTTAGAATTGATGATGAAGCTCTTACTGAAAGAAATGTAAGTACACTAATGAGCGATGATATTGGTGGAAGAAAAGAATGAATTAACACTCACGTTGATTTTTCTGATGAAGATGATTTCCAAATTAAAACTGATATTAATAAATAGAAAGGAGTTGCACAATGTCTAAAAATGATAAAAATAAAAGGAATCAAAATAATGATGATAAAAGTAAAAAAGAAGAAATAGATCTTTATATTGAGAATATCATTGAGAAAAATATGATTGAAATTATGAATGATAGATTTGGACGTTATTCTAAATATATCATTCAACAACGTGCTATTCCTGATGCTCGTGATGGGCTTAAACCAGTTCAAAGAAGAATATTATATTCAATGTGAAATTTACATTTGAAAAATAATCAACCCTTTAAAAAATCAGCCAGAATTGTAGGGGATGTTATTGGTAGATATCACCCACATGGCGATTCTTCTATTTATGAAGCTCTTGTAAGAATGTGTCAAGAATGAAAGAGTAATTATCCACTTATTGAAATGCACGGTAATAAAGGCTCTATTGATGATGACCCAGCTGCTGCTATGCGTTATACTGAATCTAGACTTGAAAGAATAAGCGAATTATTACTTAAAGACCTAGACCGTAAAGTAGTTTCTATGGCGCCTAACTTTGATGATAGTGAATATGAACCCATTGTTTTACCTTCGCTAATACCTAACTTATTAATTAATGGTGCTAAAGGTATTGCAGCAGGTTTTGCCACTGAAATTCCACCGCACAATTTAAATGAAATTTTAGATGCTACTATTAAATTAATTAAGAAACCAACCACTTCTTTTAGAGAATTAAGAGAAATTGTTAAAGGACCTGATTTTCCAACTGGTGGTCTTATAAATGGACTTGAAGGAATCGATCAAGCTTTTGAAACAGGACAAGGAAAAATAATTTTATCTTCTAAGTTTAAATATGTTTATAGTGAAGAAGATCCTGAGAAAATAATTGGAATTGATATTTATGAAATTCCTTTTGGCGTTGTTAAATCAAAATTAGTTGCTGATATTGATACTTTGGTTATTGATAAAACTATAAATGGTGTCGCTGAAGTTAGAGACCAATCAAATCGTGAAGGCATTTCAATTTATTTAGAACTTGAAGAAGAAGCTAACCCCGAAGCTATCATTAACTATTTAATGTCAAAAACTGATCTTAGAATATCATATAACTACAATATGGTTGCAATTTTTGAAAATGCACCTAAACTTATGAATCTTCAAGGTTTATTGTATGCTTATTTATTGCACTTAAAGGACGTTAATACCAAAGGTATTACTTTTGATTTAGAAAGATATAAAATAAGACTTGAAATTGTTGAAGGTTTTATTAAAGTAGCACTAATTTCTGATGAAGTTATTAAAGTAATTAGAAATTCGGATAATTCTAAGAAAGGTGTTATTGAAGCTTTAGAAAGAGAATTTGGTTTTACTAACCTTCAAGCTACTTCTATTGCTGAACTTAGATTGTATAAATTATCTAGAATGGATCAAGAAGAATATGCTAGAGAAAAAATAGAACTTGAAGGTTTGATTGCTAATTGCAATGAACTTTTAAATAACCCTGATGCATTTGATAAGTTTTTGATTGCACAACTTAAAGATATTCAAAAAGAATATGGCATGCCTAGAAAAACAGAAATTTCTGAAGAAAAAGTATCAAATGTTGTCAATACTAAATTGCTTGCTAAAAATGAAGATTATTATTTCTTTATTTCTCAAGAAGGATATATTAAAAGAATTAGTAAAAAGACAAGAATGTCAAATGATTTTTCTTCATATAAATTAAAAGAAAATGATGCAATATTTTATTTTGATAAAATAAATTCATTATCTAAAATGTTATTTTTCACAAACTTAGGTAACTATTTTATTTTAGATGCACATACTATTAAAGAATGTGGCTGAAAAGATTTAGGAACTCACGTATCTTCTATTGTTGCTCTTGATAATGGTGAAAGCATTGTTAGAATCATGGAAGTTACTTCATTCCAAACATATGCAAAACTTATTATGATAACTAGAAAAGGTTATGCTAAAAAAATGAGTTTAAATGATTTTGAAGATAAATACGTTGCAAGAAAAAGAACATGTATGCCTTTAAAAGCTGATGATAGATTAGTTGACGTTAAGGTTTCTAATGTAGAAAAAATGTTATTCATTTTAATAACAGGCGGAATTTATTACTTCTTTGATGACAAAATTGTTAGTGAATATTCAGCTAAGGCAAGCGGAATATCTTTACTTAAGTTAGATGATGATTCATATGTTGAAGCATTTAATACTTTAAGACCATTTAATGAAAGAATGATTTTATGTACTAACAAGGGTCAATTTAAAAAATGTAGAATTAAAGAAATTAAGCCTGTTGGTAGAAATTCACGTGGAAAAATATTCTACTTCCCTTCAAAAACTGTCAAATCTGAAGTAACTGGTATTGAAAGTTGAACTAAAGAAATTTCATACTATTTTACTAATTCAGAAAATCAACCCGAAAAATTTGAACTTAAATCAATTAACCCTTCACCATTAAAAGAACCAATCAGTAATGTTAGAATTAAAAATGTAAATAATATCGGATTTTTAATTCAACCATATAAAGTTAATGAATTAAGTGATAAAAATGTTATTGATGCTGCACGTGATGAATTAAGAAAACAAAATCATGAATATGAAGAAAATGATCTTGATGTAACACAAAGTGCTGAATCTGTAATCTTTAAACATGGATACATTTTTGAAGATACAGTTTATGATAAAAATGAAGAAAAAGAAATTCTTTCAAAATTAAAAGACAACAAAATTGCAATTTCTGGTGAAATTGACAAAAACACAAGTATTGAAGTCAAATTACAAGAAAGAAGTCTTACTGATGAAAATAACTCTGAAGACTTTAGAACCGTTGATGATGATATAGTCACTGAAGTGGATTTAGATTTTACAAAAACGGAAGAATCTGCTTTAGATGTTGGAAAAATATTTGGTAAAGAAAAAGAAGAAGAAAAGCCAAAGAAAAATACAAAGCCTGTAACTAAAGAAAGTGTTGATAAAAAAATTGAAGCTATGGAAAACTTAGATTTAGACAAAATTTTAAATGGTAGTGGTGATTTTAAAATTTGAAAAAAATTTAAGAAATAGTTTAAAATATAATAGATTTTTAATTAAATTCAAAAACAATTAATTTATTTAACAAATTTTATTAATAGAAACTTATTTACAAAAAAAGGAATTATTATGAGAATAGAAATTAGACAAAGAAATAAAAAACGTGCTGAACTTAGAAAAGCAAAACTTGCTAAAGAAAGAGCAAGAGAATTAAGAAGAGCAGAAAAATATGGTAAAACTACTACTTCTAAAGAAGTAAAAAAAGTTGAAGCTAAACCTAAAGCATCAACCGCTAAAAAAGAAGCAGCGCCTAAAAAAGAAACAGTAAAAAAAGCTGCTCCTAAAAAAATAGAATCTAAATAATAAAATATGAAAAAAAAGTATGAAATTTTAATTTCATTACTTTTTTAATTTATATGGAGAAAAATATGGCAAAAAAATTAATAAGATACACACAAAGCCCAGAAGAATTTAATGAAATGGTAAAAAAAATAGCAAGCCTTTGTTCAATTCCTTCTATTAGTGAATATTCAAAAAATGCAGAATATCCCTTTGGTGTTGAATGTAATAAAGCTTTAAACTATACATTAAAATTAGCTAAAGAATTTGGTTTTAAAATTCACAAAGATCCAAGCAAAATGTATGGTTTTGCTCAAATTGGTGAAGGCGATAAAATTATTGCTATTTTAGCACACCTTGATGTAGTTCCTGAAGGTAATAGCGCAAAGTGACTTACGACTAATGCGTTTTTGCCAATAAAGAATGCAACTGATTTATATGCTAGAGGTAGTGTTGATGATAAAGGACCTACAATTGTTAATTTATATGCAATGAAATATATTAAGGACCACAACCTTTTAAAAGACGATTGAGCAATAAGATTAGTTTTTGGTTTATCTGAAGAAACAAGTATGCTTTCTATGAAAACTTACTTACATGATTTTGGAGAACCGCTAATTGCTTATACTCCTGATGGATGTTGACCTGTAGTATATGCAGAAAAATTAATTTACCATATTAATTTGTGATTCCCTGCAATTGAAGGACTCGCAATAGAAGCAGGTAAAGTTGTAAATCAAATTCCTGATTCTATTTATGTTCAATATCCAAATATTGAAAAACTGCAAGATAAGTTTCCAGAAGGCGAAACTAAATACGAATCTAAACTTAATATATTAAAAGTTAATGGTATTTCAGGACATGGATCTGATCCAGCTTCAGGGGAAAATGCTATTTTAAAATTCTTTAAAGAATTTATTAAAGCAGAACCTAAATTAAAAAACAATGCTTTATTTAAGTTTTTTAGTCAAAATTTTAGTGATGAAAATGATTTCAGCCTAAAAGAAATTTTTCCTAACTATGAAGATCATTCAGGTAAATTAACTGCAAACCTAGGTATGATTAGAACTATTCCGGGATATTATGTTTTATCATTTGATTTGCGTGTTCCGGTAACATTTACTAAAAGCAATATCTTTAGTGATTTATCTAAATATATTTCTACATTGAATAAAAAAATTCATATTGAACCTATTTCAACCAAAAGTGCCAAAGTTCTAGATAGAAATGATAAGTTAGTTACAATATTGATGGACACTTATAATGAATATCATAAAACTTCACTAGAACCTATTGCTATGGGTGCTGGTACATATGCAAGATTGTTTGATAATTGTGTGGCCTTTGGGGCAACTAGTGATGTTAAATTAATGCATGCAAGTAATGAAAGATATTCATTTAAAGAAATGAAAGAATCTCTAGAAATCTATATAAATGCTTTATATAGATTACAAGATTATTTTGATAATTAAGATAATTAAATTATAAAAAGGAAAAAACATTGAACCAGAAAAATGTTAAAAAAATAAGTTTTGGTTTAGCTCTTACAATGATTGTTGGAACAGTTGTTGGTATAGGTATATTTTTTAAAAATATTTCTATTAAAAAAACTGTTGATAGTGAAGGAATAGCTTGACTTTTAACTTGAATTATTTCAGGAATTATTGCAATTTGTTGTGCACTTAGTTATTGAGAAATAGGTACACTCAAAAATTCTAAAATTTCTGGACTTGCTAATTGATCGACCCAAATTAAAAACAAAAAATTTGGTTATTTTATTGCATTCAATTGAACATTTTTTTATGGCGGTCTTTTAATATGCATTATTAGTTTTTTTAGTGCTGAAACTTTTTTAGAACTAATTAAATCTATTTTTAATGTAAATGTTCCTATTTATGTTTTGCCATTTTGTGCTTTAAGTATATTTACAATTATTTTTTTAACTTTAATGTTAAGTATAAAAAATAGTAAGTGAATTCAAAGCATTACTACAGTAATTAAATTACTTCCCCTTTTATTTGCAATTATTGTAGGAATTATATTTGCTAATAAAAACTTTAGTGGTGGAGCAAACACATTTTTAAAACCTTTTACTGCAAAAGGTTTACGTGGTATGTTTGTTTCTTTACCAGCTGCTCTTTTTGCTTATGATGCTTTTTTAAGTGTTGGATCTGTAGGTTCTAACATGGAACATTCTGAAAAGAAAATCCCTTTAGCAATCCTCTTTGGAATGCTATCTATTGTTATTATTTATTGTTTAATTGCTTTGTCAGCAATCTTACATAATTCAGGATCTGTTGAAGAAATATTGAAAAATGCTTTAGATATTAATTCAAAGCAAAAAGCAATTAAGGCATCACTAATATTGTTTAATATTTTCCTATTTATTTCTACATTTGGTGTGCTTAATGGCTTTGTTGCAACTTTTAGTTATGATATTAATAATGTTTACAATGCTAATTTAATGATTAATTCTAAAAAACTTAAGGAAAAATATAATTTAAAGCAATTAATTGCTTTTACTGTTCCTCTAATTTATTTAGTTATTTGAATAATTATTTCAACTATTGTATTTATAACCAAAAGTGATTATTTACTTGATGGTTTGTCAAATTTACCAACCATGATTTTCTTTAATTTTTATGGTTTAATTATTTGCTTTTATTTACATAAAAGAAAAACGTTTGCAACAAAGAAAATGAATAGTGTTCTTTATTGAATAATTTCTATATTTGCAATTATAGGTTCAATTGGAGCAAATGTTATATATTTAACTCAACTTAGTTTAGAAATATATCATAATGAAACTTTAAAATGAGGACTATTTTTCGTAAATAACAAAACTGGTCCTAAATATATAGAAATGTTATTTTACTTTGGATATTGGGCATTAATTTTAATTTCTCCTTACCTTAATAAATGAATTATTAAGAAAGCTGAAAAAAGGAATATTGAAGATGGCTTGGACGACTTATTTTTAGAAAATAATACTGATCCAAATAAATTTGAATTGCTGGTTTACAACAATTACAAAATTTTTAATAAGAATAAATTAAAAGATTAATTCATCAAAATATTATAATATATAAATGGTATTGGTCACATAGCTCAGTGGATAGAGCACAAACCTCCTAAGTTTGGTGTCGCAGGTTCGACTCCCGCTGTGATCGCCATTTTTTTATTTTATTTTTTTAAAAAAATAAGTATAATAATTTTACTATGACAAAAAACGAATTAGAAAATAAAAAACATTGTATCAAAAATGCATATAAAGATGCAAAGAAAACAGTTTTAAAAGGCAACATGTTTATGTTAGCCATTGGTCTTTTATTAGGTGCTGCATTTGGTGCTGTTGTATCATCTTTAGCAAACGATGTTATTATGGCTGCAATTGCTAAAGTTTGAAGCGGAAGTGGTGATATTGCTAAATGAGAAATTAATGGTATATATATTGGCAAATTCTTAGCAGCATTAATTAACTTTGTAATTGTTTCATTATTTATATTCTTAGCACTTTTAATTATATTTGCAATCAAAAATGCAATAGAATATAGAAAAGCTAAAAAACAACCTATCGAAGAAGAAAAAGAACCTGAACCTACAACTGAACAATTAATTTTAGAAGAATTAAAACAACTTAATGAAAAATTAAGCAAACAAAATACAAAAAACAAAACAATGTAGTAATACATTGTTTTTATTAAACTTTTTTTTACTATTTTTCAATTTGGTATAATTTATTAACTAAACAAAAATATGAAAGGGAAGATATGAATAGTTTTTTTAAGATGCAATTAAAAATTTTTTATCGGCAAATATCATCATACATTGCTGCTTTTGTTCTTTCACTTTTAAATATTGCTATAGCTGTAGCTTTATATATATCATTAAAAGTTGCTGATCCTTCAGGCAAATTAATAAATAGTTCAGAAGCCCCAGCAATGTTTAGATCATTTATGGTTATGTTCGGAACTTGCTCTGCATTTATGACTTCAGCTTTTGCAGCGCAAACTTTGTTTTATAAATATAAAGAAGAAGGCATTTATTATGTAATGCAATCTAAACCGATAACTAGAATGGAAATATATTGAGCAACTATTTTTGCTTCTATAATTTGTGTTACTTCACAAATATTTATTACAAGCGTCGGATATTTAATTGGGACCTTTTTAATACCAACTTTAGCAGTTAAAGATAAATTTTTATCATGATTAGTTTATTTTTTAGCTTCTGCTTTAATAGCCATAATTTCTATAGGTATAGGTGCTATTGGACATAATTTTGTTCAATCCAAAGCATACCAATTTATAGCTGGTTGAATTCCAATGATTATTATTATGATTTTATTTTTCATTTCTTCGCCTGCAAAAACAAAAATTAATTTAATTTCTCCAATTGCAAAATTAAAAAATGCTACAGTTCTAAAAGAAAATATTTCAGAAAAAGATAAAAAATACATTAGAAGTTTTATTGGTAACCCTTTAGATGTAAATGTTTTTTCTTTTCCTATTGAAAACAAGTTTTCAACTAAAGAAACTTTTAGCAAAATTGTGCATAATTCAAACCAAACTTTATATAACAAAATATTTTGATTAGATGCAACTTCTTATTTCAATTCATTATTTTTTACTGTTGAGAGAAAAAATGGTATTTCACAAGAATTTATGACTGTTAAAAAATTTGAATACAATGAAGATAAATTTAATAATGATTTAAATGATAATAAATTTGTATTTAAATTAGTAGACAAAGACATTAGCGGTAATGATATTACTTCATATTTTGGTTTAACTTTTAATATTTCTATTTTAAGTACAATTGCTACACCCAAAAAAGGGTCTGATTCAATTTTTGATGATTTGTCTGAATTTTTATCAAACAGTAATGAACAATCAATGACAAATGAACGTAAAACAGGGTTTGACGAAATATACAATTATTTAATTAACAAATTAGACAAATTGTATGAAGATAAAAAGGCAATTTTCAATTTAACTTTTCCAGTAATTTCAAAAGGTAATATTCTTAATTTACTTGAAGGTCTTGGAAATGATAATGATGTATTTGAAATAATTAAAAATTTTGCTATCGAAAAAGTTGTGTTTGAACAACCTGAATATTCTAAAGAAAATTTAGCCAAGTACAATCAAACACAAATGAATCAATTAAAAGATAACCCTATATTTACCAACTTAGTTGTTAAATATAATATGATTAAATCAACAGCAATTATGTATTTACTAGCCAAAATGATCAAAAACAATAATGGTTCATTAATTCAAAACTTTAATATTAATGATTTTAAATCAAAAGTTAATATTTTAAATTCTTTATCAGGTTTAAAAATTATTGAATTAAATAATAATAATATAATTGAATTTGGAACAAAACGTACTATAAAATGATATGCAAGTATATTATCTCAAATAACTTTTGCAACGCTACTTTTAGTAGTCGGTAGTATTATATATTCAAGAAAAAATAATTATTCATAATTTAAAGGACTAATCATGGTAAAAAATAAAAACGAAATTAGAACCGAAGATTCATCAAATAGCAATAAATCTAAGTCAAATATCATTAACAAAATTGTGGATAATTACAAAGTTAATAATGAATATAAGAAAAAAGCTTTAGAAGTTGAAAAACAAATAGAAAAAGCTAAAGATGATATTGCTATTTCAATTCAACATGTAACAAAAATTTTTCAAAATACTTTAGGGCAACCTTTTAGAGCTTTAGATGATATTTCTTTTGAAGTTAAAAAAGGTGAATTTCATGGTTTTATAGGAAATAATGGAGCAGGTAAAACTACAACTATTAGAATGATTTTAAATTATTACAAAGATGGATATGGGAAGATTTTTATTAATGGAATAGATTCAATTAATAAAAAATCAAAAGATAGAATTGGATATATTCCTGAAATTTCTGTTTTTCCCAAGAATTTAACTATTTTTGAATACTTATATTATTTTGCAAAATTATCCAAATTATCCACAAAAGAAGCTAAAGAAAAAGTTAATAGTTTAATGATTCAATATGGTTTTTCTTCTAAGGAATTTAATAAGTCAGCCGAAAAGCTTTCATCTGGCCAAAAGAAAAAAATATTATTAATGCAAGCAATGTTAAATGATCCTGATATTTTAATTATGGATGAACCGGCTGCTAACTTAGATCCTTCAGCTAGAATTGAGTTTTATGAAGCAATTTCAAAATTGCACAAACAAGGTAAAACTATTTTGATGTCATCACATATTCTTGCAGAACTTGAAAAGTATATTGATTCATTTACAGTTTTAGAAAATGGTAAAGTTAAAGACAGTGGTAAAATTTCGGAAAAAATTAGAAATAAAGAATTTAATTATAAAATTAATTCAACTAATAATGCTTTATTGTTTAAGAAATTGGAACTATTAAAATTTAATATATTTGAAACTAAAAATTCAATTTTAATTAAATTAAATAATATTGAAGAAAAAATCAAAATATATCAAATAGCAAAAGATAATAATATTGATATACTTGATTTACAAGAAAACAAATTATCATTAAATCAAATTTATTTTAATTCAACTGAATCAGAATAAATTTGTAGAGGAACAAATTATGGAATTATATGAAATAGTAGAACCTTTTAATAAAGGATTATTAAAGGTTAGTGATTTACATTCAATTTATTTTGAAGAAGTTGGTAATAAAAAAGGTATACCTATTTTATTTGTGCATGGTGGCCCTGGTGGTGGTTTCGATGAAAAAAGTCGTCAATATTTTGACCCCAAGCATTATCATGTTATTTTATTTGATCAAAGAGGGTGCGGTAAAAGTATACCAAGTGCTGAAATTAAGGAAAACACAACTTGAGACTTAGTTAGTGATATGGAAAAACTAAGAAAATACCTTAACATCGATAAATGAATTTTATTTGGTGGTTCTTGAGGGTCAGCCTTAAGCTTAATTTATGCAATAAATTATCCACAAAATGTAAGCGGATTAATTTTACGTGGAATTTATTTAGCTAGAGACGAAGATAATCATTATTTATATCAAGATGGAGCTTCAAACTATTTTCCTGAGTTATATGATGAATTTAAAAACTTTATTCCTAAAAATAAACAAGCAAATTTAATCCAAGCTTATCATAAATATTTAAATTCTTCTGATCAAAATATTGCATTAAAAGCTGCATATCACTGGGCAAAATGAGAACTTAGTTTAATAACATTAAATCCCCTTCTAGAATTAGAAAAATATTTACAAGATACAAAAGCTAATTTAGAATTGGCAAGATTAGAAAATCATTATTTTGTAAATCATAATTTTTTAGATGATGATAATTACATTTTAAACAATGCATATAAAATTAAAGACATCAAAACAATTATTATTCATGGAAGATACGACATGGATTGTCGTCCCTTAGGAGCATATTTATTATCAAAACAATTAAATAATTGTGAACTCAATTTTATTAATGCCGCAGGGCATTCATCTAAAGAAAAAGGTATAGCAGAAGCTTTAGTTGACGCTACTGAAAAATTTAAAAAACTAGTAAATAATTAATTTCTACTTACGAAAATGAAAGCAAAAATATGCTTTCATTTTTATTATTGTTAAATTTTTAGTGCATTTTAGAATTTCATTGTCCTCATTATAAATATTAATCTATTTAATAATGTATAATATGTAATATTTATTAGCACTTTTAGGCTCATAAAATATTATTTAATGAAGGGAAACATCATGGCAGAATCTAAAGAACTTAAAAAATACGAGGGCGAACTCAAAGCAAGCAAGGAAGACGAAAAATTTGAAAAAAGTATTCAAAGAGAGGTTGACAATTACAACATTGATGATTTATTAAAAAGTAAATCTAAAACATCATTAAATAAAGATGTTAACAAATTAAAATTAGTTAAAATAATGTCAATTCCTTTGATATCTATTTTTTCTGTGCAAATTGTTGCGGGTATTGCTATTGAAGGACTATTGCAATCAAAAACACCTAAAATTACTCCCACTTATGATAGTAAAGAACAATTAGAATTTGATACTATTATGAGAAAAATAGGGGACACTATTGAATCAAATAACATTTTAAGGTTTAAAAACGAACCTAAAATTAATAAATTAAGAATTTCTGGCAATATTAAACATATTGGCGAAGAAGCATTCAAAGATTTTAAACACATTGAAGAAATTATTTTTGAAAAAGATTGTGATCTTAAAAGCATTGGCTATCAAGCATTTTTAGGAATGGTAGGAGTTAAAAAAATTACATTTGAAAATCCTAATTCTATTTCAATTTTAAATTTAGACGAATTTACTAATTTAGCTAATGATGACACTGCATTTCAATTTGGAAGAAATGAAGATAAAAATATTGTTAATGCTTCTAAAGCTGATTATTTAGCTATGTTTAATAAGGCTACTTTAACAAAAGCAGAACTTGAAAGAGTTTCTACAATTTCTTATAATGCATTTGCAAATAATAGTACTGTTAAAACTCTAGATTTAACTGATACTAGAATTTCAAATATTAGTAGAGATGCTTTTAAAAATTCAAAAATTAGAAATGTTTTGTTATCTAACAATTTTGAAAAAATTGAAAAAGGTATATTTGATGGTTTAACTTCATTACAATCATTAGATACAGGCTTAGGAGTTAAAGTTATATCGGACGAAGCTTTTAAAGATAGTTCCATTTCTGAAATTACTTTTGGTAATAATTTATTAGAAATTGGTGAAAGTGCTTTTGAAAATACTAAACTTATAAATGTTGTTATGCCTGAGAGTTTAAAGACTTTAGGTAGATATGCTTTTGCTAATATTACAACACTTGAAACTTTTGTTTTAAACGATGTAGAAACTATTGGAATAAATATTATTTCTAATTCTAAAGCACTTAAAAAATTAGATATATCTAAAACTAAAAAAGCTTCAATTGATATTGTTAGTGACATTGAAGTTGAAGAATTAATAATAAATAATTTAGTAAATGAATTAGGTAGTGATATATTATCAACTTTTAATATTAAAAAGTTAGTATTAAAAGATGTTAAATCAATTAGCAGTTCTTTATTCGAAAATAATACAACTTTAAGAGAAGTTGAGTTAAAAGAAGGCTTGTCAGATATAAAAGAAAAAGCTTTTAAAAATGTTAAATTATCTAAACTTACATTACCTAATTCATTAAAAACAATTGATAGTGAAGCATTTGCTAATTGTGGATTAGAAGAAGGTATTGATTTTGGTTTATCGCAAAATTTATTTATTGGAGATAAAGCATTTCAAAATAATAATTTTATTAATTTAAATATTAGTGCAATTGCTGAAATTAGAAATGATAATGTATTTGAAGGTTGTGCTAATATTCAAAATGTTACCATGCATGAAGATGTAAAAATTTCTACAACATTTTATTCAAAAGGATTATTAGCATCTAGATATACTTTAAAAAAGATATTTGTACCAAAATCTTTATATCAAAATATTTCAGAAACTATTTGAAATGATAGTTTAACGCAAAGGGATCAATCTTTTGATGAATCTTGATACAGTTTTTTCTGTCTAAAAGATTCTACAACAGATTCATATAAACTCCCTTATAAAAATATTGATTTTATTGAATATGGTAAAGGTGTTAAATATATTAAAAGCATTACACCTGAACATATGTTTAATAAATATAGAGTAATTAATATAAAAATTAATGACACTATTAAAGGATTTTCAACAAATGCTTTTGCTAATCAAAATATAAATATAGTTAGTGATTCAATTAATTCAAAAACTATTATTGGTGATAATGCTTTTACTAGATTAGGTATGATAAATGGTAAAGATACATTAATTACTAGTGAATTTAAAGAAATGAATATTGAAAGTTTTCAAAAATTATTAAATTCTTATTCGGGAAAAATATTATTTTCAAATGACTTTGCCTTTGATAGTATTAGTACAACTGCTTTAGTTGCTAATAGTGTTGAATTTGAAAATGGTATTGAAACTATTAATAATATTAAATGAGCAGAAAATTTCAAATTTGGCTTAGATGATTTATATGATTCTAAACCAACAGTTAAAAAAATAATAATACCTAATAGCGTTAAAAAAATTGTTAATTCATTTGCTAATTTTAGATGTGATAATAATACAGAATTAGCATTTTCTGAAGGTAGCCTTTTAGAAACAATTGAAAATTCATTTAATAATATAACTAACTGTACTTCGCTAGATTTTTCTAAAACTAAATTACATGAAATAATTGGAAGTGATTCCTTTAATAAAATAAAAGCTAATAAGCAAACAAAACAATTAAATTTATCATTGCCGTTAAATTTATTAGATTCATATGATCATACATACTTTAATTCCGATACTAATGAATCTTCTGAGTTCACATCTTTAAATAATAAAGATGTATTAAATCTTAACGAATTAAAAAACCCTGCATTAATTAAAGCATTTATACAATTTAAAATTAAATTAAATTTATCATATATTGCAGAATTTACCATGACTAATAATATGTTAGAAAATAGTAAGTTTACTGAAGTTGTGTTTGATGAAGGATATGCAACTATTCCTGATAAATTTTTATTTAATAGTGAAATAACTAAGCTTACATTACCTACTACTCTTACTCATATTGGATCAAATGCTTTTGTAAATACAAAAATAAAAGATCTTGATTTTAGACATATTACTCATTTGCAAAGCATTGGTGAAAATGCATTTGGTTTTACTAAATATAACGAAGGTTGACAAGGCAAATATGGAATTGATACAATTAATGGGAAAGCAGAATTAAGTTTAAGTGAATGAAATGCTATTACTAATAAAAAATTTGTGTTTGGTTTATTTTTAGGGAAAGTTACTGCATCTGCTAGCACTTTTGAAAATAATAAAATTCCTACAAAATACTTTTTTTCTAATTTGTTTTCTGAATTGATTTTAGAATCAGGCATTAGAGAATTAGAAAATAAAGCTGTAGAATATATGGCTAATGTAAGACATATTACACTTCCCAATACAATAATAAATTATGGTGAAGATGGCGAAAACTTTAGCACATATGCAAATAAAATTTTAACAATTAATGGTAAAAATGAAATTAATGCTAATAATATTCCGAGAGAATTACTTAGAGCATTTGCGGGAAAAATAGTGTTTTCAAATAATCCTCCTGAAAACTTAATGCTTAATCATGTAACTTCGCTAGTATTTGAACCTGGTGTTACTGAAATACCTAAAAATTTTGGTCCAACTTCTTTTAATACTAATGAATTATCTGAAGTAGTTTTTCCTAATACTCTTATTAAAATTGGGGACAATGCATTTGAAAATTCAAGAATTAGGAATTTAGTTTTACCATCTTCAGTTAAAAGCATTGGTTATTTTGCGTTTGGCTCTTCAAGTTTAGAAAATGGAATAGAAACAATTAATGGTAAAACAGAATTAAATTTTGATGATTGGTTAAAGCCTGATTATGATGTCAAACCAAGTGCATTTAACGGATTTGGTGGAAAAGTAATAATTTCCGAAAATGCATTATCTAAGATTCCGAATAAAAGTTTTTATAAATTTTTATTTTCTGAAATTGAATTTCAAGAAGGCATAACAGAAATTACTAAAAATATATTTAATAATATATATCCTAACACATATTTTAATCCAAGGTTAAAAAATATAATATTACCAACATCACTTCAAAAAATAAATATAAATCTTCATTTTTCACCCCAAGATAGTTTTTTGGGCTATTTTGGCAATTTAAAAGTTTTTGATACTATTAATGGTAATTCAACTTTAAATTATGATGATTGATTTAATAAAGACGTAGGCATCGATACTTTTTCATCTTTTGGCAAAGAACTAGTTGTTTCAAGTGCACTTAATAACAAGTTTAGAAAATACGATGTAAAAATAAGTTTTGCTTGTGAAACATTAAGATTTTCTGATGATATAGAATATATATCGTTTAGAGGGAAATCTGAAAGAGAATCAGCTTTTCCATACTTAAAAGAATTAATTTTGCCTGAAAATATTAAGCAAATTAGAGGCAATTTCTCTTCAAAATTTTTAGAAAAAATAAATGGTAAAACCGAATTAGATTTAGATTATTGACAAACAAAAGGAATCATTAATAAACCTGAAGAAATATTTTCAGTTTTTAGTGGTTTTAATAATAAAGTTATTATTTCTAAAAATCAAGCAGAAGCTCTTCAAAATATATCTGATTTTGCTTATTTTGTCAACAGTAAAGAAATTGTTTTTAAAGAAGGAATACAATACCTACCATTTTTAAGTATTTCATTTGGTGCAAGAAGAGAGTATCAAGAACAAATTATTCATATACCTAGCACATTAGAATTTTTAGAAGATAATTGACTTAATTATTTTTATCCAGCAAACATTTTTAGTAAAAAATTCAATGGGTATGATGATGAACGTTATACTAAATTTATAATTCATGCAAAAGATGATGAAACTTATAATAAAAAAGTTGATCAAATTAGAAAATTATTCCAAATTTGTGCAAGAGATAAATCATTATCGTTCTTGTCATTTGAACATTCTACGGATTTAATTAAATAATAATATATAAGATTTATTAGTATTTTATATACTAAAATTAAAACAATATTTAGACTTAAAGGAAAATTATATGAAAGCAAGTAAAGAAATTAAAAAAGATGAAATTAAAAGCAATTCAGAAGATGTTTCTAAAGATATTGCTAATATAGATCACACTAATAATAAAAAACTTAAAAAAAATAAATCTGCAATACTATCAGATAAAGATACAAGTAAATTGAAATTAGTTAAAATAATGTCTATTCCTTTGATATCTATTTTTTCTGTTCAATTAGTAGCAGGTGTTGTTATTGAAGGTATGTTAAAAAATGTACCAAAAGTTAACCCTCAATTTGAAAACGAAGAACAAATTAAATTTGATGCTATTTTGCAAAATGCAGATAAAGTTATAACTTCAGAGAATGTTAATGAATTTAAAAATAAACCAAAAATTAATAAATTAAGAATTACAGGCAAAATTAAAGAAATAGGCGCTGGAGCTTTTAAAGATTTTAAGTACATTGAAGAAATTATTTTTGAAAAAGATTGTGTACTTAATAAAATTGGTTATGAAGCTTTTTCGGGGATGACAAGCTTAAAAAAAATCACATTTGAAAATCCTGATTCTATTTCGATTTTAAGTTTAGATGATTTTCCTAAATTAGCTAGTGATAATACCGCATTTCAATTTGGAAGAAAAGAAGATAATAATGTAGTTAATGCTTCTAAAGCTGAATATTTAGCTATGTTTAATAAGGCTACTTTAACAAAAGCAGAACTTTTAAGAGTTTCTACAATTTCATATAATGCATTTAAAAATAATAGTAGTGTTAAAACCTTAGATTTAAGTGATACTAAAATATCTTATATCGGTAAAGATGCTTTAAATAATTCTAAAATAGAAAATGTTTTGTTATCTAACCAATTTGAAAATGTTGAAAAGGGTGTATTTAATGATTTAACTTCATTAAAATCATTAAAATTAGGTACTAAAGTTCTTAAAATAGATGATGAAGCCTTTCAAAATAGTTCAATTAGCCAAATTATTTTTAATGATCAATTAGTAGAAATTGGTGAAAAAGCTTTTGAAAATTCCAAATTAATAAATGTAGTTACTCCTAATAGTTTAAATAAATTGGGTAGAAATGCTTTTGCTAATATTACTACACTTGAAACATTTGTACTAAATAATGTCCAAACAATTGGTGCTAATATTATTGCTAATTCTAAGGCACTTAAAAAATTAGATTTATCTAAAGCTGAAAAGATTACAAGTGATTCAATAAAAGATATACAAGTAGAAGAATTTATTGTTAATGATTTAGTTAATAAATTAGGTAAAGAAGTATTAGCTACATACAATATTAAAAAATTAGTATTAAGCAATTTAAAAATTGTTGATCGTTCATTATTTGAAAATAATACTTCTTTAAAAGAACTTGAATTAAGAGAAGGGCTACAAGAAATTAAAAATAGTGCTTTTAAAAATGTTAAATTAGAAAAACTTACATTGCCTAAATCACTAAGAAAAATTGATGCTAAAGCTTTTGAAAATTGTGGTCTTTCAAAAGGTATTGATTTTGGCACCTCAAAAAATTTAGAAATTTGAGATGAAGCTTTTGCTAATAATGATTTTACAAAACTAAATATTAGTGCAGTTGCCGATATTAAAAATGATAATGTTTTTGCAGGATGTGCTAATATTACAAATATTAGCATGCATGAAGATACAATACTTCCTAAATTCTTTTATGCTAAAGGTTTGCTTGCTTCAAGATTTGTCTTAAGAAATATTTTCATACCTAAATCTTTATATGACTATATTGGCGATGTTTCATGGGTAAATGGTATGAATTATAAAATTGCATCATTGGAAGAATGATATAAGTTTTTCTGCACTAATACACATGGTGATTTAGTCCTTCCATATCGTAATTTGGAACTTGTTGAATATGGTAAGGGAATTGAGTATATAAAAGGAATCACTCCTGAATTTATGCTTGATAGAAATAGACCACTAAACATAAAAACTCATGATGAAGTTCAAGGTTTTGTTTATGAAGCATTTAATAATCAATGTATAAATTTAATTAGTAATTCTATTACTCCTACTACGTCTATTGGTAAAAATGCATTTACACAATTAGGCATGATTAATGGTAAAAATATATTGACTACTAATGAATGGAAGACTTTGTCAGTAAATAATTTAAAAACGCTAATATCTGCATTTAATAATAAAATTGTATTTTCTAATGATTTTGATTATGATATATTGCAACAATCTTCTTTGGTTGCAAACTCTGTAGAATTTGAAGAAGGTACTCAAATAATTAAAAATATAGGTTGAAAAAGTTTTCAAAAATTTGGGTTGACTAATCTAAGCCTTCATCAAACATCTGTAAAAGAAATTAAGTTTCCAACAAGCGTTAAAAAAATTATTAACTCATTTCATAATATACATCTTTATGGAAATAATACAATAAGTTTTTCTAATGGTTCTCTTCTAGAAACAATTGATAATTCTTTTAGTTCAATTAATAATTGTGCTTCATTAGATTTTTCTAATACAAAATTAAGAGAAATATTAGGCGAAAATTCAATTAATAATATTATTTCTGATAAAAACACAGGAAAATTAAATTTATCTCTTCCTTTGAATTTATTAGATTCATGTGATTTAGAATATTTTAACAATAGAGATACCTCAAGTAATTTTACTTCATTAAATGACAAAGATAATTTATCACTTAATGAATTAAAAAGCCCATCTTTAATTAAAATATTTAAGAAGTTTAATATCAAATTAAATTTAACCTATTTAAATCCAAGCTTTACTTTAACTAATCATATGTTTGAAAATAGTAGTTTTTCAGAAATTCATTTTGGTGAAGGATATAAAATAATTCCCGAATCATTTTTAAAAAATAGTTATTTATTAACTAAAGTTACATTACCTAGTTCATTAACTCACATTGGAACAATGGCCTTTTTAAATGCTAATTTAAAAGAACTTGATTTTAGACACATTACAAACTTACAAAATATTGGTATAGATGCTTTTGGTTATACTGAAGAAGCTTCAAATGTTAAAGATTTAGGAATTAACACTATTAATGGAAAAAATGAATTAAGTTTAGGTGATTGAAATAATATTACCAATAAACAATTTGTTTTTGGTTTATTTAAGGGTAAAGTTATTGCAACTACTAATACATTTAATGCTAATAAAATACCTGCAAACTACTTTAATCACAAACTATTTTCAACATTAGTTATTAATTCGGGTATAACTACTTTAGAAAATGATGCATTAAATGATTGTCCTAATTTAGAACATATTACATATCCAACCACTTTAACAAATCATGGTATTAATTTAAGTGGCTCAAAAAATAAAATATTAAGCATTAATGGAAAAACAACTATTAATGCTTCAGAAGTTCCTGGATATTTACTTCAATTATTTGCTGGTAAAATTATTTTTTCAAATAACCCTACCACTTCTACTCCAAGACTTAAATATGTCCGTTCAATAAAATTTGAAAATGGTGTAACACAAATACCTGCTAATTTCTTAGATCCTTCTTGTGATACTTTAGAAGAGTTAGAATTGCCAAATACTTTAACTACTATAGGCGAAAAAGCATTTTTCAATAGTAAAATTCAAAATTTAGTAATACCTGAATCAGTTAAAAATATAGGTAAAAAAGCTTTTGGTTCATCTAGTTTAATTGACGGAATTAGCACAATAAATGGAAAAACTATATTGAATCTAGATGATTGACTTAAACCAGGCAATGATATACATCCTAGTGCATTTAATGGTTTTGGTGGTAAATTGTTTATATCTAATTCGGCATTGTCTCAATTCAGAACAAACCCTGGTGGGGCTGATATAAAATGCTTTGAAGATTTTTATTTCTCTGAAATAGAATTTGCAGAAGGCATTACCGAACTTACTAAAGATATTATTGCAAACAAATTTAGTGATGGGCATATTCCAAGATTAAGAAATATAATTTTACCTACTTCACTTACAAAAATTACAATTAATTTATCTTTTTCTAATAATGACGAAAAAATCCTTTATAAACTTTATGATACTGTAAATGGTAGTTCTACATTAAATAATGATGAATGAATTCAAAAAGGTGCTAATATAAATACTTTTGCTTCTTTTGGTAAAGAACTATATATTACTGATAGTTTTGCAAGAAAAATCAATGGCCTTGAAAAGTTCTGATCAGCATGTGAAAAATTAGTGTTTGCTAATGACGTACTATTAGATGCAGATGAAACTGTTGCTTTAGGCATTAATAGCAAACCAGCTGGCGCATTTCCATTTCTAAAGGAAGTAATTATTCCTGATAGTATTAAAAAAATAAGTATTAATTTTGCTTCTCCATTTTTAGAAACAGTTAATGGAAAAACTGAGCTAGATTTAGATGAATGATATAACAGATCTATATCAAATAATAAATTATCCTTATTTAGTGGTTTTAATGGTAAAGTATTTATCTCTAAACTATATAATTTTGAATTAGAAAATAATCAAGAATTTACACAATTTTATAATAGCAAAGAAATTGTATTTAAAGAAGGAATACGTTACATACCATTTTTAAGTATTTCATTTGCGCCACGCGATGAATATAAAGATCAAATTATCCATATTCCAAGCACTTTTGAAGGAACATTTGGACATTTTGAACCCGATTACCATACCACTATGCCTTTTAGTATGATGGAAAACTTTATTAAGCGAATTAATCCTAAGCGAAAATTAGAACGTAATACTAAATTTATAATTCATGCTAAAGATGAAGAAACATATAATAAAAAAGTTAAGTTAATTGAAAATATATTTAGACTTTGCGCACAAGATAAGTCTTTATCATTCTTATCATTTGAGCATTCAACGGATTTAATTGAATAGCATTTAGAATAATTTTTTAAAACAAAAAAGGACTCATTTTAAACTAGGACAAAAATTTTGGACTAAATTGTAAAATTTTTGTTGTTGTAAACATCCCATAATTCTTGGGGTGTTTTTAAATTAAATTTTTTTAAAAATCTCTCATTATTATACCAATCTATAAATTCTTTTATTTTATTTTTTAATTCAATAAAAGTAAGTGTTTTAACGGTTTGATAGAAGTTCGGAAAAATTTCAGTTTTTAATATAGAAAAGAAATATTCAATTTCTCGATTATCCAGTGAGTTTCCTATTCTTGACATTGATATAACGCCATTAATAGAATTAATAAAACTTACAAATTCTTGAGAAGAATATTGAATGCCGTGATCTGAATGAATAATAAATTTT